>CALUZP010000024.1 GCA_944325325.1 uncultured Desulfovibrionaceae bacterium
CCGGGGGGAAGGCGGCAACCCTTTTCGTCAAAAGGGCTTTCCGCCTTCCCCCCGTTCCCCCATCCACCTTCCTAAAACGTTTGCAGGGCCCAACATCGTTTGGCCCCTGCGACTCGACCAGACGACCACAAACGCCGCCAGCATGACACCGGCCGGCTTCCACTCCGTTTTTACTGGCAAAAAATCTGTACAGACCCGGAAACCGTCTGAAGAGATACCGCCTTTGCAACACCTGGAAAAAAATGGAAGGGAGGATGGGAAAGTAAAGAAACCTATTTTGTAAAAATCGTTACTTTCCCGGACATACTGCCATCAGCTGCGTTCGTCCTCATCATCCACAGGCAAACCCAGGGCCCGGCGTTGTTCGATCAGGTGTTCAAGCACGGCCAGGGTCACCCGCAGTCCTCCCTTACCCCGGCCAATGGCAATGCGTGGCTTGGTGATGCCATGGTAGTCGGACCCCCCTGTCAGTGTCAGGCCGTAGCGGGCGGCCAGTTCAACGCAGGCACGTTCGTCAGCTGCCGAATGTTCACTGTGATAGGCTTCGATAGCGTGCAGACCGCAGGGAATCAGCCGCTGAATCAACGCCTCGCGCCACTGGGGCGGACAGTGCAGCAACATGGGATGGGCAAAGGCCACGGTTGCACCTGCTCCAGCCAGCAGAGCCACGGCCTCCTCAGGGGCAAAGGCGGCTTTAGGCACAAATGCAGGGCATCCCCGCGCCAAGTAGGTGCGCATGGCCTCCCGCGTATCCTGCACATAACCATGCGCTTTCATGGCCAGCGCAATATGCGGGCGCCCCATGGAATCACCACCGGAAAACTGCCGGACGTCATCCAGCGTCAGAGGCATGCCCAGTTCGCGCAGGCGCTCGAGAATCTGCTCGTTGCGCTCAAGCCTCCGTTCGCGCAGGACACACAAACGTGCCTCAAGATCAGGGCAGTGACGGGGCAGCCAGAGCCCAAGCAGGTGAATCTCGCCGTATTCGCTGGATGCGCTCAACTCGCAGCCGCGGATCACCCGCAGGCCCAGGCGCTTACCTTCCGCTTCAGCCTCGTCAAGGCCCGACAGCGTATCGTGATCGGTAACGGCCAGCGCAGCCAGCCGCGCAGCCACAGCAAGGCGCACCACCTTGGCCGGACTGTCTGAACCGTCAGAAGCCGTCGTGTGTACATGCAAGTCAATGAACTGTACAGGCATGGCCTGTTTTCCTCCACGTTCCGGCCGCCGTTTCCCGGGCGGCGTCTTCAAGCCCATACTGCCCAAGCAGCTCCGGCAGATTTCTTTTGACACACCGTTAGCGCAAAAGATACCCTGCCCCCACCCCGACAATACTATTGCCCGGACAGCCCCAGACGCAGCCGCGCAAAAAGGCTCTTCGCTGCCCAGTGACATGGAGCTCCCGCTGGCATGCACCATGAGGCAGCGACTCTGGAACCTGTCCTGCCTTTCCATGGCCCTGTATTACTGCCTGAATGATCACTAGAACATTCTACCATTGAACAAGGCAAAAACGCGAGGTGGCAGCACAGCGCCGCCCGGCCAAAATTGAGAGGAAGAACGCGTTTTTTCCGCGAAACGAAAGTCCGTATGGTTGGAAACGCAAAGCGTTTCCAACTGAACATGCTCTAAAAGGCGCGGCCGCATATGACGGCGCCAGGCCTCTGCACGCGGATTACCCGCCTTGCAGGCAATGCCAGAATTCTAACGTCCGACAAAGCAAAAGGCAATCAACCCGGGACGCTGGCTCTGATACCAGCGGGCAGGTCCTTGGGGTTGCAGCGTGTACCGAATGATGCTGTGGGGGCACAATCTTGGGATAACGTCACGCGATGGACATGACGGCACAGCCACCGTAATACACAGTCCCTTATTCCTCTCGGGACGTTCTGACAAACCGGCAGCACGACGTACCCAGGACGTACCCCCATAGTTAACAGCAACCTCTGGAGGCAGAATCCATGCTTTTTTTTGAATGCGACTATGCAGAAGGCGCACATCCCGCCGTATTAGAACGGATCTGCACTACCAACCTGGAACAGACTGCCGGTTATGGGGCTGATCCCTACTGCCGTCAGGCCGCAGCGCTCATCCGCACACTCTGCGCCAGCAACGGGGACGTGCACTTTTTTATCGGCGGCACACAGGTCAACACCGCCATCATAACCGCGGCTCTGCGCCCGCATCAAGGCGTCCTGTGCGCTGACAGCGGCCATATCAACGTACATGAGACAGGTGGAGTTGAAGCGTCCGGACACAAGGTGCTGCCCCTGCCCGGACGCGCAGGCAAAATTACCGCCGCACAGATTGCCGCGGCTCACGACGCCCATATGGCCGACACCGATCGTGAGCACACCGTGCAACCAGGCATGGTCTATCTGTCCCAGCCGACAGAATACGGTACACTCTACAGCCTTGATGAACTGTGCGCCATCAGCAACGTCTGCCGCTCGCGCGGGCTCTGGCTCTATGTGGATGGTGCACGCATGAGCTATGGGCTGGCTGCCGCCGGCAACGATGTTCAGCTGCCCGATCTTGCCCGCCTGTGCGATGCCTTTACCCTTGGCGGCACCAAGACCGGAACCCTGTTCGGTGAGGCTCTCATCATCACAGCCCCGGCTCTGCAGGCGGACTTCCGGTATATCATGAAACAGCGAGGGGCCCTGCTCGCCAAGGGACGGCTCCTCGGCCTGCAATTCCTCGCTCTGCTCGAAAACAGCCGCTACCTTAATATTGCCGCCCACGCCAACACCCAGGCACTGCGCATTGCCGAAGCCTTTCGCCAGAAGGGCTGTGACCTGCTCTACCCTTCGCCAACCAACCAGCAATTTCCTCTGCTCACCGTGCAACAGGCCGCCGCTCTGGACGCTCACTGCCTTTTTGCTCACTGGGCATCCCTGCCCGACGGCCGTCTTGTCACGCGCTTCTGTACCAGCTGGGCCACCCGCTCGGAAGACGTCGACACTCTGATCAATTACATCGAAGGCCTCTAAAGACGTCTGCCTGACCATGCAGGGCACCTCAACGCTGGGGAAAACTGCATCGCTTTTGGGCAAGAGGATTCCCTTATGCCCCAGCCTCCGTTCCAAAACCTGTTTTGGAATGTGAAACACCATACCTTCTGCACTACTCTTCACGCCAACAGTCATGTCCCATACAACGGCCCGGGCAGCCGTTATCCTGCCTTGTCCGCTTTGTCATCCTGTTTCACCGCCTGTGCGCGTTAGCCGAGCCACAAAAGCAGGCATCCCAACACCGGCGGGACAGCCCAGGTCACACGGCCAGGTGCCGGCATTCCACGCAGGCAACAGGCTTCTGAAACAGTATAAGAAAATAGTCGCCAGACATCCAAAAGGCGGCGCTTCCTGCAGAAGGAAGAACCGCCTTTTTCACCGGCTACAGGCCAGAACATTCCAACTGTCTGCACCAGCGGCGTGCCTTTTTTCAGTCCGGCACGCCGTGGGCATACAACTCCGCAAGCCGGATGAGAACCCGCACAGCCTGATCCATGTCTTCCAGTACGGCATATTCGTACGGCCCATGGCAGTTCTGACCGCCGCAGAACAGATTGGGACACGGCAATCCTCTGGCAGACAGGCGTGCGCCGTCCGTGCCGCCGCGCACAGGGCTGACTTTCGGCTCAAGCCCGCAGTCGCGCAACGCCCGCAGCGCCGTGTCGACCACATGCGGCACACGGGCCAGATATTCACCCATGTTGCGATACTGATCGTGCAGCTCGAGCGTCACAGCAGGACGGCCATCCGGTAGTCTCCAGCGTTGGTTGCAGTCGTCCACAATCGCCTGCAGTCGGGACTTGCGTGCGTCAAAAGCCTGTGCGTCGTGATCGCGGATCAGAACCGACAGCTTCGCGGCGTCAACTTCGCCGCTGCAGTGCAGTACATGGAAGTAGCCCTGACGGCCCGAGGTCGTGGCCGGCGTCTCGTCCGCAGGCAGTGCATCCATAATCGCCTGCGCCACCAGAATGGCGTTGATCATACGGCCCTTGGCGTATCCAGGATGGATACTTACCCCCTCAATGGAGATATCCGCCCGCGCAGCGTTGAACGTTTCCCATTCCAGCGTACCCAGTCCCGTACCGTCCACCGTGTAGGCAAACGCAGCACCAAAGGCGTCCAAATCCAGCAGTTCCGCGCCATGCCCGATTTCCTCGTCAGGCACAAATGCCACAAGCACCGGCCCGTGAGGCATCGTACTTTGGCACATCCGCTCGAGTGCCGTCATAATGACAGCAATGCCGGCCTTGTCATCCGCGCCAAGCAGTGTGTCTCCACTGGTGACAACCAATGTCTTGCCTACCTGTCCGGTCAGCTCCGGAAACTGCCTTGGCGACAAAAGCAACCCCGTGTCCAGCGCAATGTCCCCGCCGTCATAGTCTTCAATAACGCGCGGACGCGCCGCGCCGGACGCTTCACAGGCCGTGTCCAAATGTGCCAGAAAGGCCATGGCCGGCCCATCAGCCCCCGGCGTGGCTTCAAGCCGTGCCGTTACATAGGCGTGCTCGTCAACCCGCACATTATGCAGACCCAACGCTACAAGTTCGTCCGCCAGCAGGCGTGCCAGCGTCCACTGCCCTGGAGAACTCGGCGTGGACTCGCCTGACTCGTCGGCACGAGTATCAATGCGCACATAGCGCAGAAATCTTTCCAGCAGACTGTTGTTCATACATTTATCTCCTGCGAGGAAGTAGACTGCCCTGCCTGTTTACGCCGCCTTCCCAGCTGAGAACCTCTGCACCAGCGCACCTGAATGACCAGTGGCGCGGGAAGGCAGCACAATCCTTAAACCAGACAACCCCCTGCAAGACGTCCCCGTGCAAGAGGTATGGCCAGCCCTGTAGAAAATTTCTACGCTAAACTACCAGGCAAGTCACGCACCAGAAATAGCACCTCCCTATTTCCAGCTCCCGTACCAACGTGCATTTTCTTCTCCACCTCCGTTCCAGAGCTCCAATAGATCTAAAAATGCCACAATCGCCTGCATGCCTGACGCTATCACTGCCAAGCTCCGCAACGATAGAGACTCACGCAGGATACCCTGTTCCTCCAGCGTCCAAAGGCGTGCACATTACGTAACAATCCCTCGAGAATCGCTGCCCCATCCTGCAACACAATCGTATCGAGCATGGCAGACATAGAAAGCGTCCCGGCTAGGCGGATCAGTCATGCGACGGCAGCCAGAGCCTCCCTGCCGGCTCTGCGTTGTCAACTCTAGGGAGCAAGTCCCATTTTCCCCATAAAAATCTGTTTCTCACGGCATCCGACGAAAACAATTTTCCCCCCTACGGCTCTCAGCCTCCTTCACGTCTCTGCCACAAACCAATAAGGCCAGCTATGGTAAACCTGGCGACCAGGTGCCCCAGACATGCCTGCTGCGGAACATTGAAAAATTCCTGGGAACGCCTACAGTTAACCCGGCCTTCAGGTATTGATACGTCCGGCAATGCGCCCTGTGTGTCCACAAGTCAGCCACGGCACAAACACACAGCCCGTTCACGGGCCGGTAGCCTGCCGCCATGCACCATGGCTCCGGCACAGTATACATCTGCCCGCTACCCTACTCACAAGACAAGGAACGTCATCATGATCACACGCGAAGAAGCTCTGGAATACCTGCAGCAGTCTGGTATGGATCAGGCACTGATCCGTCACTCACTGGCCGCCGAAGCCATCCTGCGGGCGCTGGCCCAACAGCTTGGAGAAGATGTAGAAGTTTGGGGCGTCACGGGACTGCTCCATGACCTCGATTACCCGCAAACCCATGAAGCTCCCGAACGCCATGGCTTGATCAGCGCCGAACAACTGGCCGGCAAGCTCCCCGAAGAAGCGCTCCAGGCCATCCGCGCCCACAACGAAATGAATGGCTGCCAGCCTGCAAGCCGCTTCGACTATGCCCTGCGCTGCGGCGAAACCGTCACCGGACTGATCATGGCCGCAGCCCTCGTCCGGCCCACCGGCATGGAAGGCATGCAGGCCTCCAGCCTCAAGAAAAAAATGAAGGACAAGGCCTTCGCCGCCAGCGTCAGCCGCGCCAACATCAAGGAATGCGCCGAACTCGGCCTCGAACTGGGCGACTTTTTGACGCTGTCCATCATCGCCATGACCCCCCTCGCCGGTGAACTGGGCCTGAACAGAACCCCGGCCGCATGACAGGAACCGGAACAGCGTGTTCCGGGGGAAGGAGGAACCCCCTTTGTAAAGGGGTTCTCCTCCTTCCCCCGGGCCCCCATCCACCTTCCCGAAACGTGTACCGTGGAAGAAAGAACCCCGGACCTTAGACCCGCCAGAACCGGCGGCACCCGGAGATTGAAAACGCTGCCCGTTGCGGCAGCGCCGGTAACACCGCGCTCTTCTTCCAGAACACCGGCGGAACCGCACAAACGGCCGCTTTCAGGGCAATCCGGTTTCGGGGCGATCAAGTTTCGGTGGATGACGGTCCCTGAAAAAACACTCTTTCTGACAGTACGGACCGGCTGACAGTGACGGCCGGTTCTGAACTCGCTGCCACAACGGACAGGACTGCGTTTTTCGGGCGCGCGGACGCCATGCGGACCGCGTGCCCAGGCTGTTCTTGTTACGTGCAAAAGTTTTTGGGAAGGGGCAAGGGGAGACCGGGAAGGGGGAACCCCTTTTGGTAAAAGGGATTCCCCCTTCCACCCGGCATGCGTTTTACACCATTGCAGCTAACACGGCTCCTCGACAAAATGCCGCACCAGTTCAAGCAGCGGCATGTCCAGCCCTCTGGCCAGCTTTTCCATGGTCGCAAGTGTAGGCGAGGAAGGGTTGTTCCCTTCCAGCTTCTGCAGATATTTGTAGTCCACTCCGGCCCGTTGCGCCAGGGACTCCTGCGTAAGCCCTCTGGCGCGCCGCAAAGACTTCAGGGTGCGGGCAAAGCGCAAGTCAACAGTGTCCATTGATTCAGGATATGGGCTTGCGCATAAGGCATACACCGTATATATACGGTGTATATTATTAATCCTGAAGAGGCGTATCAGCTATGTTGGTTTATTTGTTTGCCTTTATGACAACGGGGTTCTTTTTGGGGCTTTTCCTTCCCAAAAAGCCGGCTGCGCTGGTTTGCATCCTCATCGCCCTCGTCTGGACTGCCGCACACGGTCCCTGGGGCACGGTCGCATTTATGGAACTGATAACGGGATGCCTCCTTGGAAGGATAGCCTTCAGGGAATGGAAAAGGGAAGACTAGCCCCGGCCAGAGCAGCTTTGCCGGTGACGCGCTGGCCGGGTGACGGCCGGTTTCCGAACTTGCTGCCACAGCGGACAGGACTGCGCTTTTCGGGCACGCGGACGCCATGCGGACTGCGTGCCCGGCCTGTTTTTGTTGTGTGTAAACGTTTTGGGAAGGGGCAAGGGGGGTGCG
>CALUZP010000025.1 GCA_944325325.1 uncultured Desulfovibrionaceae bacterium
GGCAAGCGGTGCACGCTTTTCAATATGGCCTTGTTTAACCGCGGCGTCTTCCGTCGCCTTAGCGTGTGCCGTTTCCTGCACAGGCATTAAAAGCATTTCTGAATCGTCTGTATCAGAAACGGCTGGCAAAGGGCTGGCGTCCATTCCACCAGCCATCTCTATGGCAACCGGGGTGTTCCCTCCTATGAGGACGATCATTGTCCCGCCTCCGCCTTGCATACTTAGAGAAGTCAGAGGAGGCTGCCCACCCCAGATTGCGCCACTAATTACTGCACCGTGAACCAGAATAGAAAGCAAAAGCCACGCTCTAAAGGCTGACCTGCCAGCAGTCATTGGCTGGGCGGCAGCAACGGGGAGAGTGTGATTCTTGGCATCGACGCACATGGGTGTTCATCAACTATAAAAGAACAATGATAGATTGCTTCAAGTTGTGTTGACGTCAAAACTTCTCGCGGCGTTCCGTACGCTGCCGCACGTCCCTGGTTAAGCAACAACAAACGATGTGCATACATGGCCGCGAGGTTAAGATCGTGCGTGACCATGACAACGGCCAGACGCTGGACTGTACAAAGGGTGATCAGTGTGCTCATAATCCGAATCTGCTGCCCATAATCCTGGGCAGACGTCGGCTCGTCAAGCAACAGAAGCTGCGGAGTCTGGCAAAGAGCCCGAGCCAGCAATACGCGCTGCTTCTCACCGCCACTCAGCGATGCTACACGGCGATCCGCCAGCTGCGCAACATCCAGCAAGACCATCACCTGCTGTGTCAGCCTCCTGTCCTGCTCGCAGGCAATCCCATAAAATGGCTGCCAAGGCGACCGTCCGAGCATGACAGTCTCCTGCACGCTAAACGGGTTCTCTGGATTGTCCTCCTGAGGCAGAAAGGCCATAAAGCGGGCCCTCTCCCGAGCTGTGTACATCGACAGAGCCTGCAGAGGGTGGCCGATTTGGATCTTACCGGCATCAGGAGAGACGATCCCGGCCAATACGCGCAACAGTGTGCTCTTTCCAGAGCCGCTGGGACCTGCCACCATGACCAGTTCACCAGGGGCAGCCGTGAAACTGATTCCGTCCAGGACAGTGAGTGCACCTTGATGGCGGTTGCGGGCCAGAACGGTAATACATTCTGCGGACAGTACCGGCGTGCTCACGACACCCTCCGCAGCAGCATAATAAACAGTGGCGCGCCGATCAGCGCAGTCATGACTCCCGCTGGCAAGTCTCCCTGCGTGGGCAAGCTGCGGGATAGCGTGTCGCACAGAACCATAAACGCTGCCCCCAGCAGCAGACAGCCTGGCGTCAGCCGCCGGTGGTCATAGCCCCATATTCGTCTCAGTGCCTGCGGGACAACCAGGCCAACAAAGCCGATGGGGCCGACCATAGCTACAATGAGGCTTGTCATAAGTGAAGCCAGGCCGAGAAGTCCAAAACAGACGCCACGAACCGGTACGCCAAGGCTCCAGGCTGTTTCATCACCCAGCTGCAGAAGATTCATTGCCTGTCCGCAGCACAGCATTACAAGATAGCCCGGTAACAGCAACAACGACGTCAGCCAAACCTCACCGGGCACAGCGCTGCCAAGATCCCCCATAAACCAAAAATACACCGTCCCAGCGTCAGCCTGCGGTGCGAGCGAAAGCAAGAATAGAATGATGGCCCCGCAAAAGGCATTCAGCATAACGCCCGAAAGCAAAATGCCAGCCACCTGACGACGCAGGCCAAGCAGACAGACGAGCACAAGCGCACACAAGCCGCCTCCTAACGCCCCCAGACGAAAACTCCAGGCCGCGCCACCAAGCAGGACACCACCAAGGACTCCTACCGCCGCGCCACTGGACACGCCAAGAATATACGGTTCAGCCAGGGGATTGCGCAACACTGTCTGCATGGCCAGGCCGCTCAGCGACAGCGCAGCACCGGCATTGGCTGCCATGACGGCCCGGGGCAGCCGTATTTCGCTCAGAACTGTCTGGACATGTAAGGGCCCCCTGCCGCACAGCCATTCCAAGACATCAGCAGACGAGATCTCTGCCGATCCACATACCAGTGCCATGCTCAGGGAAAGCACCAGAGCCATTCCCCCCCAGAACCAGACCACGCCCGCGTTGCCGGCAACGATAGTATTATGGTGACCGAAAACGGGGCGTGTCATAAAAGGCTCATCAGCTGTCAAGCGAGTTAATAGGCGTAGGTGAAGCCCACCGTGACCGTCCTGCCGGGCATGGGGTAATCCAGTGTGTAAGCATACTGCTTGTCCGTAAGATTTGATACATCCAGGTACACGCTTAGTTCCCTGGTCGGGCGCACTGTCAACCTCGTGTTCCAGGTTGTGAACCCACCCATTTTGGTGACTTCATAGGTCGTAAAGTTATCCTGGTACTGCTCGCCGGTAAAACGCCCGTTTACATCCAGCCAGAACATACCGTAACCAAGCCCGAGACCGCTCACCGCACTGTATTTGGGAACATACATGGCCACAGCTGTGGCGCCATCCCTGTTGTGGCGTTCGGTAAAGAATTCGCCGTTGCCATACACCGAGCATTCAAGCAGCTTATTCAAGCCAATATCAAAGGAATCTCTATAGTTCAATGAGGCGTTAATCCCAGCAAGACGCTGATCTCCCACGTTGCTCCAGGTATAACTATAGTCAGGCAACATCTGGGTGACTATGCGATCCTGATATTTCGTATAAAAATAAGCAGCGCTACCCCGTAACGTCCCAAAATCAAGCTCTACGCCAAGTTCACCTGTCAGGCTCTTTTCAGGATTCAGATCTGGATTGCCGACATAGTGGGTTCCCCACGCTCCGCTCGTCCAGAAATCGCCGGCAAGGTTCTTTGCCGTCGGAGGCACATATGCCGTAGCCGCAGACGCACGCAAGCCCAGCCAGTCAAGCGCCCACCAGGTTGCCCCGGCGCTCCAGCTCAAATGGTTGAATGTCTTGCTGTCAGCGTTAACCAGGCCAAGTCCTGCCGTATCTTTAATCCGTTCTCTATAGACGTCATAACGCAATCCCCAGATAACAGTCAGATCCTCGCGAGGGGTAAAACAGTGTTCTGCAAACACACCGGCTACATCATAAGCCGCGTTTGGCTGCGAAACTGAAGAGCCGTACAACTCTTCACGCATATAATTGTATTCGGCCCCCAAGGACAAACGGCCAAGGAACCCTATCGGCACACCGGCTACGACCCGTCCGCCAAGCGTGTCTGAGCGGTATGTGGAGTTGCCAGCTCCCCACGCCCCATCCCAGGCATAGTCATACCGATTGCGGTTCCCATACAGGCTTGCGCGCAATGTGATGTCGTTATCCAGTCTGGTGTCATATTCAAGTGCTGTATAGTTGAAGGTATTGCGTATCTGGTCATCAGGCGTCAAACCGTATGCATACCAGCCGCCGGGACTGCCGGTATCGAACATGGACTGATGCGCCGCCACAAGCGATAAGTCTGTTGCACTGTCAGGACGAAACGTCAGTGCGCCCCCTACAGAACCGTTATGGTAACCAGAATTTCTGTATCGGTTGCCGTCGCCGTCCTTATAGGCGCTAGACGCATTGCCACGCACACCGATCGAGTACCCCCAGCGATCACCATCCAGCCCGCCGGAAATCGAGGCTTCTGCCGCTCGCTTGTCCCAGGTTCCATAGCTCGCGCCAAGCACCCCTGATGCAGGCCCTCTGCCCCGTTTGGTAATCAGGTTGACCACACCGCCCATGGCCGATCCGCCATACAGCACGGAAGACGGCCCGCGCACAATCTCAATCCGTTCCACATTGCTCATGGGGATAGCCGCCGCATTGCCTATGCCAATGCGATGACCGTCGATCAAAATCAACACATGATCGCCAATACTGCTGCTGGCACTCTGATATGAGCGAAACCCCCGCATCCCGATGGCGGCATACCCTCCAGGCTGGATGGTCCCTGTTCCGGGAACATAACGCTCCATAACCTGATCCAGCGTAGTCAGCCCTGTCCGTTCAATCTGCTCGGCAGTAATAACCTGTACGGTCGAAGGGAGATCGCGGATTCTGGAAGGCTCTGCAGTCGCCGTAACGACCACTTCTGCCAGGGCCGGGCCCTGGGCAGCGGCCTCATCAGGCACGGCATCTGCCGCCTGCGCCGCAGAAAGCGATGCGAAAACGCAAAGAGGTAAAAAAAGAAAACGCAAGTAAGGGGTCATGCCGCCTCCAAGCCCGGCCACGCGGGCGGGGTTACGAACCCTGGCTGGCCTGAATCCGCCTTCCTGCAGTCCACACCGAACGATAAACCACCCTCATGGGCGATTCAGAAGACGCACCATCTGCCTGCCGCGGGCTCTGGTTGCCTTCTCCAGGCTGGCTTCCCGGCTCAAGGATCTGCCTGCGCCCGCGCCTTCCCATGGTCTTGCCGTCCACAGTGGCCTATGCGGGCTCGTCCCCTTTCACGGTTGCGGGCCAGCGTCGGTTTGGTACCGAACTTTCCAATTCTCCCGTCTCACAACAAAACGGGCACCTGGAGAAGCTGAAAAGTGCACCTTGCCTCAAAGAGGGTTAGGATGCAATACACATCTGACGCCATGCCAGATGCAGTGTATATTTTTAGCAGTTTCAAAGGCAGTGCCTGCCGTCTTTCAGTACAAAACTGCAAAAAATCACAGTCCAATCAGACTATTAAATATTAAAGGATTGAGGACTGGCAGCTGCATTGTTCCGGTGGGCACTTTTTGCAATACAGCAACATCGGTCCTGCTCTACAAGTCAACAATACTCCCGGCTCCAGCCCATCGGACGTCATCAGCATAACGGGACAGTGCAGCCGCCGCAGCAAACCCCGTACAGTGGTTTGGACGCCAGTGCCGTACATCAAACGCTTTCACAGCCTCAACGCAGGCTGTAAGCTTATCCCCGGAAAAAGCAGAAAGGTGTGTGCCGCCAAGCACCGTGTGGAACGATTTGACACCAAAATGATCCCGCGCATACGCCAGAATATTGGGCAGCCCCGAGTGGGCACAACCAAGCAGAAGCGACACGCCTTGCGGGCCTTCTACTAGCAGTGACAGATCATCGGCAAAGGTGTCGTGCCGCGGCGCCTCACCGGGAAGAACTTCCCACAATGTATCCGCATAGACAAACGCTGGATCACGCGCCTGTTCAGGAACAACAAACGCTGTAACTCCAGGCAACACAGTCGATTCTGATGTTACAGGCCTTAGTGCGGACAGCGCGAGAAAGGGACCGCCGCCATCAATCCGTTCCGCAGCAGTGCCTGCCCGCCTTTCACGCGACAGGCTCGGAGCTCCCCATACCTGCGCCCGGGGAGCCATGGCAAGAACATCCGCCAGCCCACAGGTGTGATCAAAGTGTCCGTGGCTGAGTACGACGGCGGCAAGCCTGTTCCAGTCAATTCCGAGGAGTTTGGCGTTGTGCATCAAAATGTGGCCATGTCCGCCTGTATCAAGCAGCATGTCTCCTTGCGGCGTTGTCAGATGCACCGCGTATCCCCACTCCGCCAGCAGATGCAAGCGGCAACTCATGTTATCAACCAGTATTCTGCACTGCATTACGCCCCCTATGCCTTATGGCCTCACCTTCTGCCGGACCTGGACATTTAGAAAGTACGGCTGACCTGCCAGGCGGGTATTCCACGACAGTCCAACCAGCTGGATTTGTCCGTTCCGGCCAGGCACTCGCCTGATCAATTGACAAAGTGCGGCAACGTGGCAAAATGATGTTCACTGAATACCTGTCCTAGTTACCCTCTGACACGATGCTACCCCTGAGGAGGTTCCATGAGCGTCACAATCACTTGGTATGGCCACTCCTGCTTCCGCATAACTGACGGCACCGTCGCCGCTATCGTCGATCCCTTTATCAGCGGCAATCCCAGCTGCCCCGTCAGCGTGGCAGACATCCCCCCTGTCGATATTGTGCTCGTCACGCACGATCATGGAGATCATGCCGGCGATGCGGTCAGCCTGTGTAAAAAATATAACGCACCTTGCGCCTGTGTTGTTGGCACAGCGCAAGCCCTCGTAGACCGCGGGCTACCCTCCTCGCTGATTCCCGCAGGTTCCGGATTCAATATTGGAGGGAGCATCACCCATAAGGGCATGACTGTCCTCATGACGCAGGCCTTCCATACAACCGAATCCGGCACTCCTGTCGGCTATGTGCTGACCATGCCTGGAGGCTTTACTGTCTACCATGCCGGCGACACGGGGCTCTTCGGCGACATGGCACTGATTGGCGAGCTTTACCCTCTGAACCTGGCACTTCTGCCGTGCGGTGGATTTTATACTATGGATGCCCGTCAGGCCGCACAGGCCTGCAAACTGCTAAAAACTCCGGCTGTTGTTCCCATGCACTGGGGGACATTCCCTGTGCTTGATCAGTCCCTCACCAACATGGAAGCCGAGCTGGCCCTGCGGGCGCCTTCCTGCAAAATGCTGGCTATGAAACCCGGCCAGTCCATTACTCTGTAGGACCAATCAACGGTGGAGGGAGAGGCGCTCTCTCCACCAATCTTTGGGTTGCCGTAGTTCAATAGCCTCTACAGCAGCGCAGTTACTCCGCCGCGGGCAGATGCTGCAGCGACTCCTTGATGACGCTGCCGTCCTCAGCCCGTGCCATGGCTCCAAGCTCTGTACTCCCTCCAGAACACACAAATTCGCCATCCTTCAAAACAACATAGCCGGCCCCCAAGACACGGCCATAGGGCAACTGATCCCGCATGTCAGCATGATCAACGCGATCAGGGAACAGAAAAGGAATCGGCTGACCGGCAAAGTCTTCTACAACCAGATATTTCATTGACATCCTCCTCGGCTCAGGCCCAAAGCATAGGCGAGTTTGCAGGAAAAAGCCAGAGGGCCACAAAACTGCCTGCCCCTCCAAAAGCCTGCCCCCGCACGGTCAGAGAAGGCCCCCTGCCAGCAATTTTCTGCCTCAACTTTGAGGATGGGGTAAAATACACGGGCAGTACGCACACGGGGAAGCCAGCTGAGGAATCCCGGTCAAAACTAACTGGTCATAAACTGTCCGGGATGACTTCAGCGCACCACATAACTCTGCTCCAGGCTTTCAGCAGGCCTGCAATGTACTGGCTACTACCGGCTGAGAGTATGCTCTTATGGCGGAGATTGAGGACATGCCATATAAAAAACGGGGAGATGTGCCGGTGTGCATCTCCCCGTTTCTGCTCTCAGCAGGTCTGACACGGATCAGGCATTGACCACCAAAGCATTGACCAGCCTTTCCAGCATGTCAGGATGTTCCTGAACATCACTGGTGCTGAGAAAATCCCGCCGCTGCTGGAAGCGGTCCTTCAGCAAAGCGACAAACGCTTCCTTTTCCGGAACAGTATTGGGATTATACATGTCATAGTATCCAGGGAGGATCTTCTCAATGGATTCTCTGGTTGGAATCTGAGCGTCCTTGACAAGCTCCCAGTCCTCCCACTCCAGAACCCCCTCCAGAACCGCTGTCTGCAAGGTAAGTGAAGTCTGCAGAGAAACCTTTTTCAGCTTGTCATCCGCACCATCCCACATGCCGCCTCCGCCTCCGGACCAGACATAGCAGTCACATCCGGAATTGAAGATTGCGCTGTACCCGCGGCAATCCTCATAGAGAGGATAAACACGGAACGGGTTGGCAAACGGAACAAATACCAGCTTGCGCATTTCTTCTTGCGTGATGTTTTCGGCTGCGGTTCTCTTGGTCATCAGCGTGGCCCCCATGGCAACTGCCATATCCGGATTGGTCAGCTTCATGATGGGCGGCAGCGTAGAATCCTTCATCAGCCAGCCGATGGCATTGGGAAAACCGATATGGTTGGTTGTCTCGCCAAGCAGTTCCCGGCTGAAGAGAGCCCGGCCGTTATTGTTGCGAATGTCCTGCCCCACAGGGAGGATCTTCCCGTTGACGTTGAGAACCATCATGTTCTGGGTCGAGATGCAGTACTTCCAGTCAGGATGATCAATATCCCGACTATCTGTCTTGTCATACATGGTCGGTTCCCAGACGTAGCAAATCCGGTTTTTGTAGTCGATCTGGAACGCGTCGTCGTGCGCAATGCGACGATGGAACCCCTTGGGCAACGTCCCGCCATTGTCAATGGCGTTGGTATGTGACGATTTACCAGAACCGGACAATCCATAGAATGCAATAACCTGTTTGCCACGGTGTGCAAACTCAGGAACGTCCGTGAAATCGATTTCCTTGATACCAGCGTGCGCAGCCACCATGCCAAGCCGCATGCCGCCGGTCCAGGCCATGGTCAATGTCCCTTTTTTCCGCTCGCCAAAGTAGCGCATCCCCAGATTAAAAATGGTCATGTGCTCTTCGTCGACCGCAACACATCCCTTGGCCCAGCGAAGATCAGAAGAACTCCAGTCGGGATACGATACAAAGAGAATATCCTGCAGCGGCAGCGGCGTGCTCTTGTCATACTCCAGAACGGATGCAAGGGGGCAGAAGTTTGCATACCAATGAAACACATTGGCGATATCGCTTTCTGGAGCAATAAGCCGCGCCTTGACCATCAGACGGGGATCCAGTCCGATGACGGCTTCAGCCAGCACCAGCGGCTCGCTGCGTTGCAGGTTATAAACGGCTTCACGCAGCAGCCCTTCAAGATTGTTTTGTTCCCTGGGAGGCAGGCGATTGTAGAAAACACGGGCTTCGGCACTGCGGCCAACGATGAGCCCGTTGTTATCGTTGAACACCTTGGCATCAGCCGGCAAACCAAGCCGCTTGACGGTGCCATCATCCATAGGCAAGTCAGTCACTGTGACCCATGGTAACTTGCATGCCATGGCATACGCCTCGGCTGCCGAAACATACCGGGGAGAAGATCCTTCATTGTGATTATTAAACAGAGATTCGGCAATGGCCCTAAGGCGGGACATTTCCTGCAACTTCGCGTAATGTTTCCACGAAGGATTGCTCGCCATGTGTTCTCCTTAATTTGGCGTAAGGCGCCTGTTTGTGTTGTGGGGCATGAAAGCCCTCTGCCTCCCCTCTCTGCAAGGAAAGCAGTGTCCGAAACGTTCTTTTTCGTCCCAGACAATTCGCACGGATACCATAACTTGCAGCCAAGATCCACCCCATCCTGAGGGAGCTTTTTTTTTGAGAAGTCATTAACATATTGATAATATGTTAAATTTTAATATGTTTTTTTAAAAAAGCCCGTTACTTCTTTGGAAAACTATGACAGAACGTGGGGGTTACTCTTTTTTTATCGCAGCAAAACCATCTAAGACTATAGTTGCCGCAACGCACCAAATAACTTTCTAGCCTTTATGCTCTTTCATCCAATAGCTATAACGAAAAATAGGGAATTGCTTCAACCAGCTGTCAGCCCTGCCTCTTTTTTGACAAGCAGAAATCCGCCCTGACTGCTCAGGCATATTGCCTGCTCAAGGCCAATGCCACCCTGTGCCTTTCATAATCTAAAAAACAACTTCTCACACATATCCAAATCGATGAGCGTGCCGTCGTGACGCAGCAATTCTTGCTCCACTGGCGTGTCACAGTCACTCTGCCCCATGGTCTCTCACCGGGGAACGGACCCTGCTCATATGAGTCGCCGCGCTCCTCTGTTGCTCAAAAAGAAAAAACACCGCTTGCTGGCGGGCGCAATTATCTCGCCTGCCCCGGTGTTTTCTCTCCAGCCTGTCACTTCAATTGCATGTAGATTAAAGATAGACAGGCACTCCTCCCGGCCAGGTTTTCACAACCTGCCAGGACTCACTTTCAACCACAAGATCCGGATTGGCACTCAGAAGGGCATCCCTGCCTCCATACCCGTACAGGGCAGCCAGCGTTGTCACCCCAGCTTGGTGTCCGCCTTCCATATCCAGACGAGAGTCCCCCACCATCACTGTCTGGGAAGCCGACACGCCATACTGATCAAGCAGTCTCCGAATCATGGCGCACTTTGACAGAGCCTGATCAGGAACAGAATCACGGCAGACGATGTCAGTAAACAAAGGTAGCAGCCCCTTGCGCTCCAACAGACGTCGCGTCACATAATTCGGCTTGTTGGTGGCAACAAATAGCTGACACCCCTGCTTGCGCAACCGCTGAAGCAGTCCTGGAATCCCCGTGAATACACGAGTCCCCGCATAGTCATGTACCCGATAGCGTTTTCGATAGGCCAGAACCAGCGCAAGCTGCTGTTCCGTGGAACATTGTGGGGCCACTGCCGCCATGATGTCTTCAAGCGGTGGCCCGATGAGCGTGGTGTCCATGTCTGGTACAGGCAGTGCCGCCTCTTCCAGAACAAGACGAATCAGAGAAAGAATATCAGGAGCGCTATCGACAAGCGTTCCATCCAAATCAAAGAAAAAGGCAGAAAAGTTCTTCACGTTCATCACACGACACACTGATAAGAAGTTGGTTCAAAAAAACATGGAAGCCACATGTGGTGAGCCCGGTCATAGCCCCTTTTTAACGCAGTGACATTCCTTCTCCCATTGCCGGGGAAGACGTTGCTCAAGCCGGACCTCTGGCAATCTCCATTATCTGTCGCGGCCTTCAAAAAAGCTATGGGCTATTTACGGCTGGAAGCGGATGTTCACCCCTCCTGAAGCTGGTGTGGGATTACGCAAAATCCGTTTCCGCAACAGGGAAAAGAACAGAAGGATGGATAAAAAGGCCTGTGTCAAAAAATCAGTTACACTGTAGGTTATATCTGCGCAGGTTTTACTGTTTATTATATGAATTCGTTGCGGTGTGGAAAAGCTGATGCCAAAAGTCTTTTACCGGATAGGACTGTCTCTGGAGTCCGCCGGTATTGCAATAAAAAGACTTTGAATTTTGCGGAAGTCGACGCAAAGTGCTCCTGAACAGCCGCGCTATTTGTCTGCCTGCTTTCTTCCCAAAATCTCATTTGATGATGATCTGCCTGACGCATTTCACGCCAAGATTACTTTACTGGTAAAACGGACGAACTGCCCAAAGTGATAGTCCGCTCTGATGAAGCTGCTGCAGAATTTTTCTTATCCCCAAACAAAATTCTGCCGCCATATTATCGGGTCTGTTGTTCCACCCATTCCAGAAAGGCAGGATCCCCATGTGTAATCGGCAACCCTACGATGCAGGGGACCTCGTAACTGTGCAACCCGCGTACACGCTGGACCAGTTCATCAAAGCGTAACTCTGTCGTCTTAGCCAACAGAAGTACCTCGTTTGTTTCCTCCCTCTGCCCCTTCCACTCATAAAGAGACACTGGGCCGCCTGAAAAAAGATTCACGCACGCAACCAGACGCTCCTCAAGCAGCACGTCTGCAATATTGCGTGCTTCCTCTACCGTCGGGCAGGTAATGTACACAAGCAGGCTCATCACGCCTCCCAACCAGCATTATTCCTAACTCATCGAACTCATAAACGCCCGGATCAACAGGTAGCAGCCTGTGCCCACGCACATCAGCGCCACCAGGCGCTTAAGCGCTGCGGTATTGAGCTTGTTGGCAAGCGCTACGCCCATGGCAACACCAATGAGCTGAACGGGGGTAATCCACAACGCCGTTACCAGATCAATGGTTCCCAGCAAAAAATTGCCTACACTACCCGACAGAGCTGCTGCAACCTGAAAAGGCTGAGCCACGGCCACAGACAGCAGCGGCGAAAATCCCGCAATAATCATCAGCGGAACAGACAGCACAGGCCCTCCTGCCCCGGTAAGACCTGCAATAAAACCTACCCCCCCACCAAGAAGGAATAACGCTATCTGCTGCAGTCGGAAGGGTTTCCCAGCGATGTTCAAGCGCCCGCTGCGCACAGGGAACAAGGTGTTGGTGCCGGCTATGATGATCAGAATGGCAAAAATAACATTCAGAGGGCCTGCCCCGAGAATTTCTTTTACAAAAGCACCTGCATAACCACATGGAATGGCGCCCAGACAAAGAGGAATTGCATACCGCCAGTCCAGTACCCCATGCCTCCAGTGAAGCGCGGTCCCGAGCATGGCAGTGAAGCCAAAACTAAACAGGGCTGTTCCCATTGCGCCATGGACGCCAAGATCCGTGCAAGCCGCGAGCACAGGAATCAGAAGGATTCCGCCGATGCTTGTACAACCACAAAG
The DNA here is from genome assembly GCA_944325325.1 of uncultured Desulfovibrionaceae bacterium. Taxonomy (GTDB): domain Bacteria; phylum Desulfobacterota; class Desulfovibrionia; order Desulfovibrionales; family Desulfovibrionaceae; genus Avidesulfovibrio. Next base: position 12,069 of record CALUZP010000025.1, read on the forward strand.
AAATCCAACAACAAGACACGTGATGGCAAGAATCACAGTAGACATACCTTTCCATCCCCAGGCAGAAAACAGCGTATGCCTGTTCATTACCAGGCAGGCTCGCTCAAAACGCGTTATCTCCAACAACTTGGGATGCTGTACACGAATCTATGTTCCTCGACAAGTCTCTTTATCCAGCCCTGTGCCAGACCATATCGGAGTTACTGTATCCCTGTGCCATCAGGCCGCTATCTCTATGCGGACTGGCTACAAAGGAAACGAGCTGACACGACTGACGTGTACTGTGTGCGCCGGATGCCAGCTATGGCAAAATCCTTGTCCGGCACAGGGTTTACAGCACGAAACTGACATGGCTGTGCGCATTCCTCATATAGTTACACATCGAAAGCCGCCAGCTGACTGCACACGTTCGTCCTATTGACAATGAAAGGCAGAGTGATATTGACGGCATTGCCGCACCGCCTTGCAATATCAGGAAAATATGGCCCTGGCAGTCTGAGCCGCATTCGCAGGCAATGCCGTGACTCACCGGTATGGCTCCCTGCCTAGCCGACACCAGCAGTTTACTTTCTGACAAACATCATAACTGGTACACACCATGTACGCTTCCATTTCTGAAGGCGTCAAACGCGCCATGCCCATTGTCCTTGGCTATGTGCCTGTTGGCTTCGCCTATGGCGTTCTTGCTGTCAAAACCGGCATTCCCCCCCTGTATGCAGCACTGCTCTCTGTCGTCCTGTATGCCGGATCAGGACAGTTTGTTCTTGTCAACCTCTGGGGTATGGGAGCAGGAGCACTGTCCATTATTCTAACAGTCTTCGTCGTCAATCTGAGGCATCTGCTGATGGCCGCCGCACTGGCACCACACCTGGAACCACTCTCCAAGCTGCAAAAAGCGCTGTTTGCCCATGAACTGACTGATGAAACCTTCGCCGTCCACATCGCAGCGTTCGGACGCGGCCGGCCGGCCGATGCTGTTACCTTGTTTTCCTGCAACTTGACAGCGCACAGTTCATGGGTGCTGGGATCCGTTCTAGGAATCGGCTTTGGATCGTTGCTCAGTGACGTGCGCCCCTATGGGCTGGATTATGCCCTTATTGCCATGTTTCTTGCTCTGCTCGTTCCCATGTGCGTCCGCCGAATTCATGTTGTCCTGGCTCTTGTTGCCGTACTTCTTTCCGTCGGTCTGAAACTGCTTGGCCTGGGGCAGTGGAACGTCATTGCCGCCGCGATGATTGCCGCGACACTCGGTGTCTTTCTTGACAAATCGGGAGAACGTGCATGACAACCTTTGACATGCTCTTATGTATGGCCGGCGTGTTTGCCGTCACCTACTTCAGCCGCAGCCTTCCCCTCCTAGCACTGAAAACCGAAATGCTGTCCGAGACCTTGCGGCGATGGCTTTCCTTCGTACCGGTAACCATCCTCTCGGCCCTCGTAGGGCCTGATCTGCTTGTGCGAGACAATGTGCTATCCCTGGGACCGGACAATATTTTTCTGGTCGCCGCCATTCCAACACTGCTGGTCAGCTGGAAAACCAAAAGTTTTTTTGGCACCATTGCAGTAGTAATGTTCAGTGTTGCACTACTGCGCTGGCTTGCCTGACGGTGCACAGCGGCCATCAACACACCTTATTGCACACCTCGCTATTAAGCGCATTCAGCATAATGTTGCAGTCTCTCTAGATAAATGGCCTTCCTTCAGCGCTGCCCAATAAGCAAAGACTCTCCAGAGCATGAGGATATGCCGTAAGCGTTATGCACGGCCTGCCCATTAAACATTTATCAC
>CALUZP010000026.1 GCA_944325325.1 uncultured Desulfovibrionaceae bacterium
CGGACCGGCGGCAATGACGCTCATCCGGCGGGTAAATGTCTGTACGGAAAGCGCCGAAGAAAACCGCGCTGTCCGCACTGTGGGAAGCACATGGTTGGGGCCGGCCATATAATCGCCCAGAGGCTCCGGCGACCAGGGACCAAGGAACACGGCCCCGGCGTTGCGCAGTTTGGGCAGCACGGCCCACGGATCTTCCGTCAGCACCTCCAGGTGTTCAGGGGCCACAGCATTGGCCAGAGCGACGGCGCTGTCAAGATCCGGCAGCGTTACAATCATCCCCCAGTCTTCCAGAGACTTGCGGGCGATGTCGACGCGGGGCAGTTCCGGCAGACGTGCGGCAAGGCGCTGCCGGATGCGTCCGGCGAGGTCTTCATCCCATGTCAGGCAGATGGCCGAAGCCGAAGGATCGTGCTCTGCCTGGGACAGCATGTCCGCAGCGACCCAGTCCGGATCGGCCGTCGGGCCGGCAATGATGAGCACTTCGCTGGGGCCGGCGATCATGTCAATCCCCACATGGCCCTGCACCATGCGCTTGGCGGTGGTGACCCAGGCGTTGCCCGGCCCGGCGATGATGTCCACAGCCGGCACGGACTCGGTGCCGTACGCCAGCGCACCGATGGCCCAGGCCCCGCCCATGCGGTACACTTCCTGAATGCCCAACAGATGCGCGGCGGCCAGGATGTGCGGATTGAGCGTGCCGTCACGCCGGGGAGGCGAAACAACTGCCACGGCGCCCACCCCGGCGACCTGGGCCGGGATTGACGTCATAAGCAGCGAAGAAATGAGCGGCGTCTGTCCGCCACGGCCGCCCGGGACATACAGTCCGGCGCGATCCACCGGAACGCAGTGCTGCCCGAGGATAGCGCCTTCAGGGCTGGTCATGAACCAGGAACGTTCCTTCTGGGCCTCGTGGAATTCCCGAATGCGCTTTGCCGCTTCGGCAATGACCGCCAGATCCGCCGGATCCACGTTCTGGGCAGCCGCTTCGAGCTCTTCCTGAGAAACGCGCAGGGGTAACGCCATATCAGGGCAGTCAAATTGACGGCAGTAGGCAAGGACGGCCTTGTCGCCCTGCGTGCGGACCGCCTCCAGCATGTCTGCAACAGCGGCGTCGCGGGAATGATCCGCGTCACCGCGCCGCTCCAGTCTGTCCATGAGCAAGGGCCATTCGGCCTTTCCCGAAATATGAAGCAATGAACACGGCATAGTCTGAACTCTCAACTCATGATGTTTCCAGTCCTGCCACTGCGCAGCGGCCGGACGGGACGTCTAAAAGAGGCTTTCAGGATTCTTTTCCCGGCGCTCCGGAGGCTGACTGCAAAGAGGGAATTCTGATGCTGCCACGCACCTACTTTGCGTAGCCCACAGCTCTCCGTTCGCGGATAACCGTCACTTTGATCTGCCCGGGATAGGTAAGGTTTTCTTCAATCTTGCCGGCGATTCCCTTGCAAAGCAGGAACGTTTCGTCATCGCCCACGTTCTCGGCATTGACCATCACCCGGATCTCGCGTCCGGCCTGGATGGCATAGGCCTTGGCCACCCCGTCAAAGCTGCTGGCAATCCCCTCAAGATCTTCAAGCCGTTTGACGTAATTTTCCAGCAGTTCCTTGCGGGCTCCCGGCCGGGCGCCGGAAAGCGAGTCCGCAGCCTGCACAAGCACAGCCAGTGCGGTTTCGGGGCGCTGATCCTCATGGTGCGCGGCAATGGCGTGCACAATTTCCTTGCTTTCATTGTACTTTTTGGCCAGATCCGCACCAATCAGCGCGTGCGGTCCTTCAACCTCATGGTCAACGGCCTTGCCCAAATCATGCAGCAGACCGGCACGCTTGGCCTTTTTGACATCCATGCCAAGTTCGGCGGCCATCATGCCGCAAAGCGCTGAAACTTCAAGGGAGTGCTGCAATACGTTCTGCGTGAAACTGGTCCTGTAGCGCAGCTGCCCCAGATAGCGGACCAGCTCGGGATGAATTCCGTGCACACCGGCATCGAAGGTTGCCTGTTCGCCAACCTCCCGGATTTGCACTTCAAGCTCCTGTTCGCACTTGTGCACGATGTCCTCAATCCGCGCCGGGTGGATGCGGCCGTCCTGAATGAGGCGCTCAAGCGCCATCTTGGCAACCTGCCGCCGCAGGGGGCTGTATGCGGAGAGGATGACCGTCTCGGGCGTGTCATCGATGATCAGATCCACGCCGGTAGCCGCCTCAAGGGCCCGGATGTTGCGCCCCTCGCGCCCGATGATCCGCCCTTTCATGTCTTCACTGGGCAGCGTCACCGTGGTCACCGTGTGCTCGCTGACGTAGTCACCCGCATAACGCTGGATGGCGCAGGCAATGATTTCCTTGGCCTTGCGGTCAGCGCCCTCCTTGGCTTCAGCCTCAATGAGACGCATCATTTTGGCGGCCTCATGACGGGTGCGGGACTCAATTTCCTGAAACAACCGCGTCTTGGCTTCCTCGGCTGTAAGCCCCGAAACTTCCTCAAGGCGCTGGCGCTGCTCCCGGATGACTACGGCCAGCTCTTCCTGGGCTTCTTCAAGCTTGCGTTCCTTGCGCGTCAGCTCCCGTTCGGTCAACAGCAGCTCATGCTCTTTCTCGGTCGTCTTTTCAAGGCGTTCTTCGAGGCGCTCTCCCTGTTCCTGCAGCTTGCGGTCTCGGGCCTTGAGCTCACGTTCGCGCTCCTTGAACTCACTTTCAAGCTCACGCTTCTGATTAAACAGATCGTTCTGGCCCTGAAGCAGAATTTCCTTTTTCTGCGCCTGCGCTTCCTTGCGCGCCTCCTCGACGATACGTCCGGCCAGTTCCCTGGCGTCGCCAAGCCGCTTGACGCACACATGGCGGTGCAGAAGGTATCCCCCGCCGCAGCCCAGCAGCAGCAGAACAAGCAACAAGATAATATTCATGGAATCCATGTTCCTTACCCCTGTCGGGCCGCCTGCAAGCCGCAAGGCAGCCCTGTGTATGGATTCGGGCGGCACAATGCCCGGTAGAGTCTGACTGCCGATGCCGGACAGCCAGAAATGGCCATGCGGCCCCAGCATGTCTGCGGGGAGGAACAAAAAGAGGCAGGGAGTAGCCGCCAGGGGCGGGATCTGTTGCTGAGGGGCGCGTCCACTGCACGGAAGAGCATTCCGCACAGGAGCGCAAGCACCATGCGCCCGTCCGTCTAAGATCACGACAGGTGCCAAAACACAGCCGAAATCATGACACGGCGCTCTCCACAAGACTGTGGACAGCGCCTTTGATCGGGGTATCAATCCCAAGGAGCCGTGTCTTGATTACGATGCAAAACCTGGGTTTACCAGGTGAGAGACTTGTCTGGATCTTTAGGCTTCCCCGCAAGGCTTGCACACGGATCCAGAGGTTCGTTTCTCGTATTTGTGCTTGTGAGGTCAGCACCGCAATAAGATCACGCACTCCCCAGGAAACATCTGCCACTTATGTAGCTTGCTCTATACGCTTCAGCAACGACTCGATGCGATCTTCCGCAGCCTGAAGACGTTGCTGTAACTGCAACAGGTCGTAAGCGACTCCCAACGCCAGAAGTGCAAGCAACTTGTCTTTGCTCTGCAGTCCTCCGCCGCCTTTCAAACGTTCGGCCTCTTTTTCTACATAGGCCCTGGCATGTTCCACATCCTGCGGATCCGCCTGGGCTCTGAATGAGACCTCCACCCCGGAAATGGAAAGCTGGTAGCTTTGCATGATCCTATCAGTTCAGTTCCTGATCCGGCGCGTCATTCCCCTGCGGCTGTTCGTCCAGCGGCTCATCCTGTTCGTCCAGCGGCTCATCCAGCTGTTCATCCAGCCGGGCCAGGATGGAAGAAATCTTTGATTCAACCTGCGCGCGGGTGTCACGCTCCGTTTCGAGATTTTTCTTCAATTCCTGGTTTTCAGCCCGCAACAGTTCTGCTTCGTGGGCCTCAAGACGCAGAATTTCGTTTTCTTCGAGCAGGCCTGCCAGCCTGTTCTCAAGCGTTTCCAGAAGTTCAGACAATTCCATATCGAAAACCTACTCTTTTTAACAGGCTATGACAAGCGTCATCCCGTGAAGAACGTGGTATGGCAAACCGGAGCGAGAACCTCCGCGTCTTGCTGTTCTTGACTATACGCATAAGCAGCCCGCTTGCCAAGCCCCATGCCCCTATCAAAATAGCAAAACGTCCCTCCTGGCGGTCTGCCGGGAGGGACGTTGTTTTCAGGACTAGAAGGCTGGCGGCTGTCAGCGGTTTTCAATCACCGGCGGCGTGTTGGGATCCGCCTGATCAAGATTCAGCGGGTAGGCTACAAGCGTCGTCTTGCGGGCGTTGACGCCCAGCGTCCCCGCACTCGTATTGAGGCAGACAACCAGATCAAGCACGCCATCGTTATTGACGTCGCACAGCGAGAAGTCCACAACGGTCCCCTTGATGCGCCGCGTCTTCCACAGCATGCTCGTGCCCACGCCGTCCCACGTCAGCGCCTGGATTTCGCCTTCGGGATACTCGCGGTAGGAGCTGAAGAACTGCGCGGCAACAGAGACAGGATGGTTCACCAGCAGTTCCCACTGGCCGTTCTGATCCAGATCCGCGGCAATCATGCGCATGGGCAGATAGTAGATGCCTGGCGTGATGATGTCTGTCGAACCCAGACCGGGCAGGTCGACGGATTCTTCAATGCCGCACTGCGACCCGGAATAGACTTCGGCCGACGTGTAGAGTTCTTTGCCGTTCTTGTCGAAAACCCGAATCTTGTCATGCTTGTTCAACGAAATCATGAGTTCCGGATCGTTCCGGCCGTTGCCCGGAAGCCACATGAAGTTGAACACGTTCACGCTCTTGGGCAGGGCAATGCGGTTGGTGAACACAAAATCGCCACCCTGGCGCATCACTTCATATACGCCGGCGCGGCTGAAAATGACGTTCTTGTCGCCACGCTGGCCAACAAGAGTGGGCGCATACAGCGGGGGCATCTTGACGACATTCAGATAGAAGGGAAGCCGGGAGGCAATCTCACGGAATTTCCCACCCTTGAAGCTCAGCACATACGAATAGGGCTTGTCGGACTCCGTATACAGCATCGACGCGCTGTCTTTGGAGGTGGTTCTGTCGCTGTCAATCCCCACAGAGGTGACCACAATTTCAGGCACGCGATCACGATCAAGGTCGATGCTGTTCAGTGCCAGGGTGATCTGGCTGCGCGGCAGCCTGTATTCGGCCAGCGGCTGAAGCATGTCCGCCCAGCGGTACACATACAGATCGTTCTTGCTCATGATGACGACTTCATTCTTGCCGTCGCCGTCAAAATCGCCTGTAATCATGGCACGGGAGGCAAAAGGCATGCGCTGCGTCCGCAACCGGTCGCCGTCACGGCCCTGGTAGCGGATCTGGGGATTCAGATACACCTGAGACTGCGTGGTCTCATTCTGAATCATTTCTGAGTTGATTGGACGCGCCCCTGTTCTGGACAGGCTGCCGGACGCAGCCTGGGACGTGGCCAGAGGACGCCCGAACAGCTCTGCATTGATCCCGTCGGCTACGTTCTGCAACGAGGGAATCAGGTCATTGACCGTGCTTGTGGCCTCACGCCGCCATTCCTTGCCTGCCTTGTCAACGACCCGGGCGTTGATCATGGCGTTCTGGCCGGCGATGTTCACATCGCCCCAGACAAGATAATCCGCCCCGGAAGCTTTCAGCGCACGGCGTGCGGCGTCGGTGCCGGCCACACTGCCCACGCCGGAGGCGTCGGAGGCCGGTTCAAAATGCCCCTTCCAGTACAGCCTGGATGCCAGCATGGAAGGGATGGCCTTGCCAAGATACCCGAATTCAGAAGGGCCGTTGATCGTGAACGGGGCCACGACGTAACTGCCTTTCTGCGACGCCTGCGCCGCAGGGGCTTGCGCCGCGAAAAGCAGCGTTATACACAACACCAGTGCTGTGCCGATCAGTCGATGCATGATAACTCCTTCCTGGCCCCCTGCTGAGGAGGCCGTCAAAAAACTGGACTGCGCCCGGCTGACGCCAGGCGGTCATGCCGTTGTTGCCGCGTCTCCTTCACAGGTCAGGAGACAGATGGTGCAAGTATAGCCCGACTTTTTCAAGCCCGCAAGCCGCCTGCCCCCCCGCAGGCCAACTGCCGGCGCACTGTGCGCCGGCAAGCAAGGATGCCGCCGTGAATGCCCCCGTCCGCTCATTCCGTCTTGTCTGTCCGCCGCCGCAGCGCCCTCAGGTGCAGGCGCTGTTGTCCGCACAGGGCTTTGGCTTTGAACAGGAACCGTTTCTGGACTTCGCCTTCCGGCTGACTGACGAGCCGTTTCCCCTGGGGCGGAGCCTGGCAGCCTTCTTCGGTCTGATCTATATCCAGGATCGTTCCTCCATGCTGCCCCCGCTTGCCCTGCATCCCTTACCCGGCAGCTGCGTGCTCGACTGCTGCGCAAGCCCTGGCAGCAAGACAGGGCTGCTGGCCCAGCTGGTCGGCACAGACGGCTTTGTCCTGGGCAACGAACCCACGCGCGCACGCCTCAGCACACTGCGCCGCAACATGCAGACGCTGAACCTGCTGCAGGTGGCAACCTGCTGCTGGCCCGGGGAAGCCCTTCCGCTTGCGGCAGGCAGCTGGGATTTCATCCAGCTTGATCCGCCCTGCTCCGGCTGGGGAACTGTCGACAAGAATCCCGCCGTCCTCAAGCTCTGGAAAGGCGAGAAGGTACAGCCGCTCATTGCCCTGCAGCGGCAGCTCCTGCGCAAGGCGGCAGCCCTGCTGCGCCCCGGTGGCCGGCTTGTCTACTCCACCTGTACAACCAACGTTGAAGAAAACGAAAGTCAGGTGCGCTTTGCCCTGGAAAACGATCTGAATCTGACCCTGCAACCGCTGCCAGCGCCGCCCGGGTTCACGCTTGCAGCCCCGCAGCGGCCGGGATGCGATGGCGTGTGGCGCGTCGACAGCGCCTCTGACGGACAGGGTTTCTTCATCGCCGCCTTTGTAAAAAACGGAACGCCCGCCCCGCTTCCCTTCCAGGATGAGCCCGCTACGCCGCCCTTCCAGCGTGTGCCGGACAGGTTTCTTGACGAAGCAGGGCTCGATCGCACGCTGCTGCCACAGGGCGAGGTGGCCGTTTTCGGGGACGCCGTATATTTTCTGCCCCGTCATGCGCTGGAGCGCCTGCCTGCCGCACTGCGCTGGCAGGGCGCGCTGCTCGGCAAAGTGTCTGGAGGCCGCCCGCTGCTGTCGCCGCGCCTCCGGTATCTGACGCCTGGTTCCAGCCTGCCGCGCCTCACTCTGGACAGGACAGCAGATGTGGAAGCCCTGCTCCAGGGCCGCAGTCTCGATACCGGCCTGACCGGTCGCGAAGCCGCACTGTTCTGGCAGGATCTGCCTCTTGGCCGGGTCCGGCTGAAAAACGGCCGCGCCCTCTGGGCCGAAAAATAGCCTGACCACCAGGCCCGGGCCGCAGCCTTGCTGCAGCGTCCTGACGGATGCGGCCACGCCCCCGCTTGCAGCAGCAAACACACAGAGCGTGCCGCCCGCTTCACCAACAGTCTGCGTCAAGGGACGCAGCCGTACCGTAACACAAGGAACATGCCCATGCCCCGCAAACAGCATTATCAGTGGCACCAGGACGGCCAGGACGACAGCCCTTCCGCCCCCAGCCGCTCGCAGCGCAAGCGCGACAGCTCCGCGCTGCAGCGCCTTGGCGAGGCACTGCTCACCCTTCCCGCCTCAACGCTTGCAACCATGCCCCTCTCCGATGACCTGCGCGAGGCCGTCATGGAATGGCAGCGCCTGCGCAGCCATGAGAGCAAGCGCCGCCAGGCACAGTTCATCGGCCGGCTCATGCGCGAGGAAGCAAACCCCGAGGCCATTCGCGAGGCGCTTGATGAGCTGCAGGACAAGCAGGCCGCAGACGCCTGCCGCTTCCGGCATCTGGAGGCCTGGCGCGACGCCCTGCTCGAGGCTGACCCGCCACAGCGGGCATCGTTGTGCGCAAGCTATGCCCTGCCTTCGGAACGCATTCCCGAAATTCTGGATCTGGCGGCCAAAGCCCGCAATGAGCGGGATAACGGCCGCCCTCCCAGGGCATTTCGCGCCCTGTTCCGGCTGCTGCGCGACATTGAGGCGGCCAGGGAGCCTTCCTGAGCAGCACACCGCCTGCGGACGCGCCGCACGGCCAGCGTGTCTTGCCACTGAAAAATAGCAGAACATGGCAGAACACGAGGCACCAGCCCCGCCCCGCCGGAACTGAGCGGAACACACCGCGTTTTTTTGCGCGAAACGGCAGGCCGTATGGCTGAGAACGCGAAGCGCTTCAGTCTGAACATGCGCCAGGCAGGGAGGCGGCCAGGCAGGCCCGGCCGGCCGGACAAAAAAAGAGAGCCCGCAGGCTCTCCTGTATTGCTGTCTGCCTGCCCGGCCCAGCGGCCACCCCGGCACCCCGCACCGGGGGGGACAGCCTTGGCGGGCAGCGTTCCCTTTTCGCCATGGCGGCCGGCATCCCGCACCGGGAGGGAACAGCCCCTTGTGTCACTCTGCCGGAGTGACGTGCCGGGCCGGCCATCAGCCCATCAGCGTCCCCGGCCTGCAGGAGGCCCCCTCTGGCCGGTCTTGTGCAACGCCGGGGCAACGGGGGACTATCCGCGCGGCGGTTCGCACAGAGCCTGTTCCACCATGCCGCACAGCGTATGGCCGATCAGGATGTGCATCTCCTGGATGCGCGGCGTCCTTGTCGCGGGCACAGCCAGCAGCACGTCCGCCAGTGCGGCCATCCTGCCGCCACCCTGCCCGGTCAGTGCAATGCAGGTCAGGCCCGCCGCCCTGGCAGCCTCCATGGCCAGCAGGACGTTGCGGCTGTTGCCACTGGTTGAAATGCCCACCAGCACATCACCCGGTCTGCCCAGCGCCTGAACCTGGCGCACATAGACATGATCAAAACCGTAATCGTTGCCGATGGCCGTCAGGGCTGACGTGTCACAATGCAGCGCCACAGCGGCAAGGGACTGCCGGTCATAGCCGTAGCGCCCTGTCAGTTCCGCCGCCAGATGCTGCGCGTCCGCCGCCGAACCGCCGTTGCCGCAAAACAGGATCTTTCCGCCATCCGCCAGACACTGCGCCATGCGCCTTGCGGCGCCGGCAACCAGCGGAGCCAGCGCTGCCATGTTTTCGAGCACGGCCTCATGTTCACGCAGATTGTCCAGAAATACCTCTGCCACAAGAGCCTGTTCTTTCATCTCCCGCTCCTGAATCGCCTTCATGCCTGCCTGTCCGCCACGTTCCCCTGCGGCCAGGCGTCACAATCCCGCTACGCCCACAGCCGCCCGGGACGGCCACGGTTTTCCCCAGCGCTGGCATGTCAGGCACTCTGATGTGCACTGCCCGCCTGCCCAGTCCGTTACACCGCAGGGACACGGCAGCCCCCGCCCCGGTGCCGGCGCACTCTGACGCGTCCGGACTGACGGCCCGGGGCAGTCAGCACAGCCTTACACCCCGGCCTGCCCCAGGCTGTTTGCCGAGGCCAGAATCCACGCCACAGCCGCCGTAAAATCCGCGGCAACGTACTCTGCCTGTGTTTCCGCTGCGGACGCCTGCCCATACCCTGTACAGACCAGAATGCCCCTGGCGCCCACGGCATGGGCCAGTTCCACGTCACAGGGCTTGTCCCCCACAATGAACGCTGACGAAGGCACAAATCCCAGTTCGCTGGCCGCGGCCAGCACCATGCCGGGCGCCGGCTTGCGGCAGGCACAGCCTGCGTCGGGCGCATGGGGGCAGAACCAGATCCCGTCAAGATGCACGCCGTATGCCGCCAGCAGGGCGCACAGGCGGTCGTTGACCGCATGCATGGCCGCCTCGTCATAGTACCCGCGGCCAATGCCGGCCTGGTTTGTCACCACACCCAGCAAAAATCCCGCGCGTTGCAGCCGGCGCAAGCCTTCACCCACGCCCGGCAGCAGCACGACCCCTTCCGGATCATGCAGGTAATGCCGCTCCTCGATGAGCGTCCCGTCACGGTCAAGCAGCACCACGCCGCCATGGCTGGACATGTCCTTACTCCTTGTTGCGTCTGACAGCGATCCGCAGCGTCCCGGACGGGGAGGTAAGCAGCAGTCCCGCTCCGGCCGCCAGTGCGCACCCGGCCACGCTCAGCACCGCGTTGAGCAGCGCCGGCCCGGCCCGGCCAGCCTGAAGCAGGGCCAGCGTTTCGCCCGAAAACGCCGAAAACGTGGTGAACCCGCCACAAAATCCCGTCCCCCAGAACACATAGACCCACTCAGGCAAATCGTGCAAAAAGCGCCCCTGCAGCAGGCCAAGCAGCAGGCTGCCGGCCATGTTGACGCACAACAGCGCCAGCGGAAAGCCCTCTGCCTCGGGCAGCAGCGGCGACAGCACGGCGAGTGAGCCGGTACGGGCCAGCGCTCCGAGCATGCCGCCTGCCATGACCGCCACCCAGCGTTCAGCAGCCATCAGCGCACGCCTCCGCCCAGCCAGAGCCCGGCGGCCGCGGCCGCCACGCAGCAGACAAGGCTGCCAAGGGCGTTCATCAGCGCCAGGGCGCCATGCCGGTGCAGCGCCAGCCGGAACGTTTCCAGGGCAAAGGTCGAAAAGGTGGTCAGCGCACCGCAGAAACCGGCGATGACAAAAGGCTGTACCGCCGCCGGACACGCTCCGGCCGCCACGCCGAGCAGAAACGAACCCGCAACGTTTACGGCAAACGTTCCCAGGGGAAAGATCCCCATTCTGCCCGCACAGCGTTCGGTAAGCCACAGGCGGCAGGCCGCCCCCAAAGCTCCGCCGCACGCCACGCCAAGCCATCCTTGAAATTCCATACTGCATCCTGCGGCTGACGCCGCCCGGCGCGTTGTTCCACAGACCAGCCAGCGCCTGTTCCGGATCGGCCTTTCGCTATGCAGGCCGCTGGCGGCCTCCTGCCAGAAGGACGCCTCCCTCTTGATCGCTGCAGGCCAAAAACGTCTGTTGCGGTGGATGACGCGCTGATGGGCAGCCGCCTTCCTCCGAACGCTGCAGGCCAAAAAACGGCGCTGCCTGGGGCAAGGCCCCCTTTACCGGCCCTTCCCCAGGCTTGCTTCCTGATGTCAATCCGCCGGATTTTCTAGAACGGCACTTCATCCATGGCCGAAGCTTCCGAGGGGAAGGCTGGGCCGAGATCCTCGTCGTAGTTGTTCTGCGGCTGGCTTGCCGGGGCCTGGCGCTGCGGACGGCGGGGAGGCATGGATTCACGCGGTGCGGCCGGGCGGACGTCCCCGCCGGCGTTGTCACTGCCGCGGCGTTCCAGGAACAGCACACGCTGCGCGCGGATTTCCGTCGTATAGCGGTCCTGGCCGTTCTGATCCTGCCATTTGCGCGTCTGCAGGCTGCCTTCCACATACACGAGGCTGCCCTTGTGCAGGCTGTTGGCGCAGGTTTCCGCCATGCGCTGGAACACGGAGACGCGATGCCATTCCGTCCTTTCCACGCGCTGTCCCTCGCGATCCAGGTAGGATTCGTCCGTGGCCACGTTGAGCGCACAGACCGCCATGCCGGACTGGGAATAGCGGATTTCGGGATCGCGTCCCAGCCGGCCGATGATCATGACCTTATTCAGCATTGACAGTTCTCCCAGTGTTCCCGGTCAGACCGGGCTTCCGGTTCGTTAAAAGACTTCCTTCCATTCGGTGCGCACTCTGAGCACAAGCTCCTCAACAACCGGCAGCTGTTCTTTTGAACACACGCCGATCAGCGGCCGCCCCGCGTCTACGTTCTCGTTGTGCTTGAAGTAGACCGCGTAGATGATGCCGCCAGGTCCCGTGTAATACACCGGGGTTTCACGCTTCATGCGCGACATGATCAAAAGCTCCATGCCCTGCTGCACCGTGACGGACTGGCAGCCGGAAACCTTGACCTTGGTATCTATCTGCGGGACAAAATAATACTTGGCCCGCTCCGGTGCAGGGAACAGGTGCAGGGCGTGGCGCAGCAGAATGTCGATGACTTCGTCGCGCGACAGAAAATGCCGCAGCACAGCCAGCTGTGTGCCGGCCTCCACGAACTGCCCCTCAAATTCGCTGCTGATTTCCCGCAGCTCGCCTTTTAAAGGCGCTTCCACAGGTTTGGGATTGCGTTCACGGGTGAGGGTGGCAATGCGGGTGCCGGGGATTTCCTTCCAGCGCCCGGTCTTGCCCTGCACACGATCCCCGGGTTTGAGGTCACTGAACGTCACAATACCGGTATGCGGCGCCCTGATGACGATTTCCTCATAAGGCGACGCTTTGATTTCCTCAAGCAGAGTCGAAATGTCCAGCATAGTTTGTCTTCTGTTTCCAAAGGGAAACGGCTGCTCCCGGAGGGAGGGACGAAGGGATGGCCTTCGCCGGTGAGGGAAAAAGCTTCCCGAACGGGCACACCGGCGCTTCAGACGCTTCACGCGGCAAGCCGGGACGCTGGCGGCAGTTCTGCTGCCGTCCGGCGCGCCAGCCCTGCCGCAAGCGCCGTGTGCCCAGGTGCTACTACCGGTAGTACAGGTTTCTGCCGCCTGCGGTCAGCAGCAGCTGCTGCAGGTTGGCACGGGCTTCGCGCCGATCCCAGACCCCCTGAATATGGCCTCTGGCCAGCGCCTTGTACGCGCTGTGGTAGTGAGGCGGGATCTCAAGCCCCGTCGTTTCCTTGATGACGCCGGGACCGGCAAAGCCAAGGTTGGACGAACGCATGGCGTACTGGTAGGGCGAGCAGCCGAGGAAGCTGGCCACAGGCCCGGCGTAGGAATTGGTGTCATACAAAACCATGTACAGGCCGCCGGCCTCGATATAGCGCCGCACGGCCACCGTGCAGCGGGGCATCTGGATGACGCCGTGCGTGCCTTCCTGGATGCGGATGCCCGCCGTGCCGTGCACATAGGCCAGGAAGGGATAGTGCTTCTTCTCTGCCAGTGCGGCGGCTTCCACGAACTTCTGTCCTTCGGCCGCGCCTACGGAACCGCCCCGGAAGTTCGCCACCAGCATGGCCACAATCATCTTTGTGCCTTCAAGCTTGGCTTCAAACGTCACGCAGGCGCTTTTGAGATGGGTTTTCTGACGGGCCTTTTCAAGCAGTTCGGACAGGCCTTCAAACCCCAGCGGATTGTCGGACTCAACTTCCGTATTGAATTCACGCACCGAGCCAGGATCAAAGACATTGTTGACAACCCACTGGTATTCCATCGGGAAGTGATGCCCGCATGACGTGCAGACCCCGGCAAACTCGCCATACAGATCCGGCGCCCAGAGATCCATGCAGCCGTGCGTGGCGGCATTGGGGCAGGTGACCGTGCGGTCCTCACGGGCGCGCGGACTCACATAGGCCCAGCGCCCCTTGCGGGATTCGCTTTCGTCCCAGTCAGAGAGCGTGGTCAGCTCGCGCACCGTTTCGGGCTTCAGCCGGGGGCGCAGGGGCTTGCTCGAGAAGGGGTTGAGGAGGCGCTCCTTGAGCCAGAGCGCGAGCGAAACGCTTTCATCAAAGAAGTTGGTCAGGCGCTGCTGATGCTTGGTGTAAAGCACATATTTGAGCTTGGCTGACGTGCTTTCCCACGACTCGCGCAGGCTCTTGCGCACCAGGTTCAGCGCCGGCCGGCGATCGATGCAGGCCCCGCGCGACAGGCGCAGGAACTTTTTCTGGCGCTTGGCCACCAGTTTTTCCCGGGCAGAGTCGCTCAGGTTCCAGCGCAGGTACACTTCATCAAGGTTGACGTCTTCCCGGCCCCAGCGGCGCAGCGTCAGGCGGCGCAGGGGACTGAACGGACGCACGCTGATCACGGCTTCATCGGTGGCGCGGATGATCTCCTGCCGCAAGGTGCGGAAGAAGTCGTAATGCTGGGGCCGCGCACCGAGATAGGGCTCCTGCACAACGCGATCGACATACCCGAAACTCAGGTTGTCGGCGGCGGTCATGCGCAGCTGGGCGGCGCAATGGGCAATGAGTTCGGGCGTTGCGCGGCCCTGCCCCTTGAGCCGGCCCTGAATGGCGGCCGCGCCTTCCGGCGAGATCACCGAGTAGTAGCCGTGCGACAGCATGAGCCGCCGGTCAGCCAGGGCGATGGCCTCGGCACCGCCGGAACCCCCTTCAGAAATGACCGCCACAATGGGCACGGAGAGTCCGGCCATCTCGTAGAGATTGCTTGCAATCTGCTGGGCAGCTCCGGGATAGTCCTCGATGGGATAGGAACCCGGCGTGAACACATAGGTATGGATCGGGATGTTTTCCGTTTCCGCGACCTGCATGAAGTGCCGGGCCTTGGCATTGCCCCAGGGCTTGACGGAACCGCCGTTGCGGAATTCTTCGCCGTGCCCCTTTTCCTGGCCGATGACCATAATCAGCTGGTTGTACTTTTTCTTGCCGCGCCGGCGGGTGATGGTCGCACGGGCAATGACCATGCTCGGATCGATACTGTGCTCTTCCTGGCCGCCGATTTCGGTAAAATTATCGTACACGTTCTCCAGGATGTCGCGCAGGCAAATCCGCTGCGGATGCCGCACGATGCGCACTTTTTCCATCGGCGTCAGTTCGGCGTCGAGGCGGCGTTCCGCAGCAAGAAACTGTTCTTCAAGCAATCCCAGTTCAATGATCGGATCGCTCCCTGCCAGGTGGCCTTCGGCAAGGTTCTGAAAGAAATCATCCAGGCGCGCGTTGAGCTGTGCGATGACCCCCGCGTGCCGCCCGGCAAAGATGTCCCTGATGTACCGCAGGCGCTCTGTAAGTTGTTGAGCTCGTTTTTCTATATCCATAGATGACTCATCCCGGCACAGGCCGGATGTTGAAGTCTCCCCCGGAGGCGGGGGCAGGAGAGCCGGCCGCGGTCATGCGGCCGGACTGTCAGTGCATGCTTTCCGGACTCCGCGCTAAAAACGCAGGAGGCGGTCAGAATTCTTGCGCAGGAACGCCACATTGGATTTGAGGCTTTCGCCATCCCGGTTGCTGCCTTCAAGGACAAGGCTGTCCAGGAAGGCCTTGCCACGCTGCGTGGCCTGGCTGAGATCCTTGCCCCAGACAATGGCCAGCGCCAGGTTGGGGTCAAATTCGGTGGGGATGTCGTAGGGCTCGCCTGTCATGGCCGTCGGCACATGCGTATAGACCGAAAGCCAGGGCTCTTCCTTCCAGCTGAACCGTTCGATCCGGCCGACCCAGGGCGTAAAGCGGTGCGACGGGTCTTCCGCGATGATCCGGTATTCAATGCCCACGCCTTCAAACGACACGTCATCCTGCGTATACCCCAGAGGCTCGCCAAGGCCCACACGGATCTGCTCGGAAATGAGGTCCACGCCGCTTTCGCCGCGCAGCCGGGAAATCCGGGCCGACACGCCGTTTTCCACCTGGATGCGGGTATTCACTTCCATCAGGAACGGACGGCCTTCGCGCGTGACGATCCATTCCCAGGTGCCCACGTTGTCGTAGCCCACTTCCCGGGCCAGCGCGAGGGAATGCTCGGTAATGCTTTTCAACAGCGCCTCGGCATCAAAATCGTAGTCGATCGACGACGGATCAAAGCCTGGCGCAACTTCAATGCGCTTTTGCAGCCCCACAGACTGAATGGAGCAGTTGCGGGTACCGAAATGCACGGGGTTCTTGCCGGTTCTGTCGCAGATGATCTGCACTTCCAGATGGTTGAAGCCGCAGATACGCTGCTCGATGAGCACGCCCTCATCCTTGAACTGACGCAGGGCGTAGTTGCGAACCCGGCGATAGACAGACCGGAACTGATCGATGTCGTAAACTTCTTCAATCCCCATGCCACCGCCACCGGCCGACGCCTTGACCAGCACGAGCGGCTGGGAAACCCCTTCCTGCAGCTGAAAATCGTAGAGGCTGCGGGCAACCTTTTCGGCTTCCTGTTCGTCATAGATGGGGCGGTCAGAGCCGGGCACCGTAGGTACGCCGATGCTGCGCGCCAGGCGCTTGGTGTTGATCTTGTCGCCAAGATCGCGGATGACCCGCCAGGAAGGCCCGATAAAAATCATCTTCCGATCGCGGGTTGTCACCCTGCGGGCAAAGCGGAAATCTTCGGCAAAGAACCCGTAGCCGGGATGGATGGCCGTGGCGCCTGCCTGATCGGCCACTGACATGATTTCGTTGGCATCGTGATAGGACGACACACGGTACAGCGATCCGCCGAGCTCCTGCGCCACGCGCACATGACCGGACTCGGCGTCTTCCGCCGTATAAACGCACGCAACGCCGACGCCCAGCGCATGGCAGGCCCGGGCGATGCGCACAGCAATTTCACCCCGGTTGGCGATGAGCACAATATGATTTTGTGTTTCCACTGAAACTCCTGAAGGGGATACAAGGGCAGCACTGCCCGTTAAAAAAGGTTGGAGAAGGATACCTGAACTTTATTGCAAAATCCACCCCGCCATTCTGCATTGGCCGCCGGGGGCAGACGCGGTGTCCGGCAAGGCCCCGGGCGGCTTCTGCCGCAAACATGCGGGCTGCAGCCGCCCTGATCCATGCGGCTGCACCGCACGGCTGACAGTCCGTTATACAGCCGTTGCCGCCATTACGGCACTGCCCGCAGTCTGAGGGAGTTCAGCCCCTCTTTCAGGCTGCAGGCAGCCTGCATCCTTGGCGGGAGCCCCTGCGGCGCACATCCTGCACTCAGGATCCGCCTGTGCAGGGCCGGTTTTCCTTCCATTGCACGGCGCTGCGGTGACAGGACGGCAAACAGCCCTCAGTCCGTCAGCCACAGCACCGGGACACCGTTGTACCCTCTTTGGCATTTTTTTCAAACGCCCCGGCAAGCTTTGTCCGGCGTGCCCCGGCAGCCCTGCCAGACCGCCCGGCAGCCGTACCGGCAGCAGCCCGCCGTACGCGGCCAGTGCGTCAGCCTGTGCGGCCTGCCCGCAACGCACGCCCTGCGCGCCCATCCGCCTCTCACGCGCGTGCCGCCGGCAAAGGACACGGGCAGGTGCCATCCCCCTCCATCATTCAGGAAAAACGAATCCGGTTCTTGACAATGAAACCACAGGGGCAGTAGCTCTCCTTGGCCTGCCGCAGACCTTCCTCTCCGGCGTCCTGCTCACGGTTGATACGTTCAAATCCAGCGCCTGCCTGCCTGGCAAAAAACATGTTGATCGCCTGGTAGACGCCGCGGTAGTCCGGATGGCCCTTTTCAAAGTGCACTACCAGGGTCTTTGCATCGAGCGCCTCGCCCACGCAGAAAGCCACCATCTGCCCTTCAACATACAGGGCACCGCCAAGCAGTCCGGGGAGCCGCCCCCAGCGCGGCAGCACCCGCAGCACGGCTTCGTTTTCCGCCGCCAGCGCCGGCGACTTCAGGCATTCGTGCCAGTGGCACCAGTCGTGTTCAAACAACAGCAGCGTCTCGAGATCATCGAGTCCCAGCGGACGGTAGTCCTCGCCATAGGCCTTGATGAACCCGTTCACATGGTTGCGCTTCTTGTGCAGCCGGTTGCCGGACAGCCTGGCCAGGGCCTCCGCACTGTACAGATATTCCCACTGGCCCCGGGTTTCCTCAATCTGCACGCGATCCGGAGCCAGCTCCGCCAGCTTCACACACAACGCCTCAGGCACCCGATCCCAGATCGTACCCGGCTCAGTCTCTGCAAGCACCGCCTGCCAGTCAACGGCATTCCAGTCGCCCAGCGGCATCCAGAGCCGGTTGGCGGGCATCCCGCCCCGGCGGGTCCGGCGGATCCAGAGCAGGCCGTGGGCCTCGGCCCATTCAAGCCCGTACTCCTCGGCCCAGCCCCAGAGATTGACGAACGTGCAGTCAGCCGTATGCACCGGCGTCACAGCCCAGTACCGGGCATGCACATCCTGCAGCGCCCAGTCAACAGGAGAAAAGTTCATATCCAGTTCCTTGTCAGTCAGTTATGGTGGTGAGTGCCTGTGCGGCGCATGGCAAAGCGTGACCAGTCCCGGCAGCGCAGCACCCAGACAAGCGTCAGTGCCTGCACCATCTGCGAAACCAGCATGGCCATGAACACGCCCGATGCCGTCATCCACAGCCTGTGCCCGAACAGCCAGGCCAGCGGCAGGCGTACCAGCCAGATGGAAATGCTGAAAGCCCACATGGGATACACCGTTGCGCCAGCACCATTGAACACGCCGGCCAGGATGACGCTGGCCACCGTAAACGGCACAGAAGCAAAATTATAACTCAGAT
Organism: uncultured Desulfovibrionaceae bacterium; assembly: GCA_944325325.1. GTDB lineage: Bacteria > Desulfobacterota > Desulfovibrionia > Desulfovibrionales > Desulfovibrionaceae > Avidesulfovibrio. The sequence continues at coordinate 18,118 of CALUZP010000026.1, forward strand.
ACGCGACCGTCGCCTCCTGCACGGCAGGATCCGGCGTGATGAAGGTTGCCAGCGCCCAGCGCAGCGGCCAGAGGCACGCGCCCACAACGCTCATGCTGACACAGCCGATCACCAGAATCGTGACGGCCAGACGCCGTGCCTCGGCCTTGTCCCCTTCGCCAAGGCAGTGCCCCACAAGAACCGAGGCCGTCATGTTGAACGCCGTCGCAGGCAAAAACAGCAGCGCCTCCACCCGCAAGCCGGCCGTGAGCCCGGCCAGCGCGCTGACGCTGCCAGACGGCAATGAAGCCGTAATCATGTACAGCACCAGATAGCCCGTCTGCCACAGGGCCGAGGTGACCAGCGCCGGCCCGCCCACCTTGAGCAGGTAGACGGCACCGCGCCGCGCCCAGCGCCAGCGGGGCAAACTCTGGCGGGTCAGCAGCCGTTCGCGCCGCAGCAGCCCGAGCAGGATCAGCGCGCCCAGATTGACCGACACACAGGTCGTCCAGGCCAGTCCCTCCGCACCAAAGGCGGGCAACCCCCACCAGCCGAGCCCGAATCCCAGGTCACCGGCCACGTTCAGCAGCGCCACCCCCATGCCCACATACAGCGGCAGAAGCACCGACTGTGCCGAGCGGAACAGTGCCGCGCCGATCGTCATGCCATAATGACCGGGCATGGCCCACATGGTTGCATTGAAGAACACGGAGGCCGTCGGCATGATGTCCTCCGGAGTCTGCAGCAGCCGGAGAAACGGCTCGCGCAGGCCATAGAAGCCCAGCGCCAGCAAGGCTCCGGCTCCCAGACCGGCTGCGCAGACAAGCCCCACATACCGCCTGGCGCGATCCAGCTTTCCCGCGCCAAGCGACTGGCTTACGGCAGCCACCGCTCCGCTGACCGTGGCCATGCACAAAATCATCAGCATCATCTGGCACTGGGTGATCATGCCGATAGAGGCCTGCACAGCCGAACCAATCCGCCCGCCAGCCCAGACGTCCGTCATGCCGACAACAAACTGGCACAGCAGCATGAGCAGCTGCGGGCCCGTCAGCCCGGCAATAACGCGCAGCCGCTCCCGGCCGCCGGGTACGTTCAGCTGGGGCAGTACCGCAGACTTCATGCCAGATCCGCCGACCAGGCGTCGAGCAGGCCGCAGTGTTCCAGTGCCAGATACAGCACAATGCCCGCCGCTGTCGACAGGTTGAGCGAACGGACACAGAGCCCCCCATCCTCCCGCCGCACGCCGGGCGCAAAGGGCAGACGGATCCTGTATGGCGTCGAGGCATACACGCTGTCCGGCAGTCCGGAAGTCTCCCGGCCGAACAGCAGCGCGTCGTCCTGCCTGAACGCAAACCTGTGCGCCGGCGATCCTCCGCGCGCGCTGGCCGGAATCAGCCGCACGCCATCGTTGCGCTGCCGCCACGCCTCAAGCGACGGCCAGACCGTCAGATCGACTAACGGCCAGTAATCCAGACCCGCCCGTTTGAGATAGCGATCCTCAAGCTTGAACCCCAGCGGTTCAATCAGGTTCAGCCTGACCTTCGTCGCGGCGCACAGCCTGGCAATGTTGCCCGTGTTCGGTGGAATTTCCGGTTGATAAAGCACTATCTGCACGTTTATAACCAGCTATGTTATTTTATAGTTAGATACGATGCCGGCATCTGGCCCGGCCTGCCGCCTGACAGTGCAGGACAGCCTCAGGGCGGCATGGCCTGAGCGGCACGCAGCCTGGCCCGAAACCCGCCTGCCCCGCCGGAGCCTGCTTCTTCCGATTCTGTGTCAGACAGGCCGCTATGGAACGGACGTTCTGTCCGTGTCCGGCAGCCAGCCCGGCAGCACAGACCGTGCCTGCCGGACACGGATCCGGATCTCAGCCTCAGCCACCGTGACAGTCAAAAATTTTTACCGGTCTGATCAGAGCGCCTGCCGGATGACTCCCTGCACCCGGGAGCGGGAATCGAAAGGGCTCCGGCCCGGAGTCCGGCGCTGTCCGGCTTTTTCCGCAGCTCAGATGCGGCCCGCGTAACGCGCTCATCCTGCCGGGGCGCTGCCGTACCCTGTTTTCGGCCTGTTCTGCTTCCGGCAAACGGCGCCGGTGTGCCGTCGCGACCCCGCAGCGCAACGTCGTGACGGCCCCGCGGCCCCACGCTGCCACGACGCCCCCGGGCACGGCGCACCAGAACACAGCAGCGCGGTTTTACGGAAGAAAAACCGCGCTGACACATCCGGACACCGCACCGGGCCGCCGTAAAACCTGCCGTTCCCGCAACCCGGGAGCTGCGTAAAGCAGGCGAACCCGGGGTGCCTGAAGCACTGCCGGCCTTACCGGCCGCAGCACTTCTTGTATTTTTTTTTTTTTTTTCAGGGACAGGGAGCGTTGCGGCCGACCTTCGGCGCTTCACGCCGGTAGGTTTCATGCCCCTGCACATCGCCATCCTTGTAGAGCCATGCGCCATCCACCTTCTGAAAATAGGCGCGCTCATGCAGCATCTGGGGAATCCCGTTCACCGAATAGCGGGCAATGAAGGTCACTTCACCGGTTTCGTCCTGCTCGCCACCGTCAACGGTTGAAAGAATTTCCAGCCCGTCCCACGTCACGCTCTGAGACCACTTCTTCATCTCTTCGTGGTCAGCCTCATCACGGATGTCAGGATGCACGCTGGCATCAAGAAAGTCATAATCGCCGGTCACATGCGCCGAATATCTGGCGCGCATCAACGCTTCGGCCGTCGGCGCCTTCCGCGCGCCGGCCATGATCGGGCCGCAGCACTCATCAAGATTGCGGCCTGAGCCGCAAGGACACAAACTCATAAAAATGCCTCCTCAATAAACGAGATCCCTGTGCCTACGTTGTTCCAGGGGGATGCGTCAAGTGGCCCGCCCACCGGCCTCCCGCTGCCTCTGCCCCTGCGCCGTCCATAAACCGTCATCCGTGCAGGCCGGGCAGACAGGCCAAAGAGGCCCGCTTGCGCGGGCCTCGTTTTGGATAATGGAGAAGGAGGAAGGATTTTTTGGAAGGAAGGATACTTTTTATTTAGCAACAACTGTGCCAAATTATATATTTTTATATAACATATTGTATTTTAACTATATAGTTAAAAGTATCCAAACCTTCAAGGGTTCCATTTTTTGTACCACCGCTGGCAGGAGGCCGGTCAATGCTCATTTTCTGGCCAGTGGGGCACAAAAATTTTTACTGCCCTGCACTGGCGGCAGCAAACGTCTGAGAGGTTTTCAAAAGCTTCAGCTCATGCACGGGCACAAACGGCGTCACGGCCCTGGCCAGCACCAGAGGCGAGATGTATGTTGAACGCCAGTCGAGCGTCAGCGCCACATGATCGTCAAGCACATCGATGCGTGTGAACAACGGCCGGATATCACAGGTCCGCGGTCCCTTTTTGGTCTCGCGGGTCAGGTTCAGGCTGCCTGCACCGGCAAAGGCCCGCCAGGCATCAAAGACGGCCGCGGGATCTGCCGATGACGGCCGCATGGGTGCATACCGCAGTTCGAACACTTCCTGTTCCGCACCCACCGCCTTGAGGTTCAGGGGAATTTCCTCAATCCCGCGGATCCGCATCCCCTGCACGAGGAGAGGTTCAAGCCGCTCACAGACCTGCCCGGCCGTCAACGGTTCACGCAGGGTGATGGCAAACCATTCGGCAAGGCTTTCCACACCGACGGCCAAGGCCCGGCCAAACGACAGCAGCGGCAGGGGATGGAATCCCTGAGAAAACGTCATGGGGAGCCTGGCCCGGCGCATCAGCCGCTCCAGCAGGGTCTGCAGTTCCAGCTGGCTGAGATAGGTGGCCTCCTGCTCCTTGGTGTGCCAGATCCGGTAGCGCACGGCCTTGACCCCAAGCCCGGCCCCGATGGCTGGCGGCGCTGTGGGTTTGGGCCTGGGCGGCGGTGCGATCAGCCGGCCTTCGGCATCACGCACGGGTGTATGTGCGGCCTGATCGCGCTCGGCAAAATTCAGCCGGTTGCGCAAAGGCTCTGTGGCAGGCAGGCGCGGATCCCTGGCCAGGCGTGACGGGCCGGCCACCGTGTCGCACGCGCCGCAGTGCCGGCAGGCCTCATAGCGGCAGTCCCCGCTGATGCGCCCCTCAAATGCCCTGCGCCGTTCCTTGAGCAGATAGTCCCGGGAAATCCCGGCCTCCAGATGATCCCACGGCAACGGCCGATCCAGCGCCCGCGCGCCGGTATACGTCCCGGGATCAAGGTTGTGTTCCTTCAGTGCCTCCAGCCAGGGATCCAGAGAAAAATATTCCA
>CALUZP010000027.1 GCA_944325325.1 uncultured Desulfovibrionaceae bacterium
GTATGGATGCACTGAACACCATGGCTCTGCCCCCCTACAGCACGTCAGAGGATGTCGTGGAAATGCTAACCAAGATTTCTGAAGGCATCCTTGATCAAGAAGTAGCTTATGCCTTTGGTGAGCGCTGTCCTGAAGTCGTCAGTGAACTTGAAGCCATCATGGGACGAGCCAAGGGGGACCTGTTTCCAGTCGACGAACATGGCAACTACCGTCTCTGGTATCTTCATCCGATCAACAAGCCACTCCTGCTCCCCATGCATGGGGAAGAAATGAAACGGGCGCTTGCCAAGGCTGTGCGCCAAACCGGCGCGGCCGTTTACGACAGAACGCCTGCCATCAAAATCATCACTCAGGATGGCAGAGTGTCAGGCGTGCTGGCATTTAACATCCGCACAGGCGAATACTATTACTTCAAGACACGCGCCGTGTGCATTACGGCGGGCTGCGCCGGCCGCCTTGGCATGTCGCCGTCTGGCTATCTTTCTGGACTGTACGAATTCCCCGGAAACTGCGGGGATGGTTTTGCCCTGGCCTATGACGCCGGTGCTGAACTGGCCAATATGGAATACATTCAGGCCAGTGTGAAGATTGTCGACCATGAAGGGCCGGGATGCAGCTATGTGGCCGCCCCGCGCGGTGCCTATTCGATCGACCGCAACGGCGATCGCATTCAGGCAAACGGCTGGGCTTCCGGTGACAGCCGACTGGTGATGTGGAAGACGTTCGCTGAAGGGCGCGGTCCTGTCTACCTCAAAATGAGTCATCTCAGTGAAGAGATGATCCAGATTCTGGAAAAGGTGCAGTTTGGCAATGAACGCACTACCCGTGGAGAATTTTTGAAAAAACGCGGCCTGAGTTACCGGGACGAACGAGCTGTAGAAATGCACTTTGATGAGGCGGTGGCCTCCTGCGGCGGCCATGGTCTTTCCGGTATCCTGAGCAACAAGGACGGCGCGACCAATGTGCCTGGCCTCTATGCAGCCGGTGACGTCGATGCCGGACTGCCGCAGTCCTATCTTGGCGGCGCCTTTGTCATGGGAATGATCGCCGGCGAACAGGCCGCCATCTTTGCCGGCAATCACAGCCAGCTCGAAATGGACGGTCTGCAATCCTGGATGCGGCGTGAAATCGACGCTTTTGAAGCTCCGCTCCACCGGGAAAAGGGCCTGCCCACCAACATGGTAGAATTCAAGGCACGCACACGCATTCAATACTACATCAAGCCTCCCAAGAATCCTGCCTATCTGGAAAAGGCCAGCTGGTGGATGAACCGTATCCTCAACGAAGACATCCCTCAGATCAAGGCTGTGGACTTCCACGATCTCATGAAGGTCCACGAAATCAAGTGTATTCTGCTGGTTGGCGATATGCTGGCCAAGGCCAGCATGTTCCGTACCGAAAGCCGCTGGGGCTACCAGCACTGGCGTGTCGACATGCCGGCGAAGGATCCGGCATGGAACGGTCAGTGGGTCATCGTCAAGAAAGGCGAGAATGGTGAAATCGCTCTTGAGCGCCGCGCCGTACCGCCGCTCAAGTGGAAATTCCAGGACTATATGGACTACGAATATCCCAAACTCTCCTTTGACTGCGGCAAGCAGTTCAGCCGGGATCCAAATCTGAAGAACCCCCCGGACGATCCCTGGATGGCCGCTCACCTTGCCGAGGAAGGACTGGACACCCCCAGACGTTTCATGCCTACGGAGAAGAACTGATGGAACCGCAGAATCCGAATCTTAGCGCAGAGGCCATGTATTCCTGGATTGCCGTGGATGAAAAGCGGTGCAACAAATGTGGGCTGTGCATTGACATGTGCCCTATGAACGTCCTTGATAAAGGATCACGCGGATATCCCTTCGCCAGACATCGGGATGACTGCTGGTACTGTGACGTCTGTGCTTTTGTCTGTCCGCGCAAGGCCATTACTCTGACTGATATGCCCTATCTTATCCGATAACGCCCCCAGGCGGCCCATTCCCCGGGCCGTCTGGGTGAGCCGACGACCCCACATTTTTCCAGCCCAAACGTTTCGACCGTTCCGTGCATCTTCCCCATACCGTTTTTCCGGTCCCACGAGTCCCCTTCTCTGAAGGCGGCACCTCAAATGAAGAAGGAGTTCCCCCCCCATGTCGTTCCATAAATTTCTCGTGATGACTCTGGCGGCAGTGTTCACGTTTTGCGCAACGGCAAGTACTACTCTGGCTGCCTATCCCAGGACAGCTATTAACCTGATCTGTCCGTTCGGCGCCGGCGGCGCGGGAGACCTTTCAGCCAGGATCCTGAGCATTGCCGTCAAAAACGACTTTGACAAACCTGTCGTTGTAGTCAACAGGCCTGGCGCTGCCGGTGTGGTCGGCACGACCGTCGCCGCACAGAGCAAGCCTGACGGACATACCCTGCTGATTGGACGAGTAGCCAACGTAGGTATCATTCCTGCTCTGAACAAAACCATCTCCTACAAGTGGGATGATTTCACCTATCTTGGCCTCCTGGACGTCAACCCTCTGGTCTTTGTGGTCCGCAAGGACTCGCCATACAAGACGTTGCAGGAGCTGGCTGATGCCATCAAGGCCCAGAAAGAAGATTTCTCCTTTGCCTGCGCCGGCGCTCTGAACATTCAGGAACTGACCTCCTACATGTTCCTCCATTCGTTCGGCATGGGCAAGAATGCGGCTACCTCAGTGCCGTTCCCCAGCGATGCGGCCGGCAAAAACGCTATTCTGGGCGGCCACACCCATTTTGGTGCGCTGAACCTTTCGGCCTGTATCGACCAGCTCGTTGAGGGCGGAAACCTGCGTGCTCTGGCGGTAACGACGGACTCGAGGCTTGACGTGATACCTGACGTTCCCACCGTACGCGAAGCCGGTTTTCCTCAGCTCGAAAACATTTTGGGCTGGAACACGTTGTGCGCCCCCAAGGGCATTCCCCAGGAAGCCATAGACAAGTGGGAAGTCGCCTTGGCCAAGCTGAAGGACAACAAAAGCTGGAACGACTCCGTCAAGGCCAGCGGATCCATCCCCTACCTGCGCGGACCTCAAGAAACCACGGAGTTCGTGCGGAACCAGGTGGCTATTTTCAGCAAGCTCGGCGCTGAACTGGGCCTGATGATTCAATAGTGGCAGCGAGTCTTCGATTGACGAACGTCAATGACCCGATTTTCTGAAAAGCATGGCAAGTCGTAGTGCGACCGGCTTGTACAAAGCTCCAGGCCCAAACAGGCTCGACGGCCTGCCATGCTTCTTTCATCTCGTACGGGAGAAACACCATGCCTGCGCTGCGACGTGAACTGTATCTTGGTCTTGTCTTATCAGCTCTGTTCGCCATCACACTCTTTGTGCTCATTCCCCTTGGCATCAGCAACCCCATGGCACACGATCCCAGCTCCATTTTGCCGAGAACCTATCCCACCTGGATTATGGCTGTCTGTCTTGGCCTGGCGCTGGCTCTTACCGGCAACGCGTTTTGGAGGCTTCGTCGAGCGACCCCGTCATCCGTTGACGCCTCTTCCACTGACACACCAGCCGATATGCGGATTGCACAGGCGCTGCGTTCCCTGCTCTGCTTCGTCCTGCTGCTGGGCTGCTGGTTCTGTATTGAACAAATCGGCATGATTCTCGGCAGTTTTCTGCTCTATGCGGCGTTCTCGATATTGTGCGGCGAACGCAACATGCTGCGGCTGCTGATCATCGATGTGATTCTTACCAGTCTGCTCTATGTCTTTTTCGTCCGGGTCATGGGGGCTCCCATTCCCCTAGGGCCCCTGACCGGCATCCTGTAATCACCTGGAGTCGTCATCATGCTGGAATCCCTCCTTTCTGGCATTCAGCTTATCGCATCCTGGGAAAACCTTTGCGCGCTGTTTTTCGGGATGTTGGGCGGCGTCATAGTCGGCGCATTGCCTGGCCTGACCGGCGCTATGGCCATCACGCTCGTCCTGCCCTTCACCTTCTACATGCATCCGCTGACATCGCTCATGCTACTGCTGGGCATTTACAAGGGATCGATGTACGGCGGCAGCATCACCGCCATCCTGATCCGCACGCCCGGCACGGCTGCGGCCTCCTGCACCATCATGGACGGGTATCCGTTGGCCCAACAGGGCAAAGCTGGCAAGGCGCTGTGGATGGCGCTCTATGCCTCCTGTTTCGCTGACGCCATTTCCAATCTTTCCCTCATCCTTTTCACTGGCGCCATTGCCGGGTTGGCTCTTCGATTTGGTCCTGCAGAATTCTTTGGCCTGATCGTGTTCTCCCTGACCATTGTGGGCGGGCTTTCGGGACAATCCCTCCTCAAGGGCCTGCTCTCTGCCTGTCTTGGCCTGTTTCTCGCCACCATCGGGATGGATCTCGTCTTTGGTACCAGCCGCATGACGTTCGGCAGTACGAATCTCATGGCCGGACTGAGTTTTATCCCCGTGCTGATTGGCCTGTTTGCCATGCCCCAGCTCATCAAGAGCACCT
>CALUZP010000028.1 GCA_944325325.1 uncultured Desulfovibrionaceae bacterium
CCCTGCGCCGCCTGGCTGCCCTGGCCAGGCTGGCTGTGGAAGACGACGTGCGCACCCACCCCAAGCCCGGCCTGGTCACCCCGCGCACCCGCGGCGCCCACGACGACATGGACGCAGCCCTGCTGCTCAAAAGCTCCGACGCCCTGGCCCCCTACTGGCTTGAATGCGCCCTGGCCGGCCATCAGACCAGCGGAAAGGACGCACACCTCCTGCTGCACCGCCTCAAACCCCTGGGACTTGCAGCCGAACAGGCCATGTTTGCCGCAACCGGAGGCGTCAACACCCACAAGGGACTTGTCTTTTCCCTCGGCCTGGCCTGCGCCGCCGCCGGCCTCGTCCTGCGCGGAACCGGCCCCGCCTCCCTCCCGCCGGTGCAGGCCCTGTGCCGGGAAGTCTGCCTTATGACCACCGGCCTGGTCGAGCGTGAACTCGCAACCGGCAAAGAAGCCCGGACAGCCGGAGAACGGGCCTGGCAGCAGCACGGCATTGCCGGCGCGCGCGGCGAGGCCGCAGCAGGCTTTCCCGCCGTGCGCCACTGGGCCCTGCCCCGCCTGGAGCAGGACAGCGCCGCCGGACTGGACTGGAACAGCTGCCGCACCCACGCCCTGCTGGCCCTCATGGCCCACCTGCGCGGCGACACCAACCTGATCAAGCGTGGCGGCCCCGAAGGACTGCAACGGGTCAGCCAGGAGGCCGCCGCAGCCCTCCAGGCCGGAGGACTGACCACCCAGGACGGCAGATCCCGCATCGCTGCCCTGGAACAGACCTGCCTTGCAGGCCGCCTCAGCGCCGGCGGCTGTGCCGACATGCTGGCCCTGGCCTGCTTCCTCCACCGCGTCACCCGGACCATGCCCGAAGCCCGGGACCAGGCCGGCATGGCAGGCGCGTAGCCGCTGCCGGAGCAAGGTGCCGGACAGCACGCCCGCAAGCCTCCGCTGCCGGATGGAAAAGCAGACGGGAGCTGCCGCACCACAACCAGCCCGACACAAGCCTCCGCTGCCGGGGGGAAGGCGGAACCCCCTTTGCAAAGGGGTTCTCCGCCTTCCCCCCGGACCCCCCATCCACCTTCCCGAAACGTTTATTTTGTATGAGATGGATAAGGCGGCGCATGTCCTGCAAACTGCGAACACAGCCATGCAGGCAGAAAACGCTCTGCCGGGACAGGCAGGGGCCGGGCTGTCTGACGGGACCCTTGCGGCCTGCGGCTTTTTTTGCCATTATCCGGCTGCGATCCACGCTTCCGGGCCGCTCTTTCTCCTGGTTCAGCCTCGGGATTCTCTGCTGCAGCGACCCGGGCCATCCCGCACTGTCAGCGTCTGGAAGCCCCCTTCTGCGGACCGTATAACCCAACCCCTACTGCCATGCGTCAAATCACATCCCGCCGCCAAGAAAAACTCGCCAAGGTGCTCGCGCAACGCCAGCCGGATCTGACCCTGGTCCTGGCCAACATCCACGATCCGCACAACGTCTCGGCCATCTACCGCAGTGCGGACGCCTTTGGCGTGACAGGCATCCATCTTTATTATACGGATACGGCTTTCCCCACCCTGGGCCGCAAGTGCTCCGCCTCTGCGCGCAAATGGGTGGAAACCTACCGGCACAGCTCCAAGGAGTCCCTTGCCGAGACACTGCACAGCCAGGGATTCAGCATCCTGGCCACCAGCTGCTCTGCCGCCTCCCGCCCCTTGGGCGACTACGATCTCACCAAACCCACCGCCATCGTCATGGGCAACGAACACAGCGGCGTCCCGGAGTCCCTGAACGACATCGTGGACGGCGAACTGTACATTCCCATGTACGGCATGATCCAGAGTTTCAATGTGTCTGTGGCTGCCGCGCTCATTTTGTATGAAGCCGCCCGCCAGCGGGCCCTTGCCGGCATGTACGACGCCCCGCGCTACGCCCCGGACGAATACGCCGCCCGCCTGGCCGCCTGGATCGAAAAATAACGGTGGTCTGAACGTCCGCCGCCTGTCTTTGGACGCGCCCGCACCAAAACGCCGCAGACCGTCCTGAACAGGCCAGGCCCTTCAAAAAAATCTCACAGGTTGCCAAGGCGGTGCGAACCGCGTATCTTCAAGAAGCACTGACCGTACTGCAGGCCTGTCCGGCAACGGCCCCGGAGACCACCCGCTGTAAAAACAGGCAATCCGCACGGCCACGCGCCATTCAGGAATAATGCAACGGCCCGCACACCGCGCCAGAAGCCTGCCGCAGGCCATCCGTCTGTACGTCCTGTCCGGCACGGCCCCCCATCCCCCCGGGGAGCCGGCAGACGCAACAGGGCAGCCTCATCAGGCCGCGATGCGCGCCAGCCAGCCTTCTGCGTCACAAACGCGACGGCCTCGCGCTGCACGCCAGCCAGACCGGCTTGCCCATCCGGGCATAACCCCTCTCTGCCCCTGGAGGAACCTGCCATGAAAAAATTCCTGATCATCCTCATTATTATTGTGGCGCTGATCGTCGGCGGCGGCGTGGCCCTGCTCTCGTCCGTGAACACGCTGCTGGTCAAGGCTGTCAACACCTACGGCCCCGAACTCACCCAGACCAGCGTCCATCTGGACAAGGCCGACATCTCCTTCCTTGACGGGAAAGGCACCCTGCAGGGACTCACCATCGGCAACCCCGTCGGCTTCAAGGGCCAGAACGCCTTTACGCTTGACACCATATACGCCGAACTCGACACCGGCACGCTGACCGACGACGTGGTGATCATCCAGCGGATCGACATGGCCGCACCGCACATCCTCTACGAACGCACCCTGACTTCCGACAACATCCAGACGATCATCCGCAACATCAAGGCGGTAACCCAGTCCGGTAGCACCCCGCAGGCCACAGATCAGCCTGCGTCAAAGGCCGGATCCACCCGCGTGAAAATCAACGAGCTGGTCATCCGCGACGGCACCATCTCGCTCATGCTGCCCGGTATCGACAAGACCATCAACCTCGCACTGCCCGAAATCCGCCTCCAGAACATCGGCGGCGATCAGGGCCATGCGACCGTTGCCGACGTGGCTGTCCTTATCCTGCAACGCATCGCCGACGCGGCACTCAACGCCGCCACCTCCACCGGCAGCGGCGCAAAAGCGCTTCTGAGCGGCACAGGCGCCACCCTCGGCAACAAGACGGAAACCATCGTCCGCGACACCGGCTCGGCCCTCGGTGGCAAACTGAACGACGTGACACAGCAGTTCGGCACCCTGCTCGGCAAATAAACACCCCACCGGCAGCGGGCCTGCGCCGGAACGCCGCCCGCTGCCGCACCAGAAAACTTCCTTCTCCGCTCCCGGAGCCACCTGCTGAAGACCGGCTGCTGCCAGCCCCTGTCTCCGCCCCCATACTGCAGACGCACCTGCCCGCCGCACGCCGCTCCGGCCCTGCCCCCACCGATACCTCACACGGCAGCCCTCCGACGCATCAAGCAACAGCCTTCCGAAAAAACGCGCTTTCCCCTGCTCCGATGCCTGCACCCGCACCGGACATCATCAGTTCCATCTGTCCTGCGAGCCTGTGAAAGGAATGGACACGACCGCCTGCGCCCGCACCGGACATCCCGCTGATCCTGCCCTGCCGCCCACGAACAGGCGCACGCATTTTTGCCTCCGGCTGAAAGCCGCGGAACGGACAGACCGGTCTGCACAGGCACACAGCCCGGCACCATCCTGCCGCTTGAACGCCGCACGGCCACGCCCCGGCTCCCCGGACGGCCGTATACCCCGTCGTCCGCAGTGGCAGGCCAGATCATTCTGCCACCCCTGTTCCACACATCCAGCCCGGGGAATTTTCTCATGCCCCCCTGTTCCGCACCGCCCCCGCACCGCGCCCACACCCGGTCAGCAGCGCGCTGGAGGCTACACAGTCTGACCGCGCAGCACCGCCGCTGCCTCCGTAAGACGTGCTCACTGTGGCCGCCTGTTCCCCCTTCCCCTGTGCAGGACGGCTCACGACAACTCGCCCGGATGCCGAAAGGAAAATCGCGGCTCCCTGGCGCTTCTCAGGCATGGATACCGCGCTCTGCAAATCTGGCCGGGGCCGGGCACAGGGTATCGTCTCTCAGGCACGCTTTCTCCAGGCGCTTCCCCATACCTGTGCGCCCGTTATCCGTCGTAACTCATTTTTATTGAAAAAATATATAAAAATAGTGTCCAACACACGCCCCCCCGGAGCCGGTCATGCACGGTTCCAGTGCCGTGCGGTGAATCAGAAGGCAAGGCCGCCATGGGCGCCACCCCCGCCCTTGCACAGAGGCGGTCTGCCAGGCTGCGGACTCCCCCTTCCGGGCACGACCAAAGCGCCAGCGGTTTTGGTCGTGCTCCGTGCCTGTCCCGCGGACTTCGGAACGGTCTGGTGGGGCTTGCGGTGTACTGACTCTGGATTGGCCTGTTCCTCGGACGCCGGAACCGTCTGGGGACATACTTCCTGCTGTATCTGCCGCCCTGATCTGTCCCACGGACTTCAGGGCCGTCTTCCGGCTGCGCTGGCCGCAACCTGCCGTCACGCCAGCGGCCTGCTGGTGGATATGCCGGACAGCCCGGCCCGGTTGACAACCGGACAGCCTGCCAGTCCCGGCCGGGCGCTTGACGCAGGGAAGCATTGCGCTTACACCTCAGCGGGGGCCGCTGTCCGGTGGTGTCCCCCAGACGGTGGCGTATGGCTGCGTATGGCGCGCCATCAGCGGGCTGAAGGCAGGGTGCAGCGTCAGCCGCAACCCGCCGCGCAGGCTGCGCCGCGAGTCGGGGACGCGTTCAACAACGATCCGACGGAACTCCCGTTCCGCAGGCTGCGGGGAAACTCATGCGCAACACTGTTCTCGATTTCATCGGCATGAAGCGGCAGGGGCGGCGCATCGCCATGCTGACATGCTATGACTACACCATGGCCAGACTGCTGGACGCTTCCGGCATCGACGCCATCCTGGTCGGCGACTCGCTCGGCTGTGTGATGCTGGGGTACCCGGACACGCTGCCGGTCACCATGGACGACATGATCCACCACGCGCGGGCTGTCGTCAGGGGGTGTCAGCAGGCGCTGGTTGTCGTCGACATGCCGTTCATGTCCTATCAGGCATCCATTGCCGAAGCGGTACGCAATGCGGGAAGGCTCATCAAGGAAACCGGGGCTCAGGCCGTCAAGCTGGAAGGCGGCGCGTCGGTCATCGGGCAAATCAGGGCCATTGTGGACGCCGGAATCCCCGTGCAGGCGCACGTCGGCATGACGCCCCAGTCCGTCAACGCGCTGGGCGGGTTCAAAGTGCAGGGCCGCGGTGAAGAAGCTGCCGCAAGGCTTCTGGCGGACGCCCGGGCCGTCGAACAGGCGGGGGCCTTTTCCGTGGTTCTGGAGTGCGTTCCGCCAAAGCTGGCCGCGCTGGCCTCGCGCACGCTGCATATCCCGACGATCGGCATTGGCGCAGGTGCGGGCTGTGACGGACAGGTGCTTGTCAGCCAGGACATGCTCGGGATGTTTACGGACTTTACGCCCCGCTTTGTCAAACGCTTTGCCGAAGCGGGCGAAACCATGCGCACGGCGTTCCGCACCTATGCCGAAGAAGTCCGGGCCGGAACCTTCCCCTCCGAGGCCCACGCCTTTACCAGTGCGGACTGCGACGATGCCGTACTGGCCAGACTGGAGCGTTCCCTGCACGAAGAGCAGACCCCTGAAGACGACGGCGTGTAGGCTGTTCCGCTGCGACAGGCTGCCAGTGCGCCGCGGACTTCCATTCCCGCCGCGCCAGCAGAGCCGATCCGAAATGCCGGCCGGATACAAGGCTGTCCGTGGCCTGCCGCAACGGGCGGAGAGGACAGACAGCCCGGCGGTGTTGCAGGCATCTTCCAGACAGTCCGGCGGCGTTGCAGAAAACTGTCAGACAGTCCCGCAAGCCTTCCGCCTGCACGCCGGAAGTCCTGCGATCCGGCCGAACGGCTTCCAGGCACGGCCGTTCTGAAAACCAGAGCACCTGAAAAAAACAGGAAAAAAACTTCCCCAGCCGCCATCATCTCCATTGCCCGGACGGCTGCGGCCGTTTTGCCGGAAAACGGGCCCGGCAGAACGATCCGGGCTGCCGGAGACGCCCCCGGGATGGCTGGACGCACGACACCGCCCCCTCCCCGCCGTGACGTGGCTCCGGGCGTCATGACTTCAACAGCATTCCGAATTGAGTGAGGCTTAACGTATGATTGTTGCAGAAAGCATCGAAAAGGTCCGCGCCCAGGTTGCCGAATGGAAGCGCGCGGGATTGCGCGTGGGACTGGTCCCCACCATGGGATACCTGCACGAAGGCCACGCGTCGCTTGTCAGGGCGTCTGTCGCCCGGTGCGACAGGACCGTGGCGTCCGTCTTCGTGAATCCGACACAATTCGGGCCCGGCGAGGATCTGGAAGCCTATCCGCGGGACTTTGAACGGGACTGTGCCCTGCTTGAGGCCAACGGCTGCGACATGGTTTTCCACCCTTCCCCGGAAACCATGTATGCCCCTGGATTTGCAACGTATGTGGAAATCCTGTCCGACATGCCCAAACGGCTGTGCGGCAAGACGCGGCCCATCCATTTCCGCGGCGTCTGCACTGTGGTGACCAAGCTGTTCAACATCGTCACGCCCGATATGGCCTTCTTCGGTCAGAAGGACGCTCAGCAGCTGGCCATTATCCGCCGGATGACGCGCGATCTGTCCATGCCGGTCGAAATCGTGGGCTGCCCCATTGTCCGCGAGCCCGACGGTCTGGCCAAGTCGTCACGCAACGCCTACCTGAAGGGCCCGGAACGGACGGCCGCACGCGTATTGTCTCGCGCCGTCGCCCTGGGCCAGCAGCGCGTCAGGGAAGGCGAACGCGATGCCAGCGCCCTGCTGGCAGCCATGAAAGCCCTGATCGAGGCCGAACCGCTGGCACGCATCGACTATGTGGAAGCCGTGGACGGCGTGACCATGGAACCTGTAACCGAACTCACCGACGGTGTCCTGGTGGCCATGGCCGTGTATGTGGGCACCGCCCGCCTGCTGGACAATTTTACAGTCGGCGACAACACGCCGGTCTGCGCGCAGGACGCGTCCGACTAGCCCCGTTCAAGCCGCCAGCGCCCCCCACAGGGCGCTGGCCCGCGCCGGAGAAAATGCCTGGGGCATATCACGCAGATAACGCGCAACGTGGCAGCGGATTCTGCCACGCTGGTCAGAAACGGCGCGTGCTGGGCGATCCGCCGCCAGGCTTCAACGCGCGCCCACGATGCCGCCAATACAGAAGAGGGAGCCCTTGGAGTCTGGTTCCCATGCCAGCCCGTTGCCGGCCTCCCTATCCAGTCAGGTAAGAGCCGCCAACGCTACCAACCGCAAGAGTCTCGGCCATGGTGCCTTGTCTGGTGCTGTGGTCGACATCCGGGTGCCCCCGTTCCCCCAGGCGGCTTTGATACACGCCCGCGGCGTTTTCACAGGACGCACGGGGGCTCCACGGCGCCCTCCTGCGCGCCCGTGCAACCGAGGCGGAAAAGACTGCCGCAAGCCCCATTCCGATATCCCGGAACCCCCGTGCCCGAGGACAAACCGAAGACCCGCGACCGTCACCCCCTGCACACGCGCTGCGGGCATTGGGCCGCGCGGGTGTGAACGCGCTGACCGCAAGGCGATCCCACGCCACTGCCCTGCCAGACTGCACTCTCAGCCTGCTGGATGGCCCTTTCTGCCTGGTCGCACAGCCTGAAGCCGTCAACGCTTGCCATACCGGTTCATGACTTCCAGCTTCACAAGTTGTTTTCTTACAAGGGCAACAAACGTCTCCGGCTCAAGGCCAAGAGCCTCACTGAGGTAAAACAGGACATTCAGCGAGACATTCCACTTGCCGTTTTCCAGGCCGGTAATATAGGCCCGTTCGATCATGGCCAGTTCAGACAATTTGCGCTTGCTCATACCAAGCGCCGCCCGGCGTATCCGCAAGACCTCTGCAACAGCTTCATTTAAATAGGGATATTTTTCCATTGCAGCAGTATAGCGGAATTGCCTTGACAATAGATGTGAATATATTACCATCCTTCCCACATCGTTGCTTCACGTTCCACGACATAGACAATGCCTTTTGCCCCAATCGTGACCTCCGGCTTGTGGTATGGCTCTCCCTCCGACAGTATGCGCCATGCCACAGGGTGCTATGCTCTCTGCAACGGCAGCGCGAGCCGACCTCCAGGCATGATTCTGGTGGTACGCCGGTCTCTTCGTCCTGTTGCAAATGACGTTGTCCCCAGGCCATGCCGTGTTGCATGGTCCGGCTGTTTTGTATGCTGTGGACGGCACTGAAGGCGTGAGGCGTGGGTAACTCGTCGTTTCTGGAACGTGCTTGGCGTCCAGGCTCCGTGTTCCCCGGACAGCAGCTAGGTTCAAATGCTGTTTTCAATGTCGGCGCCGGCCTGACATGACGCCGGACGGGACGCCGTTGTGAAAGGTGGCCTGACGGGCAGCGCGCTCACTGACGACAGGAAACAACCTGCATGGCGTGAAGGACGCGACCGGTCAAAAGCATGGTCTGTGCCGGGACGCGGGTTTCGTCATGGGGTTCTGGCAACCTCATACCTCCCGGGGATGCGGCCCATGTTCAAACAGATTCTCAAATCGTGCGCCCTGAGCCTGGTCATCTTTCTGCTGCTGCTTGAAGGCGCGTCATACCTGTACATCCTGTTTGTCAATCCCAACATTCCCCTGCCGACCTATCGGGTGATCGACGCGTCCAACCGCTTCTGGTGCGACATTGACGAGCATTTTGGCGTCTGGCACCAGCCCCACGCAACCTACCTGCACAACAAGGCGTGCTTTACGGCCATCTACACGGCCAACGCGTACGGCATGCGCGACAAGGCGCGCGACAAGCACGCTGCGGCGCCGCGTGCCGTGATCCTGGGCGACTCGTTCGTTGAGGGCTGGGGTATCGCCGACGGAGAGCGGCTTTCTGACGTGCTTGAGGAACGCCTCCAGGCGGAAGTGCTCAATTTCGGTACTTCCGGCGGATTCGGCACCATTCAGGAGTGGCTGCAATACAAACACCTGGTCAAACAGTTTGAGCATGACGTGGTGATCCTGGGGGTGCTGCCGCACAACGACTTCAAGGACAACAGCCTTGAAATCGACGAGCTGATCGACTCAAAACACTATAAGCCCTACCTCGTCGGGACCTACCCGGACTACAAGCTCCATTACCGTTTCGACAAACTCCCCGAACAGACATCCGCACAGTCCTTCCTGCGCAGCATCGATTTCACCATCAGGGAATGGAGTGCCTGCTACAGGATTCTCCGCTATCTTGGATCATTCCGAATCAAGGACATGCAGCTTGTGCCGCGCTGGGAGCTTGAATACGGCGCGGATCCGACGCGTCATTCCATGTACCACCAGTTTGCCGAACGCGACTGGGATATCATGAAATACGCCATCGAACAGCTTGTCGGGGAAGCGGGCCACCGCAAGGTGCTGATTTTCACCATTCCCGTCTATTCCGATTTCCTGAAGTATGACGGCGCCGAACCGCCGCTGTCGCGCCGGTTCCGACAGCTCGCGCAACAACACGGATTTGTGTATGTCGATCTGTTGGCTGAGCTAGCCCGCCGACATGTCACGGCGCACGATCTTTTCTTTGTCTGTGACAACCACTGGAACCCCTATGCGAACCGGGTCGTTGCCGACATTCTGCTGCCGTACGTCCAGCGCTGTCTCACCCCCAACCGTTAAAGAAGGACGCCATGTCAACAACGCGCCCCGACACCTGGTTCCCCCGACGCGTCACCTCCACCGAGTGCCTGCACACAGGGCTGGCCCTGACGCTGATCTTCCTGCTGCTCTACTATTTTCTGCGCGACGAGCCCTATCTGCTGGTTGCCATGGCCGCGTTGATCCTCTCCATGTCCTGGGTGAGCTTCTTCAAATACCCGGCCTACGTCTGGACAGCTCTGACCAACCTGCTCGGTCTTGTCATGTCCAAGGTCATTCTGTCCGTGATTTTTTTCCTTCTGGTCACCCCCATTGGGCTGATCTGCCGCCTCTGTGGGCACGATCCGCTCCGGCTGCGCGCGTGGAAGGCTGCTTCCACAAGCAGCTTCACGGATCGCGATCACACGTTTGAAAGCAAGGATCTCGATACGACTTTTTAGTCAGCCGCGCTTGCACGCGCCCTCCTGCACGCACTGCGCCGCACAGAGAACGCCCTATGGCCCGCGCTTTGCGGAGGCCACGCCATGCCCCCCTCAGGCCGTTAACCTCAACCTTCCGGAAAAAACAATGACCTTCCTTCGTGAACTGCTTCGATTCTTTGTGGCGCGCAAAAAAGTCTGGCTCATTCCTGTCGTTGCCGTTCTGCTGCTGTTCGGCGTGCTGATCGTTTTGACGGGCAGCTCCGCCATCGCCCCGTTCATCTACACCATTTTTTAGGATAGAGGCGGTGTGTGGCAGAAGGCGTTAAACAGCGCCACAGCCCGCACCCCACGACGGACAGGGACGTTTGGCCCCCGCCCGGACACAGGCGCCGGATCCCGCGTCCACAGGGAGCCCTCCGGCTCCACAAGACAGGACCCTGACCGTGGTCCCACGAGCAACGCATGAACATTCTTGGCATCGCTTCCTACTATCATGACGCCGCGGCAGCCCTGATTGTCGATGGCGTCATCGTCGCCGCAGCACAGGAAGAACGTTTCACCCGCAAGAAGCACGATGAAGCGTTCCCGGCTCACGCCATCGCGTTTGTGCTCAAGCAAGGCAGGCTCTCGCTGGCCGACATCGACGCTGTCGTGTTCTACGACAAGCCTTATCTGACCTTCGAGCGCCTGCTGGAAACCTACCACGCCGTCGCGCCCAAAGGGCTGCGCAGCTTCATCGCCGCCATGCCCGTATGGATCCGGGAAAAGCTCTTCATGCGATCCATGCTGCAACGCGAGCTGCAAAAGCTCGGCACGCTCAAGGCCGACGTCTTTTTCACGGAACACCACCTCTCGCACGCGGCGTCGGCGTTCTACCCCTCGCCGTTCGAGGACGCCGCCATCCTCACCATCGACGGCGTGGGCGAATGGGCGACAACGACCATCTGTCACGGCAAAGGCAACGCCATCCGCGTGCTGAAACAGATCGATTTTCCGCATTCGCTGGGGTTGTTGTATTCCGCCTTCACGGCCTACTGCGGCTTCAAGGTCAACAGCGGCGAATACAAGTTGATGGGCCTCGCCCCCTACGGCAATCCCTCAGGTGAACGCACAAAAACCTTTGAGAAACTCATTCGCACCCACCTGATCAAAATCCATGACGACGGCTCCTTCGTGCTGAACATGGACTTTTTTGCCTACACCACCGGCCTGCGCATGTACCGGGAAAACGCCTGGAAAAGCCTGTTCGGCATTCCGCCACGCGAACGGGAATCCGAACAGATCGCCCAGGAATACATGGATCTGGCCTACGCCATCCAGCAAGTCACCGAAAATGTCGTCCTGCGCCTGGCCAAAACCGCCCAGAAGCTCACCGGCGCACAGAACTGCTGTCTTGCCGGCGGCACGGCGCTCAACTGTGTCGCCAACGGCAAATTGCAACGGGCGGGCATCTTCAAGCACCTTTGGATCCAGCCGGCCGCTGGCGACGCCGGCGGCGCGCTCGGTGCCGCACTGGCCTACTGGCACATCAAGCAGGGTGCCGTGCGTGTGCCTGCGGACGGCGACGCCATGCAGGGCGCCTATCTGGGACCCCGCTTTGATGACGACGACATCCGCATCGTATGCCGTGAGTTTGACGCCCCCTACCAGTCTTTTACCGACGAGGGACAACTGTGCGCCGAAGTCGCGCGGCTGCTGGACGAGGGCAAGGTTGTGGGCTGGTTCCAGGGCAGGATGGAATACGGTCCCCGTGCTCTGGGCAACCGTTCCATCCTTGGTGACGCCCGCAACCCCGACATGCAAAAAAAACTCAACCTCAAAATCAAATTCCGCGAGGGTTTCAGGCCCTTTGCTCCCGCCGTACTGGAAAGCGAGGCTGTCAACTACTTTGCAACGTCGGCAACCTCGCCCTACATGCTCATTGTGACCAACGTCAACAAGGAGCTCTGCAACCCACTGCCCCCTGACTATCGCACCATGCCGCTGCTCGATCGCCTCTATGTGCAGCGCTCCCCGCTGCCGGCCATCACGCACATCGACTTCTCGGCACGCCTGCAGACGGTGTCCCCCAAAACCAACCCCCGTTTCCACGCCCTGCTCACGGCCTTCAAGGCGCGGACCGGCTGCCCTGTGCTGGTCAATACCAGCTTCAATGTCCGGGGCGAACCCATCGTGTGTACCCCCCGGGACGCCTATCGCTGCTTCATGCGCACGGAAATGGACGCCCTGGTCATGGGGAATATACTGCTGCTGAAAGAGGCTCAAAAGCCCCTCGCCGAGTCCTCAGACTGGCGGGAAACCTACACTCTTGACTGATATGCGCCGGTCGGGCCGTTCGCCTGCTGGCGCAGCCCACCGTCGTACCGGCGCTGAACGCAAACCTGCCGGGGGAAGCCCCCCCTTACCCAACGCGCCGTAAAGCCTCGCCCTTCAGGGCGGGGATATAAGGCGCACCGTAACTGGAATTTTGACGTTCCTGCCTTTGTTTGCTTACAAGTGACCCGGCGGCAGGGCATGCCGTGTCAGCCTGTGGAGAGAGTGTGAGACCTGGGGGAACAGGCGGTTGGTTCGTACCCGTAACATTCCCCACGTGGGAATATTTGCGGCGAAAACCAGGCCTTGTTCCTCTGGGCAGTCCCGGTGAAGCAGGAACCCGCTCAGGGATGCAATCGCAAGATTGCCTCCGCTGGGAATCCCCCGACGTCAGCCGGGGGAGAATGTCAAGGGACAATTCGTTGGACACTCTGCCGCAAAGGGGTTTTCCATCTTCCCCCTTTAGCCTTCTTGTACCGTGGCCCCCGCATCGGCAATCCGTTTCTGACACGCCAGTGGCGCCAGCCTCCTGCCATCCGCACGCCAAAACCCCTTAAAGACCTCGGCTGCCCTGACCGGCCCAACCGCCACCGGAACGCATCACGGCAACGTCAGGCTGTCTCAACAGTTCTGTCCTCAGGGGTGCGCGCGCCAGTCCCGGCCAGCGTGCCGGCACGGGCTCGCAACGCACGACAGGACCGTGTTGCCGGACCAGCCTGCCCTGTTGCACCGCCGGGACTGACGTTGCACCGCCACCAGCCCTGGCGATCGGGCGGGTCTTACAATCTTCTGCGCGAAGGGGCAGGAATTTGTTGGGGCGGGCTTACGTGGAGGGCAGACGCAGCCTGACAGGTCGCGCAGCGAGACAGGATAGAGGTGTGATACCAGTTGCAGGCGGCTTTTACGGGGCAGTTCTGCCCCTCCCGAGCACACCAGAAGCGGGGCACGCAGCGCTTGTGCAACGTCGAAAATAAGTATATACTATATCTTTTCCGCTGGCCTCTGAAACCGGCGCACCATTTTACATAGGGATGTTTTCCATGCCGAATCATAGCGATTACCTGAAAAAAGTGTTGTTGAGCCGGGTGTACGACGTGGCCGTCGAAACCCCGCTGGATGAGGCTACAAGCCTTTCCCGCCGTCTGGGCAACCGTGTGCTGCTCAAAAGGGAAGACCTTCAGCCTGTCTTTTCCTTCAAGCTGCGCGGCGCCTACAACAAGATGGCCCAGCTTTCTGCCGAGGAACTGCGCCGTGGCGTCATTGCGGCCTCTGCGGGCAACCATGCCCAGGGGGTAGCGCTGGCCGCCCGCCGCCTGGGCTGTGAAGCTGTCATTGTCATGCCTGTGACCACGCCTGCCATCAAGGTGGACGCCGTGCGGCGTCTGGGCGGGCAGGTTGTGCTGTTTGGCGAGTCGTTCAGCGACGCCTGGCGGCATACGCTGGATCTCATCAAGGAAACCGGATACGTCTTCATTCCGCCTTTTGACGATCCCGATGTCATTGCCGGACAGGGCACCATTGGCATGGAAATTCTGCGCCAGCACCCCGGCACCATTCACAGCATTTTCCTGCCCATTGGCGGGGGCGGGCTTGCCGCCGGTGTGGCCGCCTATGTGAAGAGCCTGCGGCCTGAAATCCGCCTTATCGGCGTGGAGCCTGTGGATTCTGACGCCATGCGCCGTTCCATCATGGCCGGCAAGCGGGTGGAGCTCAAGGACGTGGGCCTGTTTGCCGACGGCGTGGCCGTGAAGCTCGTGGGCGAAGAGACGTTTACCTTGTGCCGTGACCTGCTGGACGACATCATTACCGTGGATACCGACGCCATCTGCGGCGCTATCAAGGACATCTTTGAAGATACCCGCGTGGTGGCCGAGCCGGCCGGGGCGCTGTCGCTGGCAGGGCTGCGGGCCTACGCCCGCGCGGGCAACCTGCGGGATGCGACCCTGGTGGCCGTGGTCAGCGGGGCCAACATGAATTTTGACCGCCTGAGCTATGTGGCCGAACGGGCCCGCTTCGGCGCCAACCGTGAAGCCCTCCTGGGCGTGACCATCCCCGAACAGGCCGGCAGCTTCCGTCATCTGGTGCAGACCATCGGCAACCGCAACATCACCGAACTGTGCACGCGCTTTGCCGACCCGGTCAACGCCCATGTTCTGGTGGGCATCGACATCAAGAACAGCGACGAAGTGGCCAGCGTGCTGGACGATCTGCGCAGGGAAGGCTTTGGCGCCTGCGATCTGACAGACAACGAACTGGCCAAGCTGCACCTGCGCCATATGGTGGGCGGCAACGCGCCCCAGGTACAGCATGAACGCCTGATCCGCTTCTTCTTCCCCGAACGCCCGGGGGCCCTGCTCAACTTCATGGACGCCATGCGCGTGACCTTCAACTTCACCCTGTTCCAGTACCGCTATCACGGCGCGGACTTCGGACGCGTTCTGCTGGGGGTTGAAGTGCCTGAAGAACGGACCGCAGACTTTGAAGAGTTCCTGGCCCGGGTTGAGCGCATGGGCTACCCCCATGTGGACGAAACCAACAACCCCGCCTACAAGATGTTCCTGGGCTGGCATCACGACAACTGATTCTGCACAGACAGCCCCATCCAGTTCAGAAGGCCGCTCCCCGCAGAGGGGGCGGCCTTCTGCCGTCAGCGCACCGGAATGCAGGCCTGCGGCGGCTTCAGTCGCAAGCCTCTCCAGCATTTTTTGCAGAAGAACTTTTTCTCAATGCCTGTTTTCCCGGCAACCGGCGCACGACGCACAGCCTGCCCGCATGACCGGCTCTGAAGGCGTCTTCCGTCAACGAAACACCCGTCTCTGTCCCCTCCTCCCGAACCGCCAGCGCGCCCGCACATCACGGCACACCGGCTTGCGCCGGATGCGCTGCAACACATTGCACGCTTTTTGCACCAAGATTTCTGCATGCAACTGCGCCAATCTGTCGTTTAATTGCGGCACAATCTTTGCTATACAGCGGAGAGTATCCCATAAAGATACTGTATCAGCACAGTCTGACACAGCCATATACGGCGTCATTCAACCATCTGAAAGGCATTGCACGCCATTTCACGTTAGAAATGAAAATTATAACAAACAAACTTGTCATCTTTTTGTAAACACTATATTGAACAAGACAGAATGGTCTGTCTGCCTGCACTGCACACGCTGTGTGCGCCTGAAAGCGCCTGTGCAGCCAGCGGCCCCGGCTCACGTTGCGCCCCTGTACAGCCACGGGTGACGCGGCAGCCAGGAAAACAGCCTGAAGGCCAGGATACGTGAGCGGAGCCACGGCATGACACACAAGGACGGCTGTCCGCCGTGCAGGACAAAGGGACGGCGAGACGGCAACAGGGCGTGCCCGCGCCCTGGCCGGCGTCAGAAGCGTACAGGAGCCGCCCGGCCGCAGCAGACGGAAGGATTCTTGGGTATGGTGGAAGACGGCGTGACGGGTAGCCCGTGCGCCCTGGAGCATTCCAGGAGCATCTCAACACTTACCGGGGGGAATGATGGACATCATCGTCGACGTTCTGAACAAGGTGAATGTCTTTGTCTGGGGTCCCGTCATGCTGGTCCTGCTGGTCGGCACGGGGCTTTATCTCAACATCGGCCTCAGATTCTATTCGTTCCGCAACTGGATACGCGCCTATCAGTGTCTCTGGAAAGGCCGCGACCATCAGTCCGAACATGGCGAAATTTCGCCGTGGAACGCCCTTATGACCGCCATTGCCGCAGACATCGGCACCGGCAACATCGTGGGGGTGGCCACAGCCATCGCCATCGGTGGCCCGGGGGCCCTGTTCTGGATGTGGATGACCGCCCTCGTGGGCATGATGACCAAATTCTCGGAAGTGCTGCTGTCCATGCATTTCCGTGAAAAAACCCCCGGCGGCAACTGGGTTGGCGGGGCCATGTACTTCATCAAGAACGGCCTCGGCAAGCGCTGGACCTGGCTGGCCGTTCTCTTTGCCATCTTTGGCACCTGCGCCTGCCTTGGCACGGGTGCCATGGTGCAGGCCAATGCCGTGGCCGACAATCTTGTCAACACCTTCGGCCTGAACAAGTGGCTTGTCATGATCGTCCTGGTCGGACTGTGCACGCTGGTTCTTCTGGGCGGGGTCAAGCGCGTCGGCGCGGTGGCAGGCAAGCTCGTGCCCTTCATGGCCGGTTTCTACATCGTGATGTGCCTCATCGTCATCGTCATGCACATCGATCGCGTGCCTGACGTGTTCCTCTGGGTCGTCAAGGACGCCTTTACTCCCACTGCCGCCCAGGGCGGCTTTGCGGGCGCGTCGATCATCGTAGCCATCCGCATGGGCATGGCCCGCGGCATCTTCTCCAACGAGGCAGGCCTTGGCACAGCCCCCATGGCCCACGCCACCTCCACGGCCGAAAGCCCGCTGGTACAGGCTTCCATCGGCATGCTCGACGTGTTCATCGACACCATCATCATCTGCTCCATGACCGGTTTTGTCATCCTTGTGAGCGTCGTGCCCCAGAACCTGCCGGAAGGCATCAGCGCCGGCGTGGCCGCCGGTGACGCCCTGTGGAGCAGCGGCCTCAACGGCGGCATCCTGACCTCCACCGCCTTCGGAACAGCCCTGCCCGGCGTGGGCGGCTATGGCGTGAGCATCGCCCTGGCGCTGTTCGCCTTCACCACAGCCCTCGGCTGGTGCGTGTATGGCGAACGGTGCGTAATCTTCCTGTTCGGCGACAGGGCACAGGTGCCCTTCCGCGTCCTCTACTGCGTGGCCGTGGCCATCGGCTCGCTCGTGAGCCTCAACCTCGTATGGCTCATTGCCGACACCTGCAACGCACTCATGGCTGTGCCCAACCTTACCGGCATCCTCCTGCTCAGCCCCATCCTCTTCCGCATCGTCAAGGAAGAAGTGGCCAGGGATCCCCGCTTCGTCTACTAGGGGCTTTTCCGTTCGCAACGCGCTGACCCCTTCCCAGGCCGTCATGCCTCCGGCATGGCGGCCCGCCGGAAAGCCCCCGCTGGCGGCATCCTGCCCGGGGGGCCGCGCCTTCTTCCGCAATCCTCCCTCAGACACCCACCGCCGCGCGGCCCGCAGCCGCACTTTTTCCACCTGTTCCGCTGCCCCCGGCCGCAAGCGTTCATCCGAAAGTCCGCCTGCCCTGCACGGCAGATCAAGCCCATACCGTACTGCTGCACCACACAGGGCTCAGACGTACCCGCCTCCCTGCACCGCTGACAGGCCGTTACCCCTGTGCCGTCAGCGCATGCCTCTGCATCCCCTGTGCTTCAGGACAACATACACCTCACAGAAACAAATCAAGAACGACTGTCTGAGTCCTCTGTGCTGCAACCCCTTGCCTGCTCACGACGGCGTTTGTGCAGTGCGCTTCCCTCCTGCACTGCGGGACACCCCGGGGCCCGCCCCAGTCCACGCTGTGCGCTCACTGTCTGCCCTGCTCCCGGGAAAACTTGCCTGAACAGCACCCGCCACCCTCGCTGCGCTGTAGGGGCACACCTGGTATCTTTGCCAGCCTCTCTGCGTAATCCCGCGCCTGCCCCATGCAGATGCGCCCTCCTCCCCACCGTGCGCCCTCTCTGACTGCCGGCGGATATACGGCCGTCCTCTGCGCTCCTGACGCGCCTTGAAGGCTCGGCTGCCCGGCACTGTTCCTGAACGACGTGTGCAACCGGCCTTCTGCTCCGGCAGCGGCCGGCAGCGGTCTGACACGGCCCTGCACAACGTCCGCGGCGAAGACAGCACCTGGCCTGCCCTGCACGACCTTTGTCCTGCAACCGTATCCGCAGCGCACACACCTGCACGGCACTGACCGGCCAGTCAGACATTGTATGGCCCGGAAAGCCCGGCAGAGGCTCATCCAGGGCCTTTTCAGTTTTAACCGCCTTGCACCTCAAACCATACGGCCTGTCATTTCACGAAACCAACGCGTTTTTCTGCTCATTGCTGACCGGTCAGCACTGTGCTGCCGTCCCGCGTTCTGCCTTTTTCACTGACAACACGTGCTAAACGTTTCGGGAAGGTGGATGGGGGGCCCGGGGGGAAGGCGGAGA
>CALUZP010000029.1 GCA_944325325.1 uncultured Desulfovibrionaceae bacterium
CACTGCCACAACGACCTGGGCATGGCCACGGCCAACAGCCTGACCGCCGTGCAGGAAGGCGCGCGCCAGATCGAATGCTGCGTCAACGGACTCGGCGAACGGGCGGGCAACTGCTCGCTCGAGGAAGTGGTCATGAGCATGAAGCTGCGCGGCCAGTACATGGGCGGCGTGTACACCAACATCGAGTGCACCAACATCGCCCGCGCAAGCCAGGTGGTGGCCGGCGTGACCAACGAGCCTGTGCCTTCGCACAAGGCCATCGTGGGCTCCAACGCCTTTGCCCACAGCTCCGGCATCCATCAGGACGGCGTGCTCAAGAACAAGAGCACCTATGAAATCCTGACGCCCGAAAGCGTCGGCTTCACCGACAACAACATGCACATGACCGCCCGCTCCGGCCGGCACATGATCCGCGCCGTGCTGGACAAGATGGGCTACAAGGAAGGCACCTACGATCTTGACGACATCTACCAGCGCTTCCTGAAGCTGGCTGACCGCAAGGGCCAGATTTTCGACTATGACCTTGAGGCGCTCCTGTTCTTCTCCCACGATCAGGAAGAGGAAACCCAGTTCACCCTGGACAACCTGAGCGTCATTTCCGGCGGCAAGAACGTCATTCCCACCGCCTCGGTCCGTCTGAAAATCGGCAAGCGCACCCGCATGGAATCCAGCACCGGCAACGGCCCGGTGGACGCCGTGTTCAACTGCATCACCCGCCTGACCGGCATCCGGCTCAAGCTCGACCACTTCTGCATCCTCGCCAAGGGTGCAGGCACCAACGCCCAGGGTCAGGTTGACGTGGACGTGGTCTATGAAGGCCGCCATTACAACGGCAAGGGCCTGTCCACCGACGTCATCGAAGCCTCGGCCCTGGCCCTGATTTCGGCCTGCAACAGCATTTACCGTGCACAGATTATCGAAGAAGAAAAGTGCGAAGAGAAAATGGAGGCCTAAATGAGCAACACCTATAAACTGGCAGTCCTGCCGGGCGACGGCATCGGCCCCGAAGTCATGGCCGAGGCGGTCAAGGCCCTTGATGCGGCAAGCAAAAAATTCGGCTTTGTGCTGAGCCTCAACGAACAGGCCGTGGGCGGCTGCGCCATCGACCAGTTCGGCACCCCCCTGCCCGACGCCACCCTGAAGGCCTGCAAGGAAGCCGACGCCATCCTGTTCGGCTCGGTCGGCGGCCCCAGGTGGGATCACCTGCCCGCAGACAAGCGCCCCGAACGCGGCGCGCTCCTGCCCCTGCGCAAGACCTTCGGCCTGTACTGCAACTTCCGCCCCGCGCGCATCTACAAGGGCCTCGAAGCGCTCTCGCCCCTGCGCGCCGACATCGCCGGCAAAGGGTTCGACATCCTCTGCGTGCGCGAACTGACCGGCGGCATCTACTTCGGACAGCCCAAAGGCCGCGAAGGCTCGGGCCCCAATGAAAAAGCCTTCGATACCGAAGTGTACTACCGCTTCGAAATCGAGCGCATCGCCAAAATCGCCTTTGAGGCCGCCCGGCTGCGCAGCAGAAAAGTGACCTCCATCGACAAGTCCAACGTGCTGCAAAGCTCCATCCTCTGGCGCGAAGTGGTCTGCGATGTGGCAAAAGACTACCCCGACGTGGAACTGAGCCACATGTACATTGACAACGCCACCATGCAGCTGGTCAAGGACCCGGCACAGTTCGACGTGGTGCTCTGCTCCAACATGTTCGGCGACATCCTAAGCGACGAATGCGCCATGATCACAGGTTCCATGGGCATGCTCCCCTCTGCCTCGCTGGGCGAAGGCGGCTTCGGCCTCTATGAGCCCGCCGGCGGCAGCGCCCCGGACATCGCCGGGAAGGGCATTGCCAATCCCATCGCCCAGATCCTTTCGGCCGCGCTCCTCCTGCGTTACAGCCTCAAGGAAAACGCCGCAGCCGCCTGCATCGAGCAGGCCGTGGCCGACGTGCTGGCCCAGGGCTTCCTCACAGGCGATCTCATGGCTTCGGGCGCCTCGTCGCGGCCCGCACTGTCCACCTCCGAAATGGGCGACCGCATCGCCGACGCCATCGCACGCTAACCCCCGGGATGTGCATCATGGGTAAGACACTCTACGAAAAAGTTTACGACAGCCACATCGTCTTCCAGCAGGAAGGCGAACTGCCCACACTCTTCATCGACAGGCACCTCGTCCACGAAGTGACCAGCCCGCAGGCCTTCTCCGGCCTTGAGGCCGCCGGCCGCAAACTGCGCCATCCGGAACTCACCCTGGCCACCGTCGACCACGACATCTCCACCCACGAGCAGACCATCGACGCCTGCGGCCCCATGGCCCAGCAGCAGCTGCGCGCCCTGCTGGACAACACCAGGAAATTCGGCGTGCGCCTCTTCGGCCTGGGCGACCCCAACCAGGGCATCGTCCATATCATCGGCCCCCAGACAGGCTTCACCCTGCCAGGCACCACCCTGGTCTGCGGTGACTCGCACACCGCCACACACGGCGCGTTCGGCGCACTGGCCTTCGGCATCGGAACCTCCGAAGTCGAACACGTCATGGCCACCCAGACCCTCAAGCAGGGCCGCTACAAGACCATGAAAATCCAGTGCGAAGGCCAGCTCCAGAAAGGCTGCTCCGCCAAAGACCTCATCCTTGCCATCATTGGCAGGCTCACCACCGCCGGCGGCACCGGCTATGCCGTGGAATTCGCCGGCCCGGCCGTGCGCGCCCTGTCCATGGAAGGACGCATGACCCTGTCCAACATGGCCATCGAATTCGGCGCCACCGTGGGCATGATCGCCCCGGACGAAACAACCTTTGAATATATCAAGGGCCGCATGCTCGCGCCCAAAAATGAAGACTTCGAACAGGCCATGGCCTACTGGAAGACCCTGAAGTCCGACGATGACGCCACCTTTGACGCCGTCGTCACCATCGATGCCTCGGCCATCGAACCGCAGGTCACCTGGGGCACCAACCCCGGCCAGGTCTGCGCCGTCACAGGCTGCGTGCCCGTCCCGGACGACATCCAGGACCCCGTCGTCGCCAAATCCTGCCGCGACGCCCTGGCCTACATCGACCTCAAGCCAGGACAGCCCATCGCCGGAACCCCCGTGGACTACGTCTTCATCGGCTCCTGTACCAACGGCCGTATCGAAGACTTCCGCGCCGCCGCAGAAATCCTCAAGGGCCGCAAAATCGCGCCCAGCATCCAGCTCGCCCTGGCCGTCCCCGGCAGCATGTGGGTCAAGGAACAGGCCGAACGCGAAGGCCTCGACAAAATCTTCAAGGACGCCGGCTTTGAATGGCGCCTGCCCGGCTGCTCCATGTGCCTGGCCATGAACGACGACCGCGCCCCGGCCGGCATCCGCGTGGCCTCCACCTCCAACAGAAACTTTGTGGGCCGTCAGGGCAAGGGATCCCGCACCCACCTCATGAGCCCCGCCACCGCCGCCGCCTGCGCCGTCAAAGGCTGCATCGCCGACGTGCGCGAGCTTTTACAGTAGAGGGCGAAGACAATGCAGAAATTCACCGTTCACGAAGGCGTGGCCGTGCCCCTCGATTCGGCCAACATCGATACCGACCAGATCATCCCCAAGCAGTTCCTGCTCGCCGTCAGCCGCAAAGGCTTCGGCAAACACCTCTTCCATGACTGGCGCTACCTCGATGAGGCCGAAACGCAGCCCAACCCCGACTTTAACCTGAATAAACCCGAATACCAGGGCGCCACCATCCTCGTCGCCCGGGACAACTTCGGCAACGGCTCCTCCCGCGAACACGCTCCCTGGGCCCTGATGGACTACGGTTTCAAAGCCGTCATCGCCCCGAGCTTCGCCATGATCTTCAACAATAACGCCCTGGGTAACGGCCTGCTGCCCCTGCGCCTTACCGAAGAGGAAGTCGATCAGCTCTTCAACGTCCTGACCGAAAAACCCGGCACCACCATCCGCATCTCCCTCGAGGACATGACCGTGGACTGCGCCGGCCTGCACTTCACCTTCACCCTGGACGAATTCAGACGCCACTGCCTGCTCGAAGGCCTTGACGCCATCTCCCTCACCCTCATGCACGACAAGGAAATCAGGGCCTACGAAGCCAGCATGCCCAAATGGAAAACCCCTGAAGCCTGACCCGGGCCCATACCTTTGCCAAAAACCTGAGGCCCGCTGACCCGCGAACCCCAGGCGCACAAACGCTCCCGCACGCCGCACAACGGCAGCGGGAGCGCTTTTTTTAGCGCTGGGATGTGAGGGGAAGAACTGGCGGGGGAAAGGGGGAAACCCTTTTCGCCAAAAGGGCTTTCCCCCTTCCCCCCGCACCCCCCGTCCCCCTTCCTAAAACGTTTATTTGGGGAAACGGTGATGTTAAGAAACACGGCTGTCCGAAAACAGCCGGACATCTTGCCAGCAACACCGGCAGACAGCAGTCAGGCACGTCATAAACGTGGTGTGATGCACCGTTGTTTTTCAAATCTTTTAAAAAGGAAAGCCGGCCTGCACTGTTGAAAACAACAGGGATACATAGGGTGAGGAAAAGGACGATCTTTGTATTGCGCTGCAATACAGTTCTCTGCTAGGTATAATGCTGACCATGCAGGGGAACATGACATACATGCCCTGCCGCAACAGCAAGGAGGACTTTTTATGGATGCACCCCGCAACGGCCCCTGGCTCAAGCTGTTTTTGGGCGGTCTCGTGGCGGGAGTGGCAATCGTGGTAGCGCTGGGGTTTGGCATGCGTTTCAGCGATACGCGTCCGTTCTGCTCCAGTTGCCATATCATGCAGGAGGCAGCCGTCACGCATAAGCTGTCGACGCACGCCAATCTGTCCTGCAACGACTGTCACGCCCCTCATAACCTTGTGGAAAAATTGCCCTTCAAAGCCAAAGAAGGCCTGCGCGACTTCTTTGCCAATGTGCAGGGCAGGGACGTACCGCTCGGCCCAGGCGACACGACGCGCGCTGTTGTCAATGACAACTGCATTGCCTGCCACACCACCACCAACATCGATGTAGCCAGCATGAACGTAAAGCCGTATTGTGTGGATTGTCACCGCAACGTGGCCCATATGCGGCATAAGCCCATCAGCACGAGGATGACAGCCTATGAATAGCACGCTTCTTCACTCCGCGCTCGCAGCACTGGCGCTGCTGGGCGTTGCCACCGTCAGTGGCTGCAACGACGTCAATACGGAACTTAGAACGCCTGTCTACTCTACATCCATCAAGGAAGACTCGACCCGCATTTCCGATTTCGCCAAGGAATTTCCGCTGCAATACAATTCCTACATGAAAAACAGCGAAAGCAGCGTCATGACGGAATACAAGGGGTCTGTTCCCTTCCACAAGAACGACAATGTCAACCCTCTGCCCAAAGGCTGGAAGCACGCCCAACCCTATCTCAAGAATCTTTGGCTGGGCTATCCTTTCATGTACGAATACAATGAAGCGCGCGGGCATACCCTGGCCATTCAGGATTTCGTCAACATCGATCGCATCAACCGCTATGGCGAAAAGGGAACTCTGCCCGCCACATGCTGGAACTGCAAGACTCCCAAGATGATGACCTGGATCGAGCAGTACGGGGACGACTTCTGGAGCAAGGACGTCAACGCCTTCCGGGGCAGAGAGGCCATTGACGCTAAGGACGAGACCATCGGCTGCGCCAACTGCCACGATCCCAAAACGATGGAACTCCGCCTCTACTCCGAACCCCTCAAAGACTGGCTCAAGCGCAGCGGTAAAGACTGGAACACCATGAGCCGCAATGAAAAACGCTCATACGTCTGCGCACAGTGCCATGTAGAATACTACTTCACCCACAAGGACAACGGCCCTGCCAGCCGTCCTGTATTCCCGTGGGACAACGGCTTTGATCCTGAAGACATCTACCAGTACTACAAGGGACATGGCCCCAAGGGCGCCGATGGCAAGCCGGGCCCCTTCTCCGACTGGGTGCATGCCGCCTCCAAAGTGCCCATGATCAAAATGCAGCATCCTGAATTTGAAACGTTCCAGGATGGCCCGCATGGCGCTGCAGGCGTCTCCTGTGCCGACTGCCATATGCCCTATCAGCGTGTGGACGGCAAAAAAGTCTCCAGCCACTGGATGACCTCGCCGCTGAAGGATCCCGAGCTGCGCGCCTGCCGGCAGTGCCATGCCGACAAGACAGCCGATTACCTGCGCGAGCGCGTCCTCTATACCCAGAAGAAATGCTTTGATCAGCTCCTCAAGGCTCAGGAAGTCTCCGTCAAAGCCCATGAAGCTATCCGCCTTGCCAATGCGGATATCGAGACAAACGCCGGCGAACTGCATCCGCAGCACCAGGCGCTTATGGCCGAAGCCCGTGAAATGGTCCGCAAAGGCCAGATTTTCTGGGATTACGTCTCTGCAGAAAACAGCGTGGGATTCCACAACCCCACGAAGGCCCTGGACACGCTCATGACTTCTGCCGAATGCAGTCAGAAAGCCATTGATCTTGCCCAGCAGGCCACCAATTACCGCATCAGCGCCGCTCTGGCCGGTGATATCAAGACCATCGTACCCCCCATTCTGGAATTCAGCCGCAAACTGCAGCAGGATCCCTCCGTGCTGGAAAGCAACCCCTGGCTGAAGCTTTTGCCCACCCTGCCCAAGGCTGACAAGGTCTGGGAAGGACAAGACAACCTTACAGCCGCCAGATAGCAACACGTCATCCCTGCACTGACTCCCGGGGAGGGACAGGCTCGCGCGCCAGCAGCGGGCTTTCCCTCCCCCCCCCGCTTCTCCTCCCCGGCGCATACCATGGAAAACGGCCCGCACGCAGTCGTGCCCCGCCCCTCTCTGTCCGAAAGAAGCCCCCTGCCCGCCCGCATTTGTGCAGCCAGTCCCGGCCGCTCTTATCACCTGACCGGCGGATACCCCGCCCCCTCTACCCGCACAGGCACACAGGCCCGAACGCCGCTCATCCCGCGCCGGACAGACCGGACCTCCGGGAAAAAGCCGGGCATGCCCCGTTGCAGGCATCCCCGCCGCAGCCGCCACCCGCCGCAGCCCCGCGCCTGCCCCGGCCTGCACGCCTGGAGCATCAGCGGCCTGCACGCGCCTTCCTCCCCTGCACCAGCGGGACTGCCCGGATGGATCTGAACGGAGTGCCGGGCGTTTGGCTTCCTTCCCTGCACCGGCGGGACGGCCAGCCTTTTTCCTTCCCATCCCGAACAACACGTTCCCGCACCGGCCGGAATCTGGCACGCAGCTGGCACCATCTGCAACCGCGGTGAGGCTGTCCGTCCAGTCAGGCAGAAGCTTCCGGCTCCCGGGAAATCTTCAAAAAATCCCTCTTAGCCCGCCCGGCCACGCAAGGGGCCTTCTTCCCGCATGCCATGGCCTTCCTTTCCCGGCCGGCCCCGGTCACACAGCATCCCGCGTTGTTCGGGCTCCCCCCGCGGGACAGCGTGTCTGCCTCAAAAACAGTTTCAGCTTGCAACGCCTTTTCGTTCCAGCCATACGGTCTGTCGTTCTCTAAAAACCCTCTGTCTTTCCAAAAAATTCCGTCAGTCTGCGCTGTGCAGCCACCTTGTGCCTTCCCTTTGCCCGAAGCAAAGACGGCTGCCGGCGTCCATGTTCCAGCCGCGCTGCCACCTTGTGCCTTACTTTGCCCAAAGCAGAAACACGCTGCCGGCGCGCCTCTCTCGTCCCTTCATATACAACGTTTAGGAAGGTGGATGGGGGGCCCGGGGGGAAGGCGGGCAACCCCTTTCAAAGGGTTCCCGCCTTCCCCCCGGCATACCTCTACCGCATCTTCCCTCCTCTACAACCGGACGCGCCCGAGGGCGTCAGCCAGGAGGGCCGGGCTGAGGCGTCCGTCGGGCTGCAGGAGGGGGCAGACGATCAGGCGGACGTGGTGGCTATGCAGCCAGTCGAGGGGGACAGGGCCGGCGTAGCGGCTGGTGGCGGTGTCGAGCAGCAGGTGGGTCAGCGGCGCGTGCCGGCTGAGGATCCGGAGCTGATCGGCGAGGGTATGGCCGTACAGTTCGGGATCCGGCAGGGGGTTGGGCACAAAGACGTGGGGGCAGTGTGTGGCGGCGAGGGCTTCGCGGATACCCTGGGGCAGGAGGGTGGCGAGGATGGAGGAATAGAAGCTGCCTGGGGGGTAGCAGACGAGCCGGGCGCGGCGGATCCAGGACAGGGCGGCGGGCGAAGCGGTGACGGGCCGGGACAGGTGCATGGCCCGGATGGGAGAGCTGACGGGCGGGAAGAACTTGCCGGTAAACAGATGCTGGCCGCAGAGGGTGGCGCCGCTGGCCAGGCTGGCGCACAGTCCGGCGCTGGCGCCGGTCACGGCATGGACGATGCCGCGGGCGTGCACCAGGCGTGCGAACAGGGTTGTAGCGGCCCTGAGGGAACGGCCGTGGCGCAGGTAAAGTTCGGCCAGCAGCAGGTTGCCCACGCAGGCCCCCTGGCGCGGCATGGTGTCAGGCAGGCGGGGGAGCAGGCGGCGCAGGGCGCTCTGCACGCCATGGCGGAAGGCGGGCCGGACGACGGCCTGCCACAGGGGGTGCCGGCCTTCGGCCAGGGCTGCGAGTGCGGCGCGCGCGGCGGTTTCGTCCTGGGGCAGGCGTGACGACAGCAGGGCCACACAGGGGGCGTCGAGGCCGGAAAGGGCCAGCAGGCGGGAGCGGATGTCGCCCACGGCAGGCATGGCAAAGGCGCGCCGCAGAACAGCCGAGCTGCCGCCGGAGTCGAAAGGGGTCATGAGGTAGGCGGCGGATTCGCCGTGTGCGGCAAAGGCCGAAGCAACCTCGTTCAGAGCCGTGCCGCCGCTGAAGAAGAGGATCGGCCTGGCGCGCATCACGCACGCTCCTGCAATTGCAGGAACAGCAGTTCATCCAGCTGATCGAGCAGTTCCTGGTACAGGCCGCCGCCCTGCATGGCCGAGCCGAACAGGGCCCTGCGCCGTGCGGCCAGCTGTTCGGAGGGCACCAGTTCCGGCACGGTGGCGGCCAGGCGCTGGGCGAGCAGGCAGGCTTCGGTGCCGCGCCGGAACAGGGTAAAGCGCCGCATGACGTCTGCGGATACGGCTTTCCAGCGGGTTTCGACCTCGGGCGCGGGAGGTTCGGCGGCCAGGACGTTGAAGGCCAGGGCCAGGGTGTTGAGTCCGGAACCCGGCACTCCGGCGCGCCAGCCCGTGAGCCAGGAGGTGCGGGGAAACAGCAGGCCGTGCTCGCGCCCGAGGGCCAGGATTTCGAGCATGCCCTCGCGGCAGGCCAGCAGCA
Source organism: uncultured Desulfovibrionaceae bacterium (assembly GCA_944325325.1). Lineage (GTDB taxonomy): Bacteria > Desulfobacterota > Desulfovibrionia > Desulfovibrionales > Desulfovibrionaceae > Avidesulfovibrio. The sequence goes on from CALUZP010000029.1 coordinate 9,222, forward strand.
CGGGATCGGTCCAGCGCACGCCCACGGCCGGGTGCCAGGCAGGCAGGCTGTTGCGGACGGGCGTCACCCCGCCGTAGCGCATGAGCAGTGCAGCGAGCCAGGCGTTGGCCCGGGGCGAGGCCGGGGTTTCGAGGTGGCTGTAGCTCAGGGTATAGGTTCCGCGGCCGAAGCGGCCATGGATGACGCAGGGGCTGCCCACGATGGCGGGAAAGATGGTGATGCCGTAGAGGGCCTGCCAGTCTTCAAGCACACCGGCTGGCAGGTTGTCGAGGCACAGGTCGGCCACATGGAGCCCTGCGGCCGGGCCGGCATAGCGGGCCAGCACGCGCACGCCGTCCCCGGGATTTTCCGACGGTTCAAAGCGGCCGGGCCACCAGACGGGGAGCGCCGCTTCGGACAGGTCATCCGGCAGGAAGGGAGCGGTTTCCGAGGTGGGCGGTTCAAAGCGCGCCCAGACCGGGCCGGACAGCTGATGCTGAAGGCGGTTGGTGAAATGGGCCCGCCGCCAGGGGCACAGGCCGAGACCCGGCTCCGGATCGCCAAGGGCCAGTCCTGCGCCGCCGCAGAACCCGAGGTAGTGGCCGCCTGCGGCTACAAAACGGCGGATGGCCTCGCGGCCGGCCTCGCCCAGGGCTTCATATTTGAGGCGGGCGCTGCCGCCGGGAACCACCAGCAGAGAGATCTTGTCAGAAAGGCCCGCCTGCGCTATGTCTTGAGCCTTAAGCAAACGACACGGCACGCCGAAGCCCGTCATGGCCTGACGCGCAAGCAGTCCCCACAGATGGGACGCATCCCACAACAGTGCTACGCTCATGCCTTCTTGGTAGCTCACCTGCCGGGCAAAGGCAACCCGGCGCCGGCATGCCGTAAAAGGAGAACCCTATGGCGGAGAACGCACTGCCCAAAGGCTATGAACCCCACGACGTGGAAGCCCGCTGGCGTGAACACTGGGAACGCGAACATACTTTTACCCCCGATCTCGACGCGCCGGGTGAAGCCTATTCCATTGTGATTCCGCCGCCAAACGTGACCGGCGCGCTACATATGGGCCATGCCCTCAACCACACGCTCATCGACGTGCTCTGCCGCCATGCCCGCCAGAAGGGCAAGAAGGTGCTCTGGCTGCCCGGCACCGACCACGCCGGCATTGCCACGCAGAACGTGGTCGAACGGGCCCTGGCCAGGGAAGGCAAGACCCGCCACGACCTGGGCCGCGAAAAATTCATCGAACGCGTCTGGGCCTGGAAAGAGGAATACGGCAACCGCATCCTCAACCAGATCCGCATGCTCGGCGACTCCGTCGACTGGACGCGCGAACGCTTCACCATGGATGAAGGCCTGTCGCGCGCCGTGCGCAAGGTGTTTGTGGAACTGTACAAGCAGGGCTACATCTACAAGGGCAAGTATATCATCAACTGGTGCAGCCGCTGCCATACCGCCCTGGCCGACGACGAGGTGGATCACCTGCCCGAAAAGGGGCACCTCTACCATGTTCGCTATGACTTTGCCGACGGCTCCGGCTCGGTAGTCATCGCCACCACCCGTCCCGAAACCATCCTCGGCGACTCGGGCGTGTGCGTGCATCCTGAAGACGACCGCTATACGGCGCTTGTGGGCAAGACCGTGCTCGTGCCCATAGTCAACCGCCCTGTGCCGCTGTTTGCCGACCGGTACGTTGATCGCGAGTTCGGCACCGGCGCGCTGAAGGTCACCCCCTGCCACGACCCCAACGACTGGACGCTGGGGCATCGCCACAACCTGGAATTCATCCAGTGCATCGATGAAGACGGCAACATGACCGCCGAAGCCGGCCCCTACGCCGGCATGTCCAAGGAAGAGTGCCGCAAGCGCATTGTTGAAGATCTCCAGGCCTCGGGACATCTTGTCAAGATCGAGGACCTCGAACACAGCGTGGGACACTGCTACCGCTGCAAGACCGTGGTCGAGCCGCATGTGTCCGAACAGTGGTTCGTGGCATCCACCAAGCTCGCACCGCGCGCCCGCGCCGCCGTGCCCGAACTGACCCAGATCTTCCCCGAAAACGGGGTCAAGACCTACTACAACTGGCTCGACAACATCCGTGACTGGTGCATCAGCCGGCAGATCTGGTGGGGCCACCGCATCCCCGCCTGGACCTGCCAGGACTGCGGCGAACTCATCGTGGCCGAGGAAGACCCCACCACCTGCCCGCACTGCGGCAGCACACACCTGGAGCAGGAATCCGACGTGCTCGATACCTGGTTCTCCTCCTCGCTGTGGCCCTTCAGCACCATGGGCTGGCCGGACAAAACCCGCGATCTTGAAACCTTCTACCCCACCTCCGTGCTCGTCACCGGCTTTGACATCCTGTTCTTCTGGGTCGCGCGCATGATGATGATGGGCCTGCACTTCATGAATCAGGTGCCCTTCCGCCACGTCTACCTGCACGCCCTCGTGCGCGATGCCCAGGGCCGCAAGATGTCCAAGTCCACCGGCAACGTCATCGACCCGCTGCAGATGATCGACAAATACGGCACCGACGCCCTGCGCTTCACCCTGACCGCCTTTGCCGCCATGGGCCGCGACATCCGCCTCTCGGAAGAACGCATCGAAGGCTACCGCCACTTTGTCAACAAACTGTGGAACGCCTCGCGCTTCACACTCATGAACCTGCCCGAAACCGTGCCCGCCGCCGTCGACCTGGACAAGGTCGAAGGCCTGCACCACCAGTGGCTGCTGCACCGCCTCGAGGAAGTCAAAAAGGACGTGGACGACGCCATCGAAACCTACCGCTTCAACGACGCCGCCCAAACCCTCTACAAATTCCTGTGGAGCGAGTTCTGCGACTGGTACCTCGAACTCATCAAGCCGGACATGAAGGAAGACGGCCCGCGCAAAACCGAAGCGCAGTACGTCCTCTGGACCGCCCTGCGCGAGTTCCTCGTGCTCATGCACCCCATCATGCCGTTCGTGACCGCCGAAATCTGGCAGGCCCTGCCAGGCGGCGCAGGCAGCGATCTCGCCGTGCAGCTCATGCCCGAAGCCCGGCCCGGCTGCCTCAAGCCCGAAGCCGCCGCGCGCATGGAGTTCATCCAGGAAGTCATCGGCATGATCCGCACCATCCGCGCCGAACTCAACATCTCGCCGGCCTACAAGCTCACCGTGCTGCTGCGGCCCGTCGACGACCATCAGCAGCAAATCCTCGAAGCCAACCGCGAAGTCATCGTCACTCTGGCACGCCTGGCCGAACTCATCATCGACCCCAGGGGCGAAGCCCCCAAAGCCTCGGCCAGCCATGTGGCTTCCGGCTGCGAAGTCATCGTCCACCTGTCCGGCGCCGTGGACTTCGCCGCAGAACTGGCCCGCCTCGACAAGGAACTGGCCAAAATCACCAAGGAACTCGGCGGCCTCAGCCAGAAGCTCGCTAACGAAAACTTCGTCAGCCGCGCCCCGGCAGACATCGTCGAACGCGAACGCAGCCGCGCCGCAGAACTCGCCGACGCCAAACAAAAACTCACCGCCCTGCAGGAACGCTTCAAGGCCGTCCTGCAATAACCGGACGCCTCAAGGCTGACTTGCCCCGCAGTTCAGGCAAGCCAGCCCGGCAGTCCAGGAAGTTCAGGAAATTCAGGCAGGGGGAAGGCGGAAACCCCTTTGTAAAGGGGTTCTCCCCCTTCCCCCCTGCACCCCCCTTCCACCTTCCCGAAACTTGTCATTCAGGACAGCAAACAGGCAGGGACCAACATGAACAGACGTCAGTTTTTTGCGCTTCTCGTGGCAGCCCTGGGCTCCCTGGCTGCCGGATGCTACAGGCATCACCCCGCACCGCCCCCAAGACGCCCGCGTCCCCCGAAAGGTCACAAGCCGCGTCCCCCGAAACGATAACCGAAAGGCTGGAAGACATGTCTTCCAGCCTTGTGTTTTTTCAGATCAGAAACCCGGTCATTCAGGACACCCGCAGCCCGGCACCGGCAAACGACAGCAGGAAACCCGGCAGCTCTGCACCGAAACACACAGAAACCACTCAGGAAAAACAGGAAAAAACGGCCTGGCCACTTTCTGCCGGCGTCAGCAGACACAACCAGGCGGCCCGCCTCCCGCAGAAAAAGTCCCCATCTGTCATCGTCACGCCAGCGGACGCGTGCGCCTAACCCGGCCACGTCAAGAAAAATTCCTGCCCTGCAGCCCTGCACCGGCAAAAGTGCGCCTACTTCCTGGACATCATGGGAGCCTCTGCCAGTGCGCCCCTGCACCGGCGAGCGCGGCTCTGAAGTCTGCCGAAAAGAGACAGCAGCCCACGAGGCCGTCATGGTTCCGGGTGGACCCGAGTCTGCGGAAAAGCGTTTTCCCCTGTGTGGCAGACACCGGCGCCGCACCGTGCGCCAGCAGGCAGCCGCAACCGCAAGGGTACAAGCTTCGCACAGCCCTGCCCCTGCCCCGTTCTGTACCGGCAGGCAGACAGACCAGACGTTCCGGCATTAGCGCGTTTTTCCATTGAAAAAGACAGGGCGCGAGGCGGCAGCACAGCGCGTTTTCCGCGAAACGACAGGCCGTACGGTTTGAAACGCAAAGCGTTTCAAACCGAACAGGCGCTTACAGCAGGCGGCCAGGCTCCGGCACCGTGCGGCGGCAGGACGGTGGCAGCGCGTCTGTTACGGTATCCTGCGGGCCGGGCCTGCCCGTCAGAAGCGGAGAGGCAGGATCGTGTGCAGCAGCGGCCCGCCCTCCGGCCCCGGCATAGCAGTAGCGGCAGCCGTGCCGGCAGGTGTCATAGGCACCGATGTCCACGCTGGGGGCACAGTGACAGCCGGGACGCTGATGCCTGTCCCGGGCCGTGGCCCTGCCTGAAGACAGACCAAGCAGGCCGGCGTCAATGCAGCGGGCAGGCGCAATGCCCCAGGTCGACAAATCCACGGTTTCGCAGCAGGCGCACAAGCGCAGTCCCAGGGGACGGGCCGCCCCGGCAAACGCCTCTGCCAGCTGCACCTGCTCCTGCTCAGAAGGCGCCCGGGCCCCGAGCCGGGCCATGGTCCGGGCCGTTCTGCGATAGCTGTCCAGAAAGCTGAACACGCACGTCTGTGTGAACGGAGCCAGCTGCCGGGCCAGTGCGGCAAACCGGCTGACATGCTCCTGCACAGTGTATACGCCGCTCAGCAGCACGGGGTCGTACCGCCAGATCACCCGCCGGGGCCCGATCAGTCCGGACAGGCGGCGCAAGGCCGGGATGACCACGCTGTCCTTTGACGGCACACCCGGCTCCATATCCTGCCCGTACGCGGTGATCGTCACATGGAACAGACAGGGGCAGCCCTCAAGCGCGGCCAGCCTGTCGAGCATGGGCGCGGGATTCTTTGTCCAGAACACAAACCCCTCCACCGCGTCCGGAGTCAGGCTGACCCTGCGGATCTGCCGGGGATTCATGGGATTGCGCACCAGCGCAAACCCCGCAGCAAGCCTGTTGAAAAACCAGTCTGCATACTGCGCCGGAATGTCCGTGCGCCGGCTTGCACTGACAATCATGAACGTCCTCCATGCCGGATCTGAAAACAGCCTCCGGCCTGCGTTCTGCCGGTGGCCGCGGGCCTGTCCGGAGCAACCCGGCAAAACTCACCGGCGGCGTACCCTCCGGCGTGGATGGCGGCTGCGCTCCTGACCAGAACAATCCAGCAACGCCACATAACAACGCCACAGCGTTTCAAACGGCTCGCTGGATGGTTCCGGGCCTGTCAGGGACGCGGCAGCCTGTCTCCTCTGCCCTGCCTTTCAGCATAACGGTTTTGGGAAGGCGGATGGGGGGCCCGGGGGGAAGGAGGGCAACCCTTTTGCCGAAAAGGGTTCCCGCCTTCCCCACGGACTGCATGAGACTTCCACCCCTCTGTCATCTCACGAAAACGAAATGCGCGGCAAGCCGCCTCCATTCCCCGCCACCCGCATCGTGAGGCAGAGGGTTCCCGGCGTGTTGCGGCCAACCCGGCCTCCGGCCTGCTTTCTGCCGGTGGCCGCGGGCCTGTCCGGAGCAACCCGGCAAAGCTCACCGGCGGCATATCCTCCGGCGTGGATGATGCCTGCAATCCTGACCAGAACAATCCAGCAACGCCACATAACAACGCCACAGCGTTTCAAAAGGCTCGCTGGATGGTTCCGGGCCTGTCAGGGACATGGCAGCCTGTCTCCTCTGCCCTGCCTTTCAGCATAACGGTTTTGGGAAGGCGGATGGGGGGCCCGGGGGGAAGGAGGGCAACCCTTT
>CALUZP010000030.1 GCA_944325325.1 uncultured Desulfovibrionaceae bacterium
AAACCGGCGAATGCCCCTGGCCTGACACCGTGCACTCGCTGCTGCTGTTCCAGATCGACGGCAGCCGGGAAACCATCCCGCTTGAAAACGCCCGCCTGGCCAGGCAGCTGGACGACGCGCTGTGGACCATGGAAGGCGTGGGGCCGGAAGAGGAAAACAAGCTGTGGGCGTTCCGCCGGAGGGTGTCGGCGGCGTCCTATGTGCTCGGGCCCGACCGCATCGGCGGCGACATGGCTGTACCCCGTGGCTCATTGCTCAAGGCTGTCCGCCGGTTTGAGGAAATTGCCCAAAGCAACGGCAAACGCCTGATCGGCTTCGGCCATGCGGGCGACGGCAACATCCACGCAAACCTGCATTACGACGCATCGGATCCGGACGACACTCAGCGGACCATCAAGACCCACCATGAACTTGACGCGGCTGTCCTGGAATTTGGCGGCAGCCTCTCAGGCGAGCACGGCGGCGGCTGCCTCAAGGAAGTGAGCCGGCAGCTCGGCCAGGAAGAGCACGCCATGATGCTGAAGGTGCGCGAACTGTTTGATCCCAACGGGATTCTCAATCCCGCAAAGGGGTACTGATCATGAAACGCGGATGCACACAGTGCGGCGAATGCCTGAATGTCTGTCCCGTGTTTGCGCTGTTCAAGCGTGAGGAATACGCCCCCAAGGGCAAGCGCCTGCTCATGGAGCCGCTGGACGGCTGGGGTTCTGAAGAGCCCATGCCCTGGAAGATCATCCGGGATCTGTCCCGTCTGTGCGCCGGATGTGAGCGCTGCAAGAAGGCGTGCGCGCGCAAGCTGTCGACCAGTGATCTGCTTGCCGAGGTGCGGGCCAGCCATCCGCACTGGAGCCAGTATGTCTGGGACATCTGGATCCGGCGCGCCGGCCCTCTCTGGCCGACGGCGGGACGGCTCGCCTCCATGTTTCCTGATGCGCTGACGCCTGAAGCGCTGCAGTCTTCGCTGGATACGGCGCGGGCTATGGCCGACAGCGCTGAAACTCAGACATGGTTCACCCTGCGCCCCTCCCCCGGCTGGGCAGCCCCCTCACGTCCGGTTGCCGTGTTTTCGGGCTGCACGGCCCGCAACATCCGTCCCCGCTGGACGGAAAAAGCCAATCAGCTGCTCAGGGCCTGGGGCTACGAAGTCATCGAACGGCCAGACTTCACCTGCTGCGGAGGCACGCTGCACCATGCCGGCATGTTCAAGGCGCAGGCCGAAGTCCAGCAACGCAATGTCGAACGCTGGAAGGCCCTGGGCAAACCCGTTCTGGCGGTTTTCTGCGCGTCATGCAAGCACAGTCTGGACGGCTACGCTGATCAGGAAGGGTTGCTGGACGAAAACGACGCTGCCCTGTGGCGCACCAGCGTCAGGGGGCTCAGCGCTCTGCTCGAAGGCGCCGTTATCCGGACCCTGCCGGCAGCACCCGCCACGCCCGGCTACCATCAGCCCTGCCACTGGGGCGACAACGATCCTGACCGGCCCTTCCTGCAGCGTGCTCTGCCAGGGCTGACCAGGGGAACCGCCCTGTGCTGCGGCATGGGCGGGATCCTCAAAATGAGCGATCCTGACATTTCGGCCAGGCTTGGCAAAAATTGTCTGGCGGGCTTTCCTGAAGCCTGCCGCAGCATCGTCACGGGGTGCAGCGGCTGCACCATGCAGCTGGCTTCCGTAGCGCCGGAAGGCGTCAGTGTCCACCACTGGCTGGATATTGTCGAACTGGAACCCGGACTGTAACTCACGGAACCGTACGGCAACGCACGGACGTCACAACACGGCCACCATGCCCTGCCAGCCCAGATTCTGCCGGCGTTTCCCGCTGGCACGGCACAGTGGTCGCCCTGTGACGCCGTCGCGGACGCCGCATGATACACGGCGGCACGCTGCCGCCATATCCCGGCTGCCGGGGCAGCCGGACGTCGCAGGCTCCATGGATGAAACATGCCGCAATGCCGGATGGATGCGAACGGTTTGCCTGCCAGACCGCTCTGGCGGATGCAAAAACCGGCTAGAATGGACGGCTATGGGCATGCTGCCCGGCTTTTTCCAACGCGTGCGGAACGCACGACCAAGGGGAAGAAAGACTGAGGCAGCCGCCTGACGCCCCCTGCCAGAGCCATTTGGCAGGCTACAGCCGCACCGGCAAGGATGTTTCTTCGTTCCGGCGCAATGGAGACCCGTTTTGCCGTGCACCCGGCCCAGGCCGGCAACGCCTGCCGCCACGGTGCACACCAGGCGCGCCCAACCTCAACTGACCAGAATCGATGATTTGGTTATGAAGCGAGGCTCCACCTATGGCAAATCGTTTTGAAGAACTCGGCAAGAAGTACGGCAACCTCATTGCCGTGGCTGTCTTTCTCCTCGTCTGGCTTCTGCCCACGCCCGAAGGCATGACGCTGGTCCAGCACAAGCTCCTGGCCATCTTTGCCGGCGCCGTCGTGTTGTGGGTGACCATCAGCGTCAGTTTTGCCACAAGCACGTTCATTGTTATTTCACTCCTGTATTTCTGGGTCGGCAACGCCGACGGAGCCACAAAAGACGGTGCTCTCATCCACAACGCCGGTTTTGCGCTGTCCGGCTTCGGCACAACCTCGCTGTGGATGCTTATCACCGGTTTTATCATCTCCATTGCCATGACGGAAACAGGCATGGCGCGCCGCGTGGCCCTCAACATGATGCGCCTGCTTGGCAAAACACCGACCGGCGCTATCCTTGCGCCCATGTTCGCCAACCTGTTCATTGCGCCGCTCACGCCTTCCAATACGGCCCGCACGGCCGCAATGCTGCCCATTGTTGAAGGCGTCGCCCAGGCCTACCGCATCGAAAAGGGCACCAGTAATTTTGGCAAGACGCTGTTCCTGTGCAATACGTTTGCCTCCAACATCACCGCCGGCGGGTTCATGACGGCCACCATCCCCAACCCCATTGCCATCGGCATGATCACCGCCGCCATCGGCACCACGTCCGTGGCCACATCCTGGGGATTCTGGGCACTGGCTGCCGTGCCTGCCACTGTCATCATCCTTGTCGGCACGCTGTTCGTGGTGCGCTGGCTCTATCCGCCTGAAATGAAGACCATCCCGGGCGGTATGCACTATATTGAAGAAGAACTGACCAAAATGGGCCCCATGACCCTGCGTGAAAAGAAATCACTTCTCTACTTCTTCCTCGCGCTGGTGCTCTGGTCCACCGACATGTGGCATCACTTCAATTCCACCATGGTCGCCTTTGCCGTCTGTACGCTGATCCTGCTGCCCAAAATCGGGGTGCTCAGCTGGAAGGAAGCGCAGAAGTCCATTCCCTGGGAACTGTTCGTCTACTTCGGCGGCGTGATCACCCTCAGCGGCGTGCTCATGAAGACCAAGGCCTTTGAATGGCTCATCAAGTCGCTCATCACCTCCCTGGGACTGACCGACGTGAGCATGCTGCCCCTGCTGATCGGGCTGATGGGCTTCACGATTTTCAGCCATATCATCTGGTCGACCACCACAGCCATGGCCGGCGTGATGATCCCCATCTACATCGGCCTGGCCCAGACCTTCGGCTTCCCCATTGTCGGCTTTGTGCTGCCGCTGGCCATCCTCATGGGCTATGCACTGTTCCTGCCCTTCAACACCATGGGCAACATCATCATGTACGGCGCGGGGTACTTTACCGTCCCCGAACAGCTCAAGTCGTCGTTTGCCGTAGGCCTGATGGCCTGGATTGTCTGGGCAGTCATGGCCGTTGTCTGGTTCCCGTTGATCGGCCTTCTGTAATGCGCTGACGGACGTCTGCCATGGCCCGGCCATGGCAGACCTGCTTTCTGATACCAACACTCCAAGGAGCTGTTCCCATGG
>CALUZP010000031.1 GCA_944325325.1 uncultured Desulfovibrionaceae bacterium
GTATATGTGGGAATATTCCTTCCCATCAGGCATGGTCCGTGAAAGCAGCCGCGAATACCCGGACGGCCCCGCAGCTGTCGGCGGCACCGGCTTTGGCGTGGCCGCCCTTGTGACAGGCGTCGAACGCGGCTGGGTCAGCCGTGAGGCAGCCCTCCAGCGCCTGCTGACTCTGACGGATTTCCTGGCGAACAAAACCGATCGCAAAAAACTGCACGGCGCATTCCCCCACTGGATCGACGGCAATACGGGCGCAACCCGGATCTTTGGTGCAGACGACATCGGCGCGGATCTTGTGGAAACCGCCTTCCTCATGGAAGGACTGCTGATCGCCCGGGCCTACTTTGACGGCGACGGCGACGAGGCGACACTGCGTGACCGGATTACCGAAATCTGGGAGGATATTGACTGGAACTGGTTCACCAACGGGGAAAACAACGGCCTCTACTGGCACTGGAGCCCCGAAACAGGTTTTACAAAAGGCATGAAGATCACCGGCTTCAACGAAGCCATGATCGCCTACGTGCTGGCACTGTCCTCGCCCACCCATCCCATCGAGCCCGAAGCGCTGAAGGCCTGGTACTCGACCGAAGAATACCAGAACCGCCACTACTACGGACACGACATCGAAGGCGCGATCATCTATACCGGCCCGCTGTTCATCATCCATTATTCCTTTATCGGCCTTGATCCCAAAGCCCTAGCCGACAGCCACGTCACCAGGGGCTACTGGACACGCAACGTGACCCAGGCGCTGATCAACCGCGCCTACTGCCTGTACCTGGCCCACTGGTCCACCAAGTTCCACGACGGCTTCTGGGGACTGACCTCTTCTGAAACCCCCACAGGCTATCTGTACAGCTCGCCTGTCTACGAATCGGCTACCGTGGCGCCTACGGCGGCCCTGGCCTCCATGCCCTATGTGCCCGAATACGCCATGCGTGTCCTGTGGGACATTCGCAAGCACCACCCCTCACTGTGGAGCCTGCACGGCCCGCGTGACGCCTACAACCAGCGCGACGACTGGGCGTCGCCGTTCTATATCGCCATCGACCAGCTGCCCATTGTCTGTATGGTGGAAAACTACCGCTCGGGCCTGCTCTGGAAACTGTTCATGGGCATCCCCGAAATTCAGGCCGGACTCAAGCGCGGAGGGTTCAGCACGCCGCCGCTGGTCACGGGATTCCCCCGGATGGTCGTCCCCTGCAAGCCCGGCATCGGAACCAGCTGGGTCCCTGACGCCTGCGACCTGCGCCGTCACCCCGACACGGGCCGCTACAGCGTCAACTACGCCAGGGAACAGGGCGGGCCTGTAACCTTCACCCTGCAGAAGGCCGACGGAACCCTGCTGTTCCAGGAAAATCTCAATGTCGACGCCGGGTATCACGATCTGCTGCTGCCGGAGTCCCTTACAGCCGGTCCTGACATCCTGACACTGACCATGAAGGCCGGACACGAAACCCATACCCTGCCCATCCGGCTCAACTGACGCCGGCTGATTTTGACAGACACGGGGCGCAGCCCCGTGCATCCCGCCGGGGGCAACGCCCCCGGCAACCTGCCCTGAGCCAATCCCGGCCTGCACTACACGCCTTTCCTAAGTCACCTGCCGGGCACAACACGGTCAGGGCAGGCGCCATCCGACATTGCCTGCGAACCTCACCGGTTGCTGCCACCTGCCCCTTTCCGGCCGTCTTGCAGGCCCGCAGGGCCGGACTCCCGGCAGCACAAGGCCGTCATGAACATGGCTTCAGCCATGCATACGGCATTCATGACCATCACATCATCGGGGAGCGGATCACATGTTTTCATTCAGGCACATTTCTTCCGGCCGTACCATCTGGCTGATGTTCTGCAGCCTGGCAACGGCACTGTGGGGCTCTGAACTCTGGACCGTGAAGACACAACCCGGGACATACACCGACCTGTGGGACAGCGAAGGCCCAGTGGCCGGCGTGTGGTATTACGCCTCGGAGCAGCTCTATACGCTGCATCTTGTCGCGCTGCTTATCTGGTTTGGATGTGGCGTGCTGCTGTCCCTGTATCAGGGGACATACAGCAAAAAACTGCTGACGGTGCATGTGCTGCTGAGCATGCTGTGGGTGATCGTCTCCCTGTGCCAGTCCGCCGTATAACGCGCCGGACGCATGCGGCCCCGGCCTCGGGCGCGCCATCTCCTTCCCCAAAATGGTGTACCTTTCCGTTCCGTGTCCGGTGCATTCCTGGCTTCTGGATGTCTGCCGGCTTACTTTTCCAGACAACCGGTTGATCAAGGCCCACCTGCCACCATGCGGCAACGGAAGTCTGTCAGCGCGGTGACGAAAGATGCTCCACAGCGCTTCCCCGTCTGCCGGCGTCGCCCTCTGAATGGAGAACCCGGCTCCTGCTGCATCACAAGGCAACAGCAGGTGAACGCCTGCCTTCTGTTTCCTTCGGGCCGCCTGCCCGCAGCGTTCGTAGCCATCCCTGTCGGCGGGTTTTGCCCTCTCACCCACCGTGTCCGCGGGATAGCGGCAGGCCCTGCGCCACATCCTCTGCGCCGCTCTGTATCCAGCCACTGACGCCTGTCCCTGACGGACACGCGCATGCTCCCATAAGCCTCCCGGCAAGCTGCTGGAACAGTGGAGATGACGGCTGAAAAAAGTCCCCGGCGAGAAGCCCTCCTTCACAAGCGGGCTTTCTCGACAGGCACCTTTTTTGTGCTGCACCAGTGTTTGCACCACCAAGCAGACAACGGCGCGCCGGCCTGTCTTGCATGACCGCCGCCGGCAGCCCCGGGCGCACCGTTGCCTCAACAGCCCTGCACTACAGCCCTTCAGACCGCCTGTAGGCAATGATGTCCTGTACCGACAGCACCGGCATGGCGTGCTTTTGCGCGAACACACTGATTTCCGGCAGCCGTGCCATCGTGCCGTCAGGATTGGTCAGCTCACAGAGCACGCCACAGGGGGCGAGGCCGGCAAGCCGCATCAAATCCACAGTGGCTTCCGTATGGCCGTCACGCTCCAGCACACCGCCGGCACGCGCCACAAGCGGGAATACATGACCGGGGTGGCTCAAATCATCAGGCCGGGCGTCTTCTGCGATGGCTGCGCGGATTGTCGTGACGCGATCGGCTGCCGAAACGCCGGTTGTCACACCACGGGCGGCCTCGATGCTGATGGTGAACGCCGTCCCGTAGGCGCTGGTATTGTGCTCGACCATGGGACGCAGCCGCAGGGACTGTGCCTTTTCCGGCGTAAGGCACAGGCATACGATACCGCTGCCCTCACGGATCAGCATGGCCATCTGCCTGTCCGTCAGGCTGCCGGCGGCAAAAATCATATCGCCTTCATTTTCACGGTTGTCATCGTCCACGACTAGGACACCCTGCCCTGCCCGCAACGCGGACAGGCCTTTTTGCAGGCGTTCACGGGAAGAACCGAACGAGGCCAGGAGGGACTGGTTCATGACAAGACTCCACAGGCTGAAACGTCAGAACCAGGGCGTAGTGGGACGCACGGCCGATGTGCACCGCTTTCCCCAAAGAGGGAAGAGCCCGCGCAACATGACCAAGGCGCTCATTCTCTTTCATCCGGACTGTTACCGTTGGTTCCGGAATTGCACCGGATCTGCTGACGCCTTCGCCGTCGAAGGCCGCTCGCGGACTTCCTTGCAGGTCACCGCCAGTGGGGACTTTCACCCCGCCCTGAGAATATGCGCCAGTGTGCTCCTGACGGGGGGAAACGTCAATCCCTCTTCCGTTTGAACAGGTGAAAGATCAAGGAACGATGCGGGCTCACTCAACGGGGCCGGAACTGTTCTGAGGCAAGTTTTGCTGCCCGTCATGCCTCAAAAGAGTATGAGCAAGGGCAGCAGTCCTCTGAAGCCGGGGTGCCCTCTGAAGGGTGTCAGCCCTGTTTTCTGCATCAGCACATACAAGTGCAGGTCGCCGTCCTGCCCGGTGCCTCCCCGACGTGGCTGCCTGGCTGCATACAGGCATGGGGCAGTCTGGATACCCGTAGCAAAATAGAACAGATCCCGATGCGTACCGGGCTGGCCTGCCCCGCAGCAACAGCCATGGCAAACCCGCTGGGCATACACGATGCTCAACAGCAGGGGCAGAGCTGGCTCCATTTGGAAATCTGAATACAGCGCGGCAAGACGATCTTGCCAGACGGCCTGCATGAAGACATTTTTTGCCGCAACCGCTCCCGCATGGCAGACAACCTGATCAGTCGGGCTCTGCGTTTAGCGACAGGGATGCCATCAGCTCATCTGTTGCGTGAGCTCTGCCAAACACCATGAATCCGGCGCAGCCAGCAGACAGGCCGCACCGGTATGCTCTGCCGCAAGGGGACGACATATCCTGAACGGCAGCCCTCGTCCGGGAATGGGACAAGAGCCGGCAGTCGCCGCCTCACGGGCCGGTAAACAAAGTCCGCACGGGACAAAAAAGCCGGAGGCAGGCTCAGCCCCCTTGCACCAGGATTGCAAGGAAAAGAAGGACCGTGCCTGCCTCCGGACACTCAACGCGTAGCCCTAGCGGCAGAATGCGGACAGCATCCGCTCGGTAAAGATTTGAAATTCGGTACCGTCATAGTCAATGCAGACCGAACGGACCTGATCCATGTACTTTTTGCGCATACAGAACACGAATCCGCCAACTTCCTGCGTCACATCGTCATTTTCCGGCTCATCCAGAGCCAGTTCCAGGCGGGAGCCCCGTCAGCCGCAGGAATCGACATCTACCCGGATTGCTGCGCCGGTGCGCCTGCCCACAAATTCCGGCAGCGCCGCCAGGGCGGCATCCGTTGCCGTGAACAGCTGCTTTTCAGTTTCCATACGTCCTGCCCTCATCAGTTTGCTATGCCACCGGCCGCCAGCGGCTTACGGCCCTGCACACGTCCACGCTGCCACCCTGCCCGTTGGGCCGGACAATGGCGTGCTCGCGCTGCAGCAGAGGGGCCTGC
>CALUZP010000032.1 GCA_944325325.1 uncultured Desulfovibrionaceae bacterium
CCTGTCTGGAGCGTGTTGCCATTGAAAAAGAAGCACGCGAGGCGGCAGCACAGCGCCGCTCGGCAAAAACTGATCGGGAAAACCGCGTGTTTTGCACGAAACGACCGTCCGTATGGTTTAAAGTGCAAAACGTTTCAAACTCAAAATGCTCCAGCCTCCCGGAGCTCCGGACATCCCGGACATCCGGTGTCCCGCTTCCCGCTCCAGAAGACCCGTACCAGGCTGTACCAGATTGCACCAGATTGCGGCACGCGGGCCTGCAGCGGCCAGGCCACCCCGGGATACCCTGAGGCGCAATCTTCTGGCAGGGACAACTCAGAGCCGCGGTGCTGCCTGTTCTGTGCCGCCTGCCTGTTCTCAGGGGCCAGCGCATGCCGACCGGCCCTGCACCACCACTGCGGACGAAAGAATGCCGCCCGGAAGCACCGTGACGGCGGCTGACGGCCTGTCAAATGTTTTAGGAAGGTGGATGGGGGTCCGGGGGAAGGCGGAGAACCCTTTTACAAAAGGGTTTCCGCCTTCCCCCGGGCAAGTTTCCCTGCCGGGCAGGGACTGCGGCTACATGTCGCCGGTCAGTACGGGCTTGCGCGCCGCACCCACTTCATCGACCCGTCCGACGGTGGTCAGGCGGGGAGCGGCATGGAGTGAGGCCGCGTCGGATTCGGCCTTTTCGGCGATGTCACGCATGGCGGCGATAAAGCCGTCGAGATCACCCAGGCTTTCCGTTTCGGTCGGCTCGATCATGATCGCGCCGTGCACCACGAGCGGGAAGTAAATGGTCGGCGGGTGATAGCCGCGGTCAATGAGGCCCTTGGCGATGTCCATGGTGCTGACACCAAAGGGCTCCTGTTTTTTGTCGGTGAACACGCATTCGTGCAGCGAGGCCTGCGGATAGGGCAGTTCGTACACGTCACGCAGCTGGGCCTTGATGTAGTTGGCGTTCAGCACGGCCAGCTCCGAGGCACGCTTGAGTGCGGGACCCAGCGTGCGGATGTAGGCCCAGGCGCGCAGGATGACGCCGAACTGCCCGTAGAAGGGATGGAGCCGTCCGATGGACTGCGGTCCGGCGGCCTTCCAGACAAGGCGGCCGTCTTCTTCCGCAACACGGGGCCCGGGCAGGAAGGGTTCCAGCACGGGACCGACGCAGACGGCGCCGGAGCCGGGGCCGCCGCCGCCGTGCGGGGTGGAGAAGGTCTTGTGCAGGTTCATGTGCATGACGTCAACGCCGATGCGGCCCAGATCCGCATAGCCCATGATGGCGTTGAGGTTGGCGCCGTCGCCGTAAACAAGGCCGCCCCGTTCGTGGACGATGCGGGCAATTTCGGCCAGGTTGGATTCGAACAGACCGAGGGTGTTGGGGTTGGTCACCATGATCCCGGCGCAGTCTTCATCCATCAGCTCGGCGACAGCTTCTGCCGTGAGGATGCCGTCGGGACCGGAGGGAACCTTGACTGCCGCATAGCCGCACAGGGCGGCGCTGGCAGGATTGGTGCCGTGCGCCGTGTCCGGGATCAGCATCTTGGTCCGGGTGTGGCCCTGAGCGCGGTGCCAGGCCTGGATGAGCATGATCCCCGTGAGTTCGCCATGTGCGCCGGCGGAAGGCTGCAGGGTGCAGGCGGTCAGGCCGGTGATTTCGCACAGGGCCTGTTCGGTTTCATGGATAATCCGCATGGCGCCCTGGGACAGCTGTGCCGGGGCAAGCGGATGGGCGTTGCAGAACGCGGGGAGCGCTGCCAGCTTTTCGTTGATTTTGGGATTGTACTTCATGGTGCAGGAACCAAGAGGGTACATGCCCGTATCAACGCCGAAATTCCAGGTGGAAAGCCGGGTGAAGTGGCGCACCACATCGACTTCGGACAAATCCGGCAGACCGGTGGTTTCGCGTTCAAAACCTTCCAGCGGTGCGGCGGGAACATCGGACTCGGGCAGGCTTGCGCCAATGCGTCCGGGGCAGCCTTTTTCCCAGAGCAGAGGTTCGGCAAGAACCAGGCCGGACATGCCGGGCCAGCGTGACTGTTCAGACATGGGCCACCTCCTCAAGCATGGCGTCCAGCTCGGCGCGGCTCCGGGTTTCCGTCACGCAGAACAGATAGCCGGGCAGGTCATATCCCATTTCCTTAAGATCAAGGCCAAACAGGATGCCGCGCTCGTCGAGCAGGCGCTGCCGCCATGCGGCAAACCCTTCCGGCGCTTCCAGGGCGAATTCGTTGAACGTGGGGCCGTCAAACAGGGGACGGAACCCGCGGGCCAGCAGGCCGGCCCTGAAGTAGGCCGCCTTGTCACGGTTGAGCCGGGCCATGTGGGCAAGGCCCGTCCCGCCCATGGCAGCGAGATAGACGGCACAGGTCATGGCACACAGGCCTGCGTTGGAGCAGATGTTGGAAACCGCGCGCTCCCGGCGGATATGCTGTTCGCGCGTGGACAGGGTCAGCACGAAGGCGCGCCTGCCGGAGGTGTCCACACTCCGGCCCACCAGACGGCCGGGCATGTTGCGGACATAGGCCTTGCGCGTGGCCATAAGTCCGAGGTTGGGCCCGCCATACATCTGCGACAGGCCAAAGCTCTGGCCTTCACCGGCCACGATGTCTGCGCCCTGGCTGCCTGGGCTGGCCAGAAGTCCCAGGGACATGGCTTCGGTAAAGCCCGCAATCAAGAGGCCCTTGCCTTCGTGGATCCAGTCGGCCTGTGCGGCCAGCGGCTCGATCACCCCGAAGAAGTTCGGGGACTGCACGACAAGCCCGGCCAGATCCCCGGCTGCGGCAGGTGTGACGTCGGTCGTGCCGTCGGCCTTGAGCGGCAGCTCGGCGAGGGCTATGCCGGCAGCGCGGCAATAGGTGGCAAGGACTTCGCGGTAATGAGGATGGACGCCCATGGACACGGCCACGCTGTGCCGCCGCGTCTGGCGGCAGGCCATCAGGGCGGCTTCGGCCAGGGCTGTGGCGCCGTCATACCTGGAGGCGGTGGCCACTTCCATGCCGGTCCGGCGCGCGATCAGC
>CALUZP010000033.1 GCA_944325325.1 uncultured Desulfovibrionaceae bacterium
GTTCCTGAGTCATAACAATCCTTTTCAGAAGATAGCCTGGATCGGTTTTCTTTATACGGATCGTATCTGGCGGACACCGCAGCAGTGCTCTGGCAGATACGGGGAACAGCCATGTTGGCTTGCGGAAAACACGGGCAGCGTGCCGTTTGCTACGGTCTTCTGCAAACGGTCACGCTGACGTGCAAGGCGCAATCAGTTTTCTGCGCGGATTTCCTTCAGGCCGTCCATATAGGGCCAGAGGACCTTGGGCAGGCGGATGGAGCCGTCGGCCTGCTGGCCGTTTTCAAGTATGGCCACCAGCGAGCGGCCCGTGGGCAGCCCGGATCCGTTGAGTGTGTGCACGAATTCGGGCTTGCCGCCGCCCTTGGGGCGGAAGCGGATGTTTGCCCGCCGGGCCTGGAAGTCACGGCAGTTGGAACAGGACGAAATTTCGCGGTAGGTGTTCTGGCCGGGCAGCCAGACTTCCACGTCGAACGTCTTGGCAGAGGAGAAGCCCATGTCGCCGGTGCTGAGGATGATGGTGCGATAGGGCAGCTCCAGCATCTCAAGCAGCGTTTCGGCGCTGCGGCGCATTTCGGCCAGCATGGCTTCGGATTCCGACGGATGCGAGAAGTACACCATTTCCACCTTGGTGAACTGGTGCTGGCGGATGAGGCCGCGCGTGTCCTTGCCTGCCGCGCCCGCTTCGGAACGGAAGCAGGGCGTCTGGGCGCAGTAGCGCAGCGGCAGATCCGTCTCCTCGAGGATTTCGCCGGAATGCAGGTTGGTCAGAGGCACCTCGGCCGTGGGGATCAGGTAAAGGCCGCGCGGATCGTTGACCTTGAACAGATCTTCCTCAAACTTGGGCAGCTGGCCCGTGCCGGTCATGGTCTTGCGGTTGACCATGAAGGGCGGGAGAATTTCCGTCCGGCCCTGGGTATGGTGGAAGTCCAGATAAAAATTCATCAGGGCGCGTTCGAGCCGCGCAGCCCAGCCCCAGGAAACCGTGAAGCGGGCGCCGGCCAGCTTGGCGCCGCGATCAAAGTCAAGGCCGTGCAGCGCCGTACCGAGCTCCCAGTGCTCCTTGGGCTGGAAGTCAAAGGTGGGGATGTCGCCCCAGCGGTGGACTTCCACATTGTCCTTTTCGTCAAGCCCGTCCGGCACATCGGCGTCAGGGATGTTCGGCACCGTAAGCATCCAGGCTTCAAGTTCGGCCTTGACGGCCTCGGTGGCCGAATCCAGCTCGGTGATGCGTGCGGCTTTTTCAGCCGCTGCAGCCATCAGATCTGAAGCGTCCTGTCCGGCGCGTTTCCGGTTGCCCACTTCGGCAGACAGGCGGTTGCGTTCGCTTTTCAACGCCTCGACCTCGGCCAGCAGTGTGCGGCGCTGATTGTCCAGACGCTCGAACGTATCCATGCTCAGTGGCGAATGACGGCGCTGCAGCGCGGCGGCAACGACGTCGGGATTTTTTTGCAGAAGCTTGAGGTCAAGCATGAAGAACTCCTTTACCGCGAGGTGCAGAATAAGAATACACGAACGAAATAGGATACCGATGCGGTGTCATGTCGTCAAGTTCAGGCTGCCGTAGGCGTCCTGCACTTCGTAGTCCTGCTTGATGGTTCTGCTGTAAGGCCCCGCATCAGGCAGAGCCTGCCAGCAGAAGCCGTTCAATGCGGGCCGCCAGGGAAACGAAGGACTGCGGCAGGCGTTAAGCGGCAACGCGGTGCCTTCTTGCCGTGGCGTTGTCTACCTGAGAGCGCGGCCCGAGAGACTTGCCAGAACGTGGCGTTACCGTTTTTCAGCTGTGTTTTTGGCAGGAGGTCGTGCAGGTCAGCGGGGTCTCAGCTGTCTTACCGGAGTTGCTGCCCTGCCTGCCGGCACAGGGCCGCCATCAGTTCCTTTATTTCAGTCTGAAGTTTTTTCCCTTCTTCCGTATCGGCCACGTCACCGTTGTTGAAAAACGCGGCGGAAAACGCGTTGGAAAAGACTTCCGGTTTGTTGAGCACACGCAGATCAAGGTAGACGCAGATCTGCCGCAGATGATACTGCGCACGCGAAGTTCCCATGCCCCCGCCTGCGCCCATGATGGCCGCCGGTTTGCCGGCCAGGAGGCTCCCCGGTTCGCGCGACACCCAGTCCAGAGCGTTTTTCAGGGCCGGCGCGACGGAGTAGTTATATTCCGGAACGGCAAGAACAAGCCCGTCGGCCTGCTTGACTTGCCGGATAAAGGCCTTGACGCATTCCGGCTGTTCCCTGTCTGCGGAATAAAAAGGAAATTCTGAAATATCGGCAATGATGAGGGAACTTCCCTCAGGCATGACAGTCTGTGCACACCGCAGAAGTCCCATGTTGCGCGATGCCTTCCGCAGGCTGCCGCACACACCGAGAAAGGTTTTTGTCTGCATGTCTTCCTCCGACACACTGCATATTCAATAAACTATCTATTGGCAATGACTGTTGATGTAAGGACTGGCACTGGTCAGTGTACAGCCCATGGCCTCTTTGGAGGAACACCCCGCCATCCGGCATGACAAGGTCGTTGGGCTGTGCACGGCTGCGGGCTTCATGCTCCTGTCAGGGCCGTCTGGACTGGCAGCGGAGGATTAACGCGCCGGGCCGTCCTGGCCTGCGTGCATGGCGTGCCGGACTTCAGCCACACGCGCTGCAATATCCGGCGCAGACACCAGTTCGGAGATCAGCGCGCAGCTTTTGCAGCCGTGGCGGGCCAGTTCGCCGATGTTGGTCCGTTTGATGCCGCCGATGGCCACGAACGGCAGCTGGATGTTGGCCACGACCCAGTCGAGATAGCTCAAGGTGACCCCAGGCCCTGCGTCGGGTTTGGTAGCCGTGGCGCAAATGGGTCCGACACCGATATAGTCTGCCCCGTCGGCAACGGCCTGGAGTGCCTGTTCCGGGTTCTTGGTCGACACGCCGATAATCATGCCGGAGCCTACAAGACGGCGTACATCCCTGGCGGGCAGGTCGCTCTGGCCCACATGGACGCCATCAGCCTCGCACAGCAGGGCCACGTCCACGTCATCATTGACGATGAAGCAGGCTCCTGCAGCGCGTGTCATTTCGCGCAGTACACGGCATTCGGCCAGTTTTGCCCCTTTGTCCTTGTGTTTTTCACGGTACTGCAAAATGGTCACACCGGCGGACAGGAGCGCCCTGGCGACCTCTTCGTTGGATCGTCCCAGCGACAGATCACTGTCGGTGATGGCGTAGATGTCTGCGCCGGGCGTCTGGCCGGGAAGGATGATGGGCATACAGGACTCCTTTGCCAAATGCCCGTTGTCTGTTCATGCTGCATGGCAGGCGGCGCAGTCCGGGGCTGTGTTCTGGCCTTTCGCGTTTGTGGCGGGCGGCCTTCAGCCCCGGTTTTCCCGGTGTGCAGGCGGCAAATGGCGTTTGTCTTTTTAGAGCATTTTCAGTTTGAAACGCTGTGCGTTTCCAGCCATACGGCCTGTCGTTCCGCGGAAAAAACGCGTTTTTTCCGCTCACGTTTGGCCGGGCGGCGCGGTGCTGCCGCCTCGAGTTCTGCCTTTTTCAATGGCAAAACGCTTCAGGGAAGAGGCAGCCGTTTCCTGTATCTGTCAGGATCTGTACTGACAGACCTGCCCTGCAAAGGCGGCCGCCGGTGTGCGCTGGCGGCGGGACAGGCGCAGGTCTGGTGTGTTCCGCCCCGCTGTTGTTACTCCAGACGGTTGTCTGTCACGCGCTTGGATTTGCCGAACGCGCGGGGAAGTGTCCCCGGATCCACAATTTCCACATTGATGCGCGCCATGATGCGCCGGTGCAGCTCCATGCTGACCTCGCGTGCCAGGCCCTTGTCGTTGTCGGACGACACGCCGGAAGCCCGTTCAACCATGAGATCCATGTAGTCGAGCCCTTCAGAGCGCGTCAGCTTGACATGGTATTCGCCGCCCACATCGTGGAACTGGTTGAGCACGTCCACAATCTGGCCGGGATAGATGTTGACGCCGCGGTAGATGATCATGTCGTCCGAACGGCCCCGGATATGGCCGTGACGCGGGATGTGCCGCCCGCAGGGGCAGGGTTCGGGAATGAGGCGCGTCAGGTCATGCGTGCGGTAGCGGATGAGCGGCACGGCTTCCTTGCGCAGGCTTGTAACCACCAGTTCGCCAACCTCGCCGTCAGGCACGGGTTCAAGGGTGTGCGGGTCAACGATTTCGTGAATGAAAAGATCCGCCCAGTAATGGATGCCCTGGCCGACTTCGCAGTTGAGCCCGGTGCCCGGGCCGTACATTTCGGTCATGCCGGCGATGTCGTAGGTGCCTTCGACGCCCAGTTTCTCGGTGAAGCTCTGGCGCATTTTGAGGCTGTGCGGCTCGGAGCCGAAGATGATTTTTTTCAGATTCAACTGTTCTCGAAGGTGGTGGCGCTCCACTTCTTCGGCCAGCAAAAGCGCCATGGAGGCCGTGCAGCCAATGCAGGTGATGTGCAAATCTTTCAGAAGCTGCAGCTGAATGTCCAGATTTCCCGGACCTACGGGCACGGTCATGGCACCGAACAGTTCGCTGCCGGCCTGGAAGCCTGCGCCGGCTGTCCATAATCCGTAGCCGACGGCAATCTGGATCCTGTCGGCGGGCGTCAGGCCGGCAAGCTCGTAGCAACGGGCCATCTGCAGGCCGAAATTGGCCACGTCGTTAGCTGTGTAAGCCAGAATCTTTCGCTTGCCGGTCGTCCCTGACGAGGCGTGGACGCGCACGATCTCTTCTTCAGGAACACAGAGAAGCGGGAGAGGATAGCCGTCCCTCAGGTCTTCCACCGTTGTGAAGGGAAGGCGACGCAGATCCGCAAGAGTAGTGATGTCTTCCGGCGCCTCAATGCCCGCCCCCTTCAGCCGCGCCGCATAGATGGGGTTCCGCATGGCCTGTCCCACCGTCCAGCGCAGTCCGTCAAGCTGGATGCGCGACAGTTTCTCTTCAGGCAGATCAGGCAAAAAACGGGCCGTGTTCATAGGTTTTCTCCAGAGTTGTCTTTTGCGCCGCATCCGGATACAGTAATCCGTTCGGACAGGCGCATCAAAAGTTGCACCGGCTCAGGCCGATGTGTCTTTTTTCAGTATCCTTTTGAAGACTGTTTGTCACGCATTGCGGAGGGCCCAGCTATGCGGGTGCTTATTATCGGATCCGGCGGGCGCGAGCACGCCCTGGCTTGGAAACTGCGGCAGAGCCCGCGGGTGGATTCTGTCATCATTGCACCGGGCAACGCCGGTACGGCCGCAGAAGGCGAAAATGTGGCCGTCGCGCCGGACGATATTGCCGGGCTGGTTGCCCTGGCCAAAGAACGGCGGGCGGATCTGGTCATCCCCGGACCGGAGCTGCCGTTGACGCTGGGCGTTGTCGACGCCATGCGCGCGGCAGGCCTCCCCTGCTTCGGCCCCGATCGCTGGTGCGCCCAGCTCGAGGGCAGCAAGGCGTTTGCCAAGCGCATCATGGAGCAGGCCGGTGTGCCTACAGCGGCCTGCCGGATCTTTGATGACGCCGCGGAGGCTGCGGCCTTTGTGCGGTCTGCCGGTGCGCCGCTGGTGGTCAAGGCTGACGGTCTTGCCGCCGGCAAGGGGGTGGTCGTTGCCCGGACCGAGCAGGAGGCGCTGGACGCCATTGACATGATCATGGGCCGCAAAGCCTTTGGCGATGCAGGCAGCAGTGTGGTCATCGAGGAATTTCTGGAAGGTGAGGAAGTGTCGCTGCTGGCCTTCTGTGACGGCAGAACGGCGCTTGCGTTGCCCTCAGCACAGGATCACAAGGCCGCCTTTGACGGCGATACCGGACCCAATACGGGAGGCATGGGGGCGTACAGCCCGGCGCCCGTTCTGCCGGATAATCAGCTTGAGGCCATGACGGACACCGTGATCCGGCCTATCCTTGCTGAGATGGCCCGGCAGGGGCATCCGTTCACAGGGATCCTTTACGCGGGACTGATGATGACGGCCAAAGGGCCAAAGGTGCTCGAGTACAACGTGCGGTTTGGCGATCCTGAATGCCAGCCTCTGCTGATGCGCCTTGACAGCGACCTGGTGGAGATCGTGGAAGCCTGCCTTGCCGGCCGGCTTGACACGCTGCAGCTGCGGATTAACCCGCAGGCGGCGCTGGGCGTGGTCATTGCCGCCGAAGGGTATCCCGGATCGTATGCCAAGGGCATGCCCATTGAGGGACTTGAAGAGGCTGAAGTCCAGGGAGCAAAGGTGTTTCATGCGGGCACCACGCTCCGTGACGGCAGGCCCGTGGCTTCGGGCGGGCGCGTCCTTTGTGTGACCGCGCTCGGCGACACGCTGGCCGACGCCGGGGCTGCGGCCTATGCGGCGGTTGCCAGAGTTCGCATGCCGCAGAGCCGCTTCCGCAGTGACATCGGCCAGAAGGGGCTGCGCCGTCAGGCCGGATCCTGCTGAGACGGCTGGTGCAAGAGGCTGGCCGGCCTGGGGCGCGTTGCCCCGGCTCCGGCAGTGTCCCTGGTCTGGGGAGTTCTGATCTGACAGAAATCCCGATGCCGCCAGCCTGGCATAGGATTGTCTTTTTCCCTCGCAGGCATGTTTTCGTCCTGCAGAGGCCTTTTGATGAGGAAAGCTATGGAAGCCCGTGTTGCCATTTTCATTGGTTCCGCCTCGGATGAGTCTGTTGTGACCCCTTGTGCGGATGTTCTGAAACAGCTTGGCATTCCCTACGTTTTTACGATTACTTCAGCGCACCGCACGCCGGAGCGCACGGCAACCCTGGTGGACGACCTTGAAGCTAGGGGCTGCCAGGTGTACATCTGCGCCGCAGGCATGGCCGCCCATCTTGCCGGGGCCGTTGCGGCGCGTACCACCAAACCTGTTATCGGCATTCCCATTGCCGCATCAGCGCTCAACGGCATGGATGCGCTGCTGGCCACGCTGCAGATGCCTCCGGGATTCCCCGTGGCCACCGTGGCGCTGGACAAGGCCGGAGCCCGCAACGCTGCGTGGCTGGCTGCCGAAATCCTGGCCCTGCACGACCCGGCCCTGCATGAACGCCTCCTGGCTGCCCGCGCCAAATTTGCCGCTGATGTGGCCGCTGCCGGCGACGAACTCGCGGCGCGCCATCAACCCTGCTAACTTTACAGGAACATATCCACATCATGCTTGGAAAACACCGTAAGTCCGTGTTCTGGGAATACGTTGAAGCCATTTTGTGGGCTGGGGCCATCGCCTTCATCACCATCACCTTTGTTGTGCAGGCGTTCAAGATCCCCTCGGGATCCATGCTGAACACACTGCAGATCGGCGATTATCTGCTGGTAAACAAGTTTATTTACGGCCTCAAGATGCCGTTTTCAGACAATTACCTGATTGAAGGCAAAGATCCTGAGGTCGGCGACATCATTGTTTTCCGCTATCCCGGCGATCCTTCTCTTGACTATATCAAGCGTATTGTGGGCGTCCCCGGCGACACGCTTGAAATGCGCAACCGCCAGCTGTACCGCAACGGCGTCAAGGTTGAAGAACCGTATGTCCGCATTGCGCAGCCCGATTCCTACGGACGCGACAACTTCATGCCGCTGACCGTGCCGCCGGGCAAATATTTCGTGATGGGCGACAACCGTGACGAGTCCTCCGATTCCCGCTACTGGGGCTGTGTGGATCGTACTGCCATCAGGGGCAAGGCCTGGAGAATCTACTGGTCATGGGAAGGCTTTGACAACATCCGCTGGAGCCGTATCGGCAAGGCTGTTGAATAGGTGTAACACAAAACTCCGGTGTCAGCCGGAGTTTTGTGTTACAGGGCCTGCCGTGTGACGGTAACGCCGGAAGAAGAGGCGGGGAGTGCCTTTCGTCTTTCCCCGGCTTGATCTGCTGGTCTGGAAGGGCTGTGCCCCAGAGAAGGAGGACTGGCCCGCCCAGGCAGACGTTTGCTTGCAGGCTGTTGTACGGTGGCACGGTCCCGCTGGTACCGCCGAAGCCTGTGGCCGGACGGTGTGCAGCACCCGTGCAGGGCTGGAAGGGCCTTTCCCGGCGTGGGCATGCGGCAGCGTGCTTCCTGGGGGACACGCGCCGGCTGCTTCTGGCGGCTGGGGCTGGCGTCCTGCTTTCCTGCACAGAGTTTTGGTCATGGCAGCCGGTCATGCTCCGACAGCGGGAGAGTGGCGTGCTGCACCGGGGCGGTGTGCGCCAGGACGTCTCCGTCCCGGTCATGCGGTATTGAATCGTGTACACGCCAGCGGCGTCAGAACGGGAACGTTCTGAGAAGGAGAATCGATGCCTGAACTGCCTGAAGTGGAGACCGTCGCCCGCACGCTGGAACCGCTGGTTCTTGGGCGAACCCTTGCCGGTGTGAGCTTGCTCAATCCCGGCAGTCTGGACGGCCCGGAACCGTTGGAAGCGATAGTCGGCCGGCGCATTGCAGGTACAGGGCGGCGGGGCAAGCTGGTGCTCATCCGCTTCACGCCTCAGGCCGGAACCGGCATAGAGGGGCTTGCCGTGCACTTGCGCATGACGGGCAGGCTGTTTGTCCATGCGACCGGCGAAGCGCCAGGCCCCCATACGCGGGCGGTATTCGACTTGTCCGACGGAAGCCGGCTTTTTTTTGACGATACGCGCAAGTTTGGCCTCCTGCGTGTGCTGAGTCCGCGGAGCCTGGACAGCTGGCCATTCTGGAACAGTCTGGGGCCGGAACCTCTGGAGATCGGTCCGGAGGCCTTTGTTGCGCGATTTGCCGGCCGGCGCACGGCCATCAAGGCACTGCTGCTTGATCAGACCGTCATTGCGGGGATTGGCAACATTTATGCCGACGAAAGCCTGTTCCGGGCGGGCATTGCGCCACAGAGCCCGGCTGCCGGCATTGCGGCAGACAGGCTCGGCAAGCTGCATGCCGCGCTTGTGGAAGTGCTTGAGGAGGCCATTGCCGCGTGTGGCTCTTCGATCCGTGACTACCGGACTGCGCGCGGGGACGCCGGCGCCTTTCAGAACGCGTTCCGTGTATACGGCCGGGGCGGCAAGTCCTGTGTAGTCTGTGGCGGTCTCCTGGAGAAGGGGCGCGTTGCCGGGCGTACGACTGTCTGGTGCCCGCGCTGCCAGCCCCGGTAATGGTTTTCACTGAGACTGCCGGGACATCCAGAGCTGTTCGGGGGGGCGGAACGCCGCGTAGCGGCTGGAAACAGTGCAGAGGCGCTCCAAGCCCTCCTGCCGCAGGGGCGGATTTGCGGCAGAAGCGGCGGCTACCCGGCAGGCTGGGGCCTTCAAGACGCCGCCGGGGCAGGCCGCGTGCAGGAACGTCAGGCGGGTCAGGCGGCGTTGTCCGGCCGTTGCCGGCCCGTGCTGCCACTGAAGCGCGTTCGTCAGGCCTGAATCCCGGGGACAGCGTATAGGCGGTTGTCGCTGGGAAAAATCCGTGGCTGACGTCCTGTCCTGTTTGCTGCCAAAAGTGGAACCGGGGCAGGGCCCCTTTGCGCAAAGGGCCTGCCGCCTGCCCGGCAGGCATTGGCCGGTCCGCTGCATGCAGTCGGGAGCAGTTTTACCGTCCCAGCGCGTGTTCTTTGAGTGTTGAGCCTGGGAAGTTCGGGCCGGGGGCTCCGGGGGCGGGCACGATGGTCTGTGTGCCGGCCTGGACGTCAGACAGGCGGCCGTATTCGTGCGCCTGTCTGCTGCTGG
>CALUZP010000034.1 GCA_944325325.1 uncultured Desulfovibrionaceae bacterium
GGAAAGCGTGTGCCGCTTGCCAATGACAGATCTGTGAGCGCAAAAAGGCCCGCTGGACTGCGCCATTATACCTCCTGCCGGAAGCCTGTGGCCTGACCTCGGAGCTGGGCTATTCGGAGAAAAGTCCTCTGGTTTGGGGGCCGCCACAGCGCCGGTGGCCTTACAGCAATTCGAAATGAAGGACTGGCCGTTCTCTCAGCGGCCGGGCAACCCCGGTCATCTCATTGCCGACCAGCGCAGCCCGTCCCGTTTTTTATGGCGGCAGCGCGGCGGAGCTGTTTTAGCGTTGTGGACAAGCAGCCGCTCATCGCCAGAGAGCCGGTCAGTCGGCTGCGGAAGCCTCGCCGCTATCCTTTACGGCAGGCGCAAACAGGGCTCCCAGCTGGGATCCTCTGAAGATGATGTCTGTGGCTGTTTTGTCAGCCTGTTCGCCGACATCCATCAGTTTTTCCAGAAAGGCCAGTATTTCCTGCCGGCGTTCCTCCGAGGACCATTTGAAATCTTCTTCCATGTCGCCAGAGCGCATGTACTCTTCCAGCTCTTCAAGATAGCGCATGTTGAGAGCAGCCATACCGGTTCTCCTTGCATAAATCATGGGGGACTCATGCGCCCCCTGCTACAAGTTGTCAAAAAGGAGGTTTCCCGTGTCGAAAAAAGGTTTTTTTGCCGGCCAGCTCCGGTTGTTGTGGCGGTTTCTGGGATTTTTCCAGCCTCCGGGGCTGCGGCTTTTGCACGTTCTGGTGGCGTCGCTGGCCATCATACAGTATCTCACAGGCCTGGAGGCGCATACAGGTCCCGCGTACAAAGGACTGATTCGGGCTCTCTGCACAGACTGGCATGTCATCGCAGGCTTACTTCTCTTTGCCCTCGTACAGGCGTTCGTTGTCAGCAGCCTTCAGCACCGGGGACTGCGGACACTGTTTCCCTATCTGTGGGGTGATGTCACGCGCCTCAAGGAAGATCTGGCCGCCACGCTGCACGGCAAACTTGTTCCGCCGAGACCTGGCGGGCTGGCTTCCTGCGTACAGGGGCTTGGATTGGGAGCCTTGATCCTGGCCGCTTATTCTGGAACAGCATGGTTTGTGGTCTGGGTGCTGGATGTGCCGGCAACAAAACCGCTGATTGCCCTGCACAAAACACTTGTGCCGCTTGTGGGGCTGTATATCCTGGGGCATGGTGCCATGGCCCTGGCACATTTTATAATCTGGCAGCGTAAGATTCGCAGGCCGTGAGAACGATGCCCCTGAGGCGGCGGCCGGGATGCGGACAGGCTGACCTGGCACTCCTGGAGATGGCAGGCGGTTAAGACAGTCCCGGCCGCAGGCACTGAGGAAGCGGTGCAGCAGAGCGGCCAATGGCGCAACCTGGAGGTACAGGGGCCGTCTGAAGGCTCCGGCTGTAGATTGTTCCGCAGACTGTTTGTCTTAACGCAGGTAACACGTCTCTGCAGTGCATCAAGAGGGCTCTGGCGGCACCGAGCCAGCAACAGACGGAACCTCCAGGCATGTGGTATGTGCCGGATATCGTATCCTGCTGCCGTGACTTCCGCAGACCGCCGTTTAGGGGCAAGACGGTATCATCACGGTGTATCCCTGTGTCATTCCTGGCTTACAGGGTCTTTTGCATATTCCTTCAATCCCCGAGGGCCTGTGGCCTTCTGATGCAGGGCTAACGGCTGTCACATCCTGGCGTTTGGAAGGGCGCGCCTCTGCTTTCTGGACAGATCTGAGGCTTCCTCCACCATCAGATCGTGTTTTTGAAGGAAGATCCGGGAAAGCCGGTTGCAGCCTACGCCCAGCGTGTGACGGCAGGCACAGGAAGCCTGTGCAGTGCTTCGGCCAGTTCTTCTGGCGAGGCAGTGGCTGCGCCGACGCGCGCCACGACAAGGCCTGCGGCATAGTTGGCAAGCATGCAGGAAGGAAGCAGGTCCTGCCCTGCGGCCAGCCCCAGCGCGAGTGTGGCGATGACGGTGTCGCCTGCGCCGGTCACGTCGAACACGTCACGAGCCACAGTGGGAATATGCCAGACCTCGTCAGTCGAGACAAACAGGGCCATGCCGTCTGGCCCCAGGGTTGTCAGCAGATGCGGGCTTGCCGTCTTGGCCAGGATGGCGCGGCCGGCGGCAAGGATTTCCTGCCGGTTGCCGGCGGGCAGGCCTGCGCATTCGCCAGTTTCCTTGGCATTGGGCGTCAGCAGGGTGACACCGGCATAACAGGCTACATTGGCAGGCTTGGGATCAACCAGAACAATCGGGTGCACACCAAGGTGCGCAAGACGCCGGTGCAGCCCGGTCATGAACGCTTCGGACATGAAACCCTTGGCGTAGTCGGAGAGGATGATCACGTCGTGCGCTGCAAGATGTGGTTCAAGCGCTGCGAGCAGTGCATTCCGTTCGTCTGCCGCAAAAGGGGAGGCGTCTTCGCGGTCGAGGCGCAGCATCTGCTGGCGGCGGGCAAGAACCCGTGTCTTGATGGTCGTTGGGCGGCGCGGTGAAACAGTCAGATCGTGGGCAATGGCGTGCTGATCGAGCACGGCACGGAGCTTGTCGGCTTCGGGATCGTTGCCGACCTGTCCGATAAGGGTAGGCTGGCCGCCCAGGGCGATGATATTGCGGGCAACATTGCCCGCACCGCCAAGCACAATGGTTTCGCCGGCGACGCGGACAACAGGCACCGGCGCTTCCGGAGACAGCCTCTCAGCGTCGCCGGTCAGATACGTATCGAGCATGACATCGCCCACAACAAGGACACGCTTGTGTGCAAGCTGGGGAATGACGGCTGCCAGATCTGCAGGTTGTGGTATCATGCGGCCTCCCTGGAAACGGCATGGGGATGGGCTGAAGTTGAACATGCAGTGCGTCCGGCAACAGGAAAGCCAGACCACGCTGTCCGGTCCTGCTGCGTCAGAGGCAGGCATGTGTGTCTGCCATAAGCTGGGGCAGCAAGCGTCAGCATTGCAGTCTGATTGCCTTCAGGCATGCAGTTGCCCTGTATGTGTAGCCTGCCGGCGGGGGACGGTCAAGCGCGTCTGCCGGGAAAGCCGGATGCCGTCAGGAACACAGAGGTGGCCCCGGCTGGCTGCCATCAGTGCTCGTGAGGCATTCCGAGGTGGAACGCAGACTCCTTGAAGTGGGAATGTCCTCCCGCAGCTTCGTAAAGCGTTCACATCCGGCCGGGCAGTGCCGTCCTGGTCATCAGCACGGCGGGACACATCATATTCGCCGTCCAGCGCACAGTTTTGTCTGTGAGAACTGATTCTGCCCTGCCTGCCAAGGCATCTGCACTGGCAGGCAGCTAAAAATCAAACAGCTTCCAGAACGGCCTGTCTTCCTGTTTTTCGGCTTGTGGCGCAGAAGGCTGTTGTACTGGCGTTTCTGCGGCCGGTGATGCGGATTGCGGCCCCAGGGGCGTTGACGGTGTCTTTTTTGTTGCCTCAGAGCCGGTAGCGGGCTTCTGTCCGGCAGCTGACGCAGGCACGTCTTGTGCCTGCATTTTCCCGCCAGCGGCTGTCTGCCCCCGGATAGCGGCC
>CALUZP010000035.1 GCA_944325325.1 uncultured Desulfovibrionaceae bacterium
AAGCAGGCCCCGTACCGGGGGGAAGGAAAACGCGATGAAGTCGTCAGCAGAATTGTTCAAGGAAGCTCGGGAAATCATTCCCGGCGGTGTTAACAGCCCTGTCCGCGCCTGCCAGAGCGTGGGGTGCGATCCGTTGTTTGTGGCTTCGGCCAGTGGCAGCCACATCACGTCGGTTGACGGGCAGGAGCTGGTGGATTTTGTGGAGTCGTGGGGGCCGATGCTGCTTGGTCACGCCCATCCGGAAGTGACCCGGGCTCTGCTCGAGGCCGTGCCGCTGGGCACGAGCTATGGCGCGCCCTGCCCGGCAGAAGTCGAGCTGGCCCGTCAGGTTGTGGACGCGTTCCCGGCCATGGACATGGTTCGCATGGTCAATTCTGGGACCGAGGCGACCATGAGCGCCTTGCGGCTTGCCCGTGCGGTGACCGGGCGTGACAAGGTGATTAAGTTCATTGGCTGCTACCACGGTCATGCTGACGCATTCCTGGCCAGCGCCGGATCCGGGGTGGCCACGCTGTCCATTCCAGGCACGCCGGGCGTACCGGAAGCCACAGTGCAGGACACGCTGCTTGCGCCCTATAACGATCTGCGCAGCGTGGAAGATCTGTTCAAACTGTACAACGCGGACATCGCTGCGGTCATTGTGGAGCCGGCTGCCGGCAACATGGGGCTGGTTCCTCCGAAGGAA
The DNA here is from genome assembly GCA_944325325.1 of uncultured Desulfovibrionaceae bacterium. Lineage (GTDB taxonomy): Bacteria > Desulfobacterota > Desulfovibrionia > Desulfovibrionales > Desulfovibrionaceae > Avidesulfovibrio. The sequence goes on from CALUZP010000035.1 coordinate 686, forward strand.
GGATTCTTGGAAGGGTTGCGCAAGCTGTGCAGCACCTGGGGGAGCCTGTTGATTTTTGACGAGGTGATTACCGGCTTTCGTGCGGCTTACGGCGGCATGCAGACTCGTTACGGCATCGAACCGGATCTGACGACTCTGGGTAAGATTATCGGCGGAGGCCTGCCGGTGGGTGCGTACGGCGGCAAGGCTGAGTATATGCGCCGGATTGCGCCGTCTGGCGACGTCTATCAGGCCGGGACGCTGTCGGGCAACCCACTGGCCATGGCGGCAGGCCTGGCCACGTTGAAGGTGCTGCGCGCCAGCGATTATACAGCTCTGGAAGCCCGGGTGGAACACTTTGCCAAGGAACTGGAAGCCGTGTTTGCCGAAAAGGGTGTGCCGGTCGTCATCCATCGACTTGCGTCCATGTTTACAATTTTCTTTACGGATCAGGCAGTGATCTCAAATTTTGAGGATGTGAAGCGCTGTGATGCTGAAGCTTACGGCGCTTTCTTCCGCAAGATGCGCGCTAACGGTGTGTTTCTTGCGCCTTCAGCCTTCGAGACAGCCATGGTTTCGTTCGCACATACAGACGACGATTTTTCACGGACCCTGGAGGCTGTACGTAACTCGCTGTAGTATTTCGTTTCCTGGAGGCCGGTATTCGACTGGCCTTGGGCCTGTCTGAAGAAGAGGGCAGCGTGGTCAACCGCGCTGCCCTCTTTTGCGCCTGTATCTTGTCCAGCTTTTTTACGGAACAGGCTGCAGCCAGTTTCTGCCGTCTTGTCCGTGTGAAGACATGGGCCGCCCCCGGCTGAACTTCCTTTTGCATCTCTGCAGAGTTGAGCTGGAAGGGATAAGAGTTGTCCTGTCCGTCTGATGGATGTCGGACTTTCCTTAGCCATTGCTTTTGAAAGATGGATGGTGGCCGAGAGAAGACAGGTCCCTTAGTGTAAAAAGGAATTCTCCTTACTGGCATGACACACTGTGTACGATTCCTAATGCGCCGCCTTCACGTCTGCCTGCCTGGATGGCCTTGACCACGTTTGGAAAGGTGTTCGTGTTTTTTGGTGGTTGATTGAGCATTGTCCGGGGTGACACGGCACGGCTAGCTGCCCTGCTCAGGCGGGCTTTGAAATGGTGCCGCTTTGCGGGAATCTTTTGAAAACATTCCTCAAACTGTTCGGAAGTTATTGACAGAGCCGTTAGATAGGTATATTGGTTGCACCAAAGTATGACAGAGTCTGTCCAATGCGGTGTCAGCCTGTCAGCGGCCGTTTTGAGCCGTTCAAAGCGGTAATTTTTGTTGGGCGAGGGTATTCACATCATCTTTTCTGGAGGATCATGATGCGTTTTTCTACCTTCCTGTGTTCTTTGCTTGCCGGTGCCTTCTTGTTTGCTGCACCGGCCGTGGCGGCCTATCCCACCAAGGATGTACGTCTGGTCTGCTGGAGCGCTGCCGGTTCATCCCTGGATGTCATGGCACGCACGCTGGCTGTGGAAATGGAAAAGAGCCTGAAAAAGCCTGTAGTCGTTGAAAACCGTGTGGGCGGCAGCGGTGCTGTGGCCATGGCGTATGCCATGGCTCAGCCGGCTGACGGACATGTACTTCTGACCACGACGTCGTCGCTGTCGTTCACCGTAGCCAAAGGCAACGTGCCGTTCAAAGTCGAGGACTTTGTCATGTTGCGCGCTGTGGAAGGGGAACCCTCATCAGTAGCCGTGCTCAAGGACAGCCCCATCAAGACGCTGGATGATTTTGTTGAAGTTATGCGCAAGGATTCGAGCAAAATGCGCGTTGGCGGCTATGCGTCTGCCGGATTCCATCAGTTTGTGTACTACAAGCTGCAGCAGCTTGGGAAATTTACGGGTCCCTGGGTGCCGTTTGACGGCGGCAACCAGGCCGTGGCCGCACTGCTTGGCGGGCATCTTGACGCGGCGGTGATTACACCTTCCTCGGCTTCTGCCCAGATCGAATCCGGTGAAATTCGGCTGCTTGGCATCAGCACTGACACCCGTTCAGACTATTTCCCCAACGTGCCGACCATGAAGGAACAGGGGTATGACATTGTGGAATATCTGTGGCGGGGAATTATGGTAAAGAAGGGCACGCCAGCTGATGTTATTGACACTATCAACGCCGCCATCGACACTGCGGTGCAGTCTGAGTCGTGGAAGAATACAGCCAAGGCGCGCCGTCAGGAGTCGCTCAGTTACAGCACCGAGGAGCTCAGTGCCAAGGCTGCCAGCGAGGTGCAGGAACGCAAAACGTTCTTGCAGTCCATCGGGCTGTTGAAAAAGTAGGGGGCTGCCGGCTCACGGCGCGGGGGCACCCCTGGCCGTATGTGCCCGGCATGATGGGAAGGCGAGCCTTCTGGTGACTGTCCTTCCCATCCTGTGCCGGCGCATTGCACAGCCAGCCGCGATGCGACTGGTCCGGCACGGATACAGAGCAGAGAATCACGGCGTCACGGCGCGTGCCTGAGGCATAGCCGCTGCGCCGTTTTATGGAGGCAGCATGCGCTACAACACGCTGATTATTGGCTTATTATTTATCATCATCGCAAGCGGCATGGCGTGGATTGTGACCTTTGAACAGGAAGCCCCTGTGATGGACATGATTTCACCCCGCCGCATTACCTATATTTTCTTATCACTGCTGGGGCTGTTTGGCTTGCTGCTTGTAGGCGTGGGCTTCAGGGAAGCGGCTCGTGGCGGCTCCGCCAAGTTTCAGAATGCCGGCCGTCTCGCCGCGTTCTTTGGGATTACCGTGCTGTATGCGCTTGGGCTCTCCTATGTCGGGTACTATGCCATCCTCACGCCAATCATGCTTTTTGCCGCACTGATGCTGCTCAAGGTCCGGCCGGTTCATGCCGCCGCCATTGCCGTCATCTTCAGTGCCGTGGTGTACCTTGTTTTCCACACCGTTCTGGGTGTACCGCTGCCATAGGCTGCCAGGAGTTTGATTTATGGACGCTGTCCTTGCTTCGTTGCAGATTGTTTTTTCGTTGGGTGGTCTGGCTTCCATTCTGTTTGGCGTGGCGGCCGGGATTTTTGTCGGGGCCATGCCCGGGCTTGGCCCTTCCATGGGCGTGGCTTTGCTCGTTCCGCTCACTTTCAGCATGACACCTGAAGTTGGTGTCATCTTGCTGGTGTCACTGTATCTGGCAGCAGAATACGGTGGATCCATCAGCGCTATTCTTATTGGGACACCGGGCACTGCGGCCGCCACGGCCACCGTCGTTGACGGTTATCCCCTCTGCCGTGCGGGTTATCCGGGAAAGGCCCTCACCGCCTCACTCACCGCCAGCACCATCGGGGGCATTATCGGGGCGCTTGCCCTCATCATCGCCGCCCAGCCCATTGCACGCTTTGCCTTGAGCTTTGGCCCTGTGGAGTACTGCAGTCTTGGGATCCTCGGTCTGGCCATCATTTCAAGCCTCAGTGGAGACAACCTCATCAAAGGCCTTGGTGCAGCTTCACTCGGCCTTGTCCTCACACTGGTGGGAGTCGATCCCGTTACAGGCGTCACCCGCTTTACCTTCGGTTTCTATGAACTGTTTGAAGGCATCCCCTTTCTGACCGCGCTCATCGGCCTGTTTGCCGTGGCTGAAGTTTTCAGCATGGTGGAACAGGAACTGCTGGCCGGCCAGAAAGCGCATTTTTCCAGCGAAGGCCTGACCCGGAAGGAGCTGCTCCACATCTTGCCTACCAGCCTGCGCGGATCCATTATCGGCACCGTGGTTGGTGCAGTCCCGGGGGCCGGCGGATCCATTGCCTGCTGGCTGGCCTATGACCAGGAAAAAAGGCTGTCCTCCAAAAAAACAGAACGGCCGTTTGGAGAAGGTGCCTTGCGCGGCGTTGCCGCGCCCGAGTCCAGCAACAACGCGACTGTCGGCGGCGCGCTCATCCCGCTGCTGACCCTGGGCATGCCTGGCTCTCCTACAACCGCCGTCCTCGTGGGGGCCTTGATGATCCATGGCCTGCAGCCCGGCCCCAAGCTGTTCGTCGAAAACCAGACGGTGGTCTACAGTCTGTTCATAGGCCTTATTTTTGCCAACGTCGTCATGTACCTCATGGGCCGTCTCGGCATGCGCCTGTGGGTTAAAATCGTGGCTATTCCTCAGGCCGTACTGGCGGCAACGATCCTCGCGCTCAGCATGATCGCCGCTTACTCCCTGCGGACGCTCACCTTTGACATCTGGCTGACACTCGGCTTCGGTGTCATCGGGTTCATCATGAAAAAATCCCACTTTCCCCTTGCGCCCATGATTCTGGCCATGATTCTGGGGCCGATGGTGGAATCGAACTACAATCGTGCTCTGCTGATGGCACAGGCGGACGGCCATCTGATTTTCCTGGAGTCTCCGCTCAGTGTCTTGCTGCTGTCCGTAGCTGTGCTGGCTTTTGCCTACTCCACCTATAAGGGGCTGCGTCCTAAAAAGTCGGTCGGCCAGTAACGCTGCATGACACCTCGGCAACCACTTCAGTCTGAAGTGGCATAAGACCGTTTTTCTGGCTATTCCTCCCAAACCGCAGCAGCCCGCATCCAGGCAGCAGAAAAGCAGAAAGACTTCTGCTGGATGCGGGCTGCTGCCGTGCTTTAGGGTGCTTTGCCATTGAAAAAGCAAAACGCGAGGCGGCAGCACAGCGCCGCCCGGCCAGAGGTGAGCAGAAGAACCGCGTGTTTTCCGCGGAACGACAGGCCGTATGGTTTGAAGCGCAACGCGTTTAAAACTGAAAGTGTTCTATGTCCGGCTGTGCCCTGGCCTCTCGTATCGCTGCACAACGGTCGCCTGCCTGCCCGCGTGTCCGGCTTTGCTGGACACGCGGGCAGAGATTATTGCAGGTGCCACGCTCCTGGAGTGTTCCTGCTGTTGTGACAGCCCGTTCTGTACAGTCCACCCTTCTCCCGCGCAGTCTGTAGTGAAAACAGGAGAAAGCAGAAATAACAAGGGCGGTTGCAGTGGAAGAGGACGCGAGCACATGCCGGAAGAGGGGGGACAGACTGGCACAGCAAAGTGAATGAGCGACAGGACTCGGACAGATTGGCACTCATGCAGCTTGCCTGAGGACAGAAGAACAGACGGAAACGTAGGGGCCCGGGAAAGGTTGGGAACTTTTAAAGAGATTCGCCTTTCCCGGGCCCTGTTTGGTGCAGGGTGGATGTCTGGGTTACTGAAGTGCCTGGCGGGCGGCTTCCAGCGTGGCTTCCAGCAGCGATTCACGGCTTTCGTCATCGCTTTCAGCCAGGCAACGTGCGAGATCGGCCAGTGTAGGCAGGCGCAGTGCGTCAGCAGTGTTGGCCATGGAGGTCGACACGCCTCGCAGGGCAGGCACATCTCCGCGCCGCGCGGCCTCCTGCAGTGCGTGTTCCAGCGCGCCCAGGGTATTGAGCAGCGCCGCCACATCCAGCTCGTCGGCCGGATCATAGATAGTCATGTCATCCTCATCGGGATCCTTGCCCGGAAGACCTGCATCCGCCATGGTAGCGTGGTCTGTAGTAGCAGAGGTATCAGGAACGCTGATGTTGTCTGCCTGTGCCGGATTTTTAACCGTCGGCTCAGGAAATGCGGCCGGAAACGCCCCGGTGCCGGAAGGCGAACTGAGCAGAGGCATGGCGTTCTGTGCAGTATCGGATGCGGCATGCCGTGTGGCGGGATTTACCTCTTGCAGAGGATCTCCAGCGTCGGACAAAGCCAGGGAGGCGCCGACGTGCGAGCCAGACTGCGGCGGGGGCTGTCCAGCAGACTGGTCGAGGGCCG
>CALUZP010000036.1 GCA_944325325.1 uncultured Desulfovibrionaceae bacterium
GCGTGTGTTCTTGGGGTGTGGAGGGTGGGAGGGTCGCGCCGGGGGCTCCGGGGGCGGGGGCGATGGTCTGTGTGCCGGCGTCGACGTCAGACAGGCGGGCGTATTCGTGCGCGTGTCTGCTGGTGCCTTTTCCGGGTTGCCGGGCCACGCGATCCGCGCCGGAAGGATCGGCTTCGGTACGGCATGCGCCCACAAGTTCGGGAATCAGGGGTGCGCGCTCAATCTGGGTCAGCACGAGGTAATAGTCACGGGCATATTCGATGTTTTCGATTCGGCAGAGGACAAACCAGTCCGGCTTGGAGTCGTCGTTCCAGTAGCCGCAGCCCAGCAGCCGCACGGTAACGGTTTCGGTGGCCCGGCGGATAACAAATCCCCGGTCGTCAAAGGTGACTTCGTCGTCAGGGCCGCAGGTGGCGGCAAACGATTTGTCGTGCCGGCGCGTCAGCGACTCCAGAAACCCGAGATCCATCAGGCGGAACAGATTCTTGCCGGCCGGCTCGGGAAAGCTGTCCGGCCAGAGCCAGCGCGTGCTGTAGCCGCCTTCCGCGTTGAGAAGGCCATGCCTGATCAGTTGCGGAGTAAACCGGCGTCCCATAAGATTAAATTCGTCCTCATCGAGGACGGTCGACATGCCGGTGCAGCCTGTTGCGAAGAGCGCAGCCAGTGCCGGAAGGCACATCCAGCGGCGTAAGAATTGATTCATGGTACGACCTGTTGCGTCGCGCACTGCGCGGCGCTGCATTTTTTGTGTGGACATACGGCAGGAGCCAGGGCTTGTAAAGATCGCTTCTGCCACAAAAAAAGAGGAAATGAACATGATCACCATAGGATGCCTTGGTTGTGGAAATATGGGCGGTGCCATACTGCGTGGCCTTTCCGGACTGCAGCGTGGATACCGGCTGCTTGGCGTTGATCATCATCCGGAACACGTTGCCGCCTGTGGCGCAGAGCCTGCAACACCGGAACAGATGGGCCGTGAGGCGGACGTGCTGCTTGTGGCTGTCAAGCCGTACGCTGTGGCCGGTGCGCTGCACGAAGCCCTGGCCGGCGTGCCTGCTCGCCGGCGTGTCGTCCTGTCTGTGGCTGCCGGAGTGAGTGTGGCCAGCCTGCGGGCCCTGGTGGATGAGCAGACCGCCGTGGTCCGCTGCATGCCCAATACGCCCGTGGCGGTAGGCATGGGTTCCTTTGCTCTGTATCTTGGCGACGACAGGCTTGATGACGAGCAGCGCACGGTCATTCGGGACATGTTCAACGCGCTGGGCAGGACTGTGGAAATCCCTGAAACGCAGTTTGCCGCTTTTTCGGCGCTCGTCGGGTGTGGACCGGCCTATATTTTCTACGTGATCGAGGCCCTGGCCGAAGCCGGTGTCCGCATGGGCTTCAGACGGGCCGAAGCTCAGGAAATGGCTGCCTGGCTCTGTGCCGGATCGGCGCAGCTGGCTCTGCAGCCCGGCGCACACCCCTCAATCCTGCGCGAACAGGTCTGCTCGCCTGCCGGTTCAACCATCGAAGGCATTGCCGCACTTGACGCCCATGCCGTCAAGGCCGCCCTTGAAGCCGCCGTCATGGCGGCATGGAATAAGGAAAAGAGCCGCGAAAACTGATGCAGGATAATCCGGGCGGGCTGCCAGGCCGATGGCGTGTCTGTACCGCACCCTAACAGGCGGTGCAGGCGCGGTACGCGCTGGCCGGGCGTAATACAGAGCGCTTCTGCAGAGCGCAGAAGGCAGCCTGCCCGGAGACCGCACAGACCGTGGATCTGAAAAGGACGGGCTTTGCCGGGCGCAGGGCCTGGGGGGGACATGACACCCTGAAAGCGCCGCAATACCGTGGCGGCAAGTCCGTGGTGCAGCGGTCCAGGCTTCTTTGTTCTGTTGAAAAAGCTGACAGCCTGTTGTTGCTCCATGGCCCTGGGGCTGAGTACGTTGCCGGCGGTACAAGCCTGCCGGCTCCTGCCGGGCAGGTTCAGCCTTTTGCGGCAAGACGCCTTCCAGGGGCTGAATGTGGGGCATTCTTCTGACAGGGCGGCCAGCGCCGGAGGCCGCTCTGGTCTGTCTGCATGGTCGCATTGTTTCAGGTCTGCCTCAGGCTTTCCCCTGACCGCCTGTCCTGCGCCGTCTGTTTTTCTTTTGTTTCTCGCTACATTGAAACAAAGCCGTCAACAGTGCCGGCCGTTGCGGCAGGCACTGCCCAGCTGTGCCGCACAGGCTGGAAACACGCGTGTGCAGGCCGCCGGCTGGCATGTTTGACGGCGCATGACGGCAGAAAACAGCAGGCATGCGCTGGCAGTCATGCGGGAAAGGTGCAGCCACCATGGAAGCATTGCGGCTGCATAAGGGCAGCCGTGCCGGCTGTCCTGTGATTTTTGGGGCATTCTGTTTTTGCTTGCGTCCCTGCCATTCAGCAGATATATTATGAAATTTGCATGCCATGCCCGCCATGGATCAGGCGTGCCGTGTGCTTCTGCATGGACGGCCCTGGCGGGGACGGTGTAGTACGGCTACGCTCCTCAGAGGCCGGCCGTGCGTTCTTCGTGTGAGTGCAGGCCGTCTGATGTTTGCCATGACGTCATGGCCGCGAGCCCGTTTCAAAGGAGCCTTGCCTATGTCATCGTATGCCGCCAGGACCCTTTCTCCCGAACAGGCCGCAGCGCTGGTCAAATCCGGCGACTGGGTCGACTACAGTTTCTGTCTTGGCCATCCCTACGCCATTGACAAGGCGCTGGCCGCCCGCCGGGATGAGCTGACCGGCGTCAATATCCGGGGCGGAATTGTGCTGCGCCCTCTGGAAGTCATGGAGTGCGATCCGACACTGGAGCATTTTGCCTTTCACAGCTGGCATATGGGCGGGTATGAGCGCCGGATGTCCGATTTGGGACGCTGCTGCTATATCCCGCTGTCCTATCAGTACATGCCGCGCTATTACGAAAAGCTGCTTGATGTCGATGTGGCGTTCCTCTCTGTCACGCCGCCGGATCATGACGGCTGGTTCAATTTTTCGCTCACCAATTCGGCCAGTCTGGCCATCATCCGCAAGGCCAGGAAGGTCGTGCTCGAAATCAACCGCCGGCTGCCGGTCATCGGCGGGCACGAAAACGGCGTGCATATCGGGGACGTGGATTTCATCGTTGAAAGCGGGGATCCGGAACTTCCGGTGCTGCCCATGGCCGCGCCTTCTGAGGCGGATCAGCGTATTGCGGAGGCAGTGATCACCCAGATGCATGACGGTGACGTCATTCAGCTGGGTATCGGCGGTTTGCCCAACGCCATCGGCCAGCTGCTCGCCGAATCGGATCTGAAGGATCTGGGAGCACACTCGGAACTGCTGGTGGACGCGTTTCGTGTGCTTGCAGATTCAGGAAGACTCACAAACCGTCTCAAGCACGTCAACTACGGCCAGACAGTGTTCACCTTTGGGGTGGGCAGCGCCGAGCTGTATGCCTGGGCGCGCAACAACAGCTCGCTTCTTGCGCTGCCTGTGGACCGTGTCAACGACCCGCACGTTATCGGCAGGCATGACGCCATGATCAGCATCAACAGCTGTCTTGAAGTCGATCTTTTCGGGCAGATCAGTGCGGAAAGCACCGGCTCGCGGCAGATCAGCGGATCCGGCGGGCAGATGAACTTTGCGCTTGGCGCGTTCGAGTCGCCCCACGGCAAGAGCTTTATCTGCTGTCAGTCGACCTATCTCAATAAAAAAACAGGCAAGCTGGCTTCCCGGATCGTGCCGACCCTGACGCCGGGCACCATTGTGACCACACCGCGCTTTGCGTCCCACTGCCTGGTTACGGAATGGGGCATTGCGGTGCTGGCCGGTCAGTCCATCTGGGAAAAGACGGAACGCATCATCAGCGTGGCCCATCCTGACTTCCGTGACGATCTTATCCGTCAGGCGGAAGCCCTGCGCATCTGGCGGCGTTCCAACCGGACGCGGTAGCCGCACCTGCCATCAACATTGCGAGGCCAAAAGCCGTTTCACAGCGTCGTGTGACAGCCTGTGGCGGCTTTTGTTGTCTGTTCTGACAGACGACAGGGGACGCCGTTACTGTATAAGGCATTGTATAAGGCATGTCCGGCCGGGAGTTCCGAGAACGCCGGGCCGGCGGTCTGCCCGGACTAGCTGGAGACTGACCGGCAAGGTCTGCCTGTCCGGCCCGGCAACGGCTCTGTCGCGTTTGCGCTGGCCCAGGGGTACAGGCAGATTCCTGCCGCACAGGGCGCGAGGGCAGGTATCGGCGGTGAAGCCGGCGTGGGTGGCAGGCTGCTGGATCGATCAGCCGGCCAGAGCACGGATTACGGGCTGTCCCGGGGAAAACAGGCTCCTGCCAGGGCCCCTGTTTCCCGGCCGAGGGACAGGTGCTGCTGCAACGCAGTTTTGCCAGCTCGGGGAATGGCAGGAAGGCTGGGGAGCCGAGCCTGTGGAGGCGTCCAGGGGAGCGCACGGTGCGCCGTTCTTTCTCCGGTGCGTTCCGGTCCTTCTGGCCGGGACAGGGCAAAGCTGCTCCAAAGGCGTTGACTTCCCCCGGCTTGGGTGAAAAGTTCGACAGCGGAGGTGCGCCATGCCATGTATTGAAGATTCAACCTACATCCCGCCGCGTTTTCTGCACAGCGGGCATGCGCTGACAATTTGGGCTTCCTGCTGGCGGAAACTGCCGTACAGCTGGGAGCCATGGTTTTCCACGGTGCGCCTTCGGACGCCTGACGGTGATTTTTTCGATGTGGACTGCCTGCCGGCCAGACCTGATGCGCGATCGGACAGTGCCGTCATCTTGTCGCACGGTCTGGAAGGCAACAGCCGCAGGCCCTACGTCCGGGGCATGGCCGAAGCCTTCCGCGCCATGGGCTGGGACGCCCTGGCGCGCAACTTTCGTGGCTGTTCGGGAGAGCCCAATCTTACCCCCGGCATCTACCACGGCGGCCAGACCGGCGATTTGCATCAGACGGTCCTGTATGCCCAGGAACTTGGCTACCGCAGGCTGGTTCTGGTGGGGTTCAGCATGGGCGGCAATCAGACGCTCAAATATGTGGGGGAGGATCCCGACAGGGTGCCTGCGTTGGTGTGCGCTGCCGTCGGCATTTCAACGCCGTGTGATCTGGAGGCTTCGGCCGAAGTGCTGACCAGACCGTCGAGACTGCCGTACATGGCGCATTTTCTCAAAACGTTGCGGGCCAAAATCCGTGAGAAGCACAGCCGCTTCCCTGAGCGCGTCGATATCGGCCGGCTTTGGCGGGTGTTTGATTTTGAAGCCTTCGACAACCTCTATACCGCACCGCTGCACGGGTTTCGCAACGCCCACGACTACTGGCGGAGGGCCTCCTGCCTTCCGGTGCTGTCCGACATACGCCTGCCGGTATTTATTCTCAATGCCCGGGATGATCCGTTTCTTTCCCCGCAGTGCTCCCCTGTGGATCTGGCGCGTGACAGCGCTCTGCTGACGCTTGAAATGCCGCAGCATGGCGGGCATGTAGGGTTCGTGTCGTCTGATCCGGCAAGGTACTGGTCGGAGACGCGTACGGTGCAGTTTGTGAACGAGGTTGTTGGTACGGCGGCCTGAGGAGCAGCAACAGCGGCTGAGGGCCGGTGGATTTGTGAGGGAGACTGCGCGCCTGACGCACAACCGGGGTAGGGGATCGCGGAGCTGGCCCGGCCGGTGCCGTCCAGACCGGGTCTGTCCTGAGGCCATGGACTTCACGAGGCCGGCACAAATGTTTCCGGTCGGTTCTGGCTTTGCGGGACGCTGCCGGTTGTCTGTCTGCAGGGCGGCCGCACGGGCAGCATACCCGAGCCGACAGGTCAGGCGCAGGATGTCTGCGGCGCGGCAGCCGGCTGGCGGTGTGCCCGCCTGCCGCCACGCTGTCGCAGGCTATCAGTGGCCTGTATCCTGAGACAGGGAGAAGACCGCGTCTTCATCTGTGGAGAGGGCGCTCTTGTTTTCCTTGCGGGCGAGAGGGCCGGCCGGCAGGCAGGCAAGGGAGCCTGGTGTGCAGCCGAAGAATTTTTTGAAGGCGTCAATAAAGGAGGAGAGCGACGCATAGCCGCACTCCATGGCCACGGTGGTGACCTTTTCGCCTCGTTCAAGCCGGCGCCTGGCGTCATAAAGGCGCACCCTGGCCCGCCAGCGGCCGAAGGACACGCCGGTTTCCTTCTTGAACAGACGCGCCAGGTTTCTTTCGGACATGCACAGGATTCTTCCCCAATCCTTCAGTGTCCGGTTGGATGAGGAGTCGCTGAGCAGCGAGGTGCACAGCGTCACGATCCGGCTGTCGTCGGGGAACGAGGGCAAAAATTCCACTTCCGGCAGTTCCACAAGGCGATCAAGCAGGAACTGGACAAAGCGGCAGTCCTGTTCGCTTTCGTAATTTGCCGGGATCGTGTCCAGAGCCAGGATGAGCTCGCGCATGAGCGGCGTAACAAGCATGGCATGATAGCGCTCGAAGCGCGGCCCGAGTGAGATTTTACTGGTATCAATATGGAGTGTACGGTCGTTGATGGTGTCGGTGACGACCCATTCGTGCGCCATGGTCCCGGGTATCCACACAGCCCACTGCGCGGGCACAAAACAGCGCCCCATATTGCCTGAAAGGGCAATCTGGCCTTTTTCCAGATAGGCCAGCTCCCCCCATCCGGGGTGGGTGTGCGCCACCCGCCATGTGCCTACAGGATACACATGGTTGCACCAGAATACCGGGCGGGGACTGTTGACAAAAAGATCCAACGGGCCATTGAGCGCCTGTTTCTTCATAGTATGCATGGGATCCCCTCAGTGGCGAAAAGCCAATCCGCGTGCATAGTTGTCATGTTTTTTGACGCACGTTTGCCGGTGCCTTGCGGTGGTGACGTGCCGCCTGACCACAGGTGGCACGTCCGCACAAGGCGTCTCTGGAGATTTCCTGGTGTACGCCAGGGGGCGGACAAGTCTGCTCCCTGGCGTATACCCGGCACGCCGCGCCTGCAAAAGCCCGCTGCCAGCGTTGTGAAATCCCCTTGCCCCTGCGGCGCGTGCGTCCGCCTTCGTGTCCGTCAGGAGCCGTTCAGCCTGGAGCGGCCGCGCTACTGGGCGGCTTTCCAGGCAATGCAGTCGATTTCCACCTTGATGTCAACAACCATATGCGCCTGCACACAGACCCGCGCCGGAGCGTCTTCCGCACTGAAATATTCGCGGTAGACGGCGTTGAACGCGGCAAAGTCCCGCGTATCGTCAAGGTATACGGTGACGCGGACGACATCCTTGGTGGTGTATCCGGCCATGCTCAGCCGGGATACGAGGTTGTCAAGCGCCTGCCGGGCCTGAACGGTAATGTCGCCATACACCACATGCCCGTTTGCATCGCGGGGGACCTGACCGGCTACGAACAGCCAGCCGTCGGCGGCCACGGCCTGCGCCGCAGGGGTTGCACCGGGTTTAGGCAGTCCAAAGCGTTCGATGCCTTTCATGGTAATCTCCTTATACGACGCGAGTGCGTCAGTTGTCTTTTGTCAGTGTGCACAGTGTGGCCATCGGGATGGGCCTCAGCGGCGGACGGATGCGCAGCATGCCCAGTTTCTGCACAGGCAGGCCGGCGGCAGCCGCAGCCACAAAAGCCAGTGCCGGGCCGCACATGCGTCCCTGGCAGGGCCCCATGCCGGGCCGGAGTCGCAGTTTGATTTCGTTAACGTCAGTGATTCCCTCAGCTACTGCGGCGCGGATTTCCCCGGCGGTCACGTTTTCGCAGCGGCAGACGACCACGTCATCATCCAGCGCCGCGTACGACCTGGTGCAGGGACGGAAAACAGCGTCCACAAACGGGCGTGCGGCAAGCCTGGTCCAGAGCTTCTTCCGCAGCGGCCGGGCCAGAATCCTTGCGTCGCGCGCACTGAGAGCGTCCAGTTCAGCGGCAATGGCCAGCCCTGCCAGTTCGCCTTGCAGAGCTGACGCCTCTGCCCCGTGCACACCGGCGCAGTCCCCGGCGACCATGATCCCGTTCCGGCTGGTATGGCCAGCGTTGTCACTGCAGGTTTCCCAGCACTGCTGGGCATGGTTCCAGGCGTGCTTGAGATCCGCCGAGGCTGCCATGTGCGTGCGGGGGATTACGCCATTGTGCCAAAGCAGCGTTTTTACGTCCAGATGATATTGCCGGCCCTTCGAGGCAAAGCTGACACGCTCGACATGATCCGCGCCTTCGGCCACAAGACCGGTGACGCCATAATAGACGGGCACGCGTTTTCGCGCGATGGTCAGCATGTATGCCAGACCGCGCCAGAGAAGTCCCGCGTCGGCCAGCGCCGGCAGGGAAAACGGTACCGCCCGGGCGAGGTTTGCCGCCGGCGTGGTGTCAAGGATGGCGGCAAGGGGCACGCCCTGTTCCAGATAGTGTGCGGCCGCCATGGGCAGCAGCGGCCCGCTGCCGGCCAGAACAATGGGGCCGGCGGGCGTGATCCCTGACATTTTTTGCAGAATGTGCGCCGCGCCCACGCCCATGACACCGGGCAGTGTCCAGCCTTTGAAGGGCACAGGCCGCTCCATGGCACCCACGGCGATGACAATCCGTGTGGCGCGGATTTCACGCGTGGCGTCGCCCTGGCGGGCAAGAACCCGGCCGGGTTCGACAAACCAGACGGTGGTGCTGGGCAGATACCGCGCGCCGCTGGCCAGAAACCGTCGCGTCAGGGCGATCCCGGCGTTATAGTCCTTGCTTTCCATAAAGCGGTGTGCGGCCTGGGGACGTGTGACGCCCCGGTAAATCTGGCCGCCGGGCGTGTCCTGTTCGTCAACAAGCGTTACCTGCAACCCGCGTTCGGCCATGACGGCGGCGGCGCTCATGCCCGCCGGACCTGCGCCGATGACCAGAGCATCCCATTGCTGACTCATGCGCCTTCTCCTTCAAACACCTTGCCGGTCTGCTGTCTGCAAACGCGCATGCCTTCGCGGACGGTGGTCAGGCAGGCCTGCTGGTTGGGGTGACCGTCGACGGTCACCATGCATTCAAAACAGACACCCATCATGCAAAACGGTGCACGGTGTTCGCCCGTGACGCCGTGGTGGCTGGTATACTCGACACCGGCGCGTTGCAGGGCCGCGGCCACACTTTCGCCTTCTTCGGCTTCAATGGGCGCGCCTTCAAAAAAAATTGTTACGCTGCGCTGCGTAGTCATATCTGCTCCATGGCCGGCACAGCGCAGTACCGCTGCAGGACAGGCCCGCCGCGGCACGCTGCGTTCCGGCATTGCTTGGCATTGTTTTCCCGCCGTGATTACCGTTCCGCCTTGCTGCTGCTCTGGGGCGCACACGCCGCAAATCCTGCAAAGCCCTTTCCACCGTTGTCAAAACGGGAGAGTTTCATGGGTTCTGCGTCGGGGTGGAGCGGCTCGCCGCACACAAAGCCGGGCATGTGCCGCTCAAGGGCCGCGGCAAGCGTCAGGGCGCTGTGCATGGCAAACACGTAGACGTTGTCATGTCCCGGCAGGCGATCATAGATGGGATAGGCGTCCTTGGGCCAGACGCGCAGCCCTGTCCAGAAGCGGATTACCCGCAGGGAGGCGAGCTTTGGCCAGACGCGCATGGCCCAGGCCGCATTCTGGCTCATGATTTCAGGGCGCAGGGTCATGTCCATGCCGGCGTTTTCGTGCGCCGCACCGATCATGACTGTTCCGCCCTTGGTCCTGGCAATGCCAAGCAGCGGCATGGGCAGGATGTCAGGGATGCGTTCCAGCAGCAGAACCTGGCTGCGGTTGGGGTAGACCGGGATGTCCGCGCCGAGCTGCAGGCCCAGCGCCCGGGTGCCGAGCCCCGCCGCCAGCACCAGTTTTTCGCAGCCAAAAACGCCCAGGGATGTGGTCAGCGCATAGCCGCCGCCATCCCTGCGCACTTCGCGGACGCGGCATTCGGTCAGCAGGGTGCCGCCACGGCGCACAAACGAGCGCCGCAGGCCGAACATGAGCAGCAGGGGACTTGCAATGCCGTCCTCGGAGCACCAGATCCCGCCGCTGACTTCCGGCCCGAATTCAACGTTGGGCAGCAGCTCCTGCAGCTCGCTGCGGGAAAGGGTCTTGGCCGGATAGATCCCGTCGGCGGTTTCTGCGCGGAGCTTGTCAATCATGGTTGAGCGCTGCGCAAGCTCGGCCTCGCCCAGGCAGGGGATGACCCCGCCGCTTGCGTGGTAGCCGATGTCGATGCCGGCCGTTTCCATGATGTCGCTGGCCAGCGCGCCGTACAGCCGTGAGGATTCAAACCCCCAGCGGACATAGGCCGGACAACCCAGCGCCTTGGACTGGCACCAGACCAGGCCCATATTGGCACGGGAAGCCCTGGAGTGTGTCGGCACCGAATCCATCACACAGACTTTCACACCCCGTTTGGCAAGTCCGTATCCGATGGCCGCGCCGGTAATGCCGCCCCCGACGACGATGACTTCATACTGTGTTTGCATGCGATTTCGGTTCCTCCGTGCGGAGATGCCGCACGGCTACTTGTTGATGTAGGCTCTGCGCCGTACGCAGAATGCCGTATATTCCACCAGTGCGTTGACGTCATACACAGGCACGCCCGTCGCCTGCTGCACGTCGTGCGCGAAGGCGCACAGGTCCGTGCACTCAAACAGCAGCGCGTCCAGGTTGCCTTCCTGTACCATGCGCGTGGCTGCAGCCACAATTTCTTTACCCAGCTTGTCCGTATCCATGCCGGGCGTTGCGCTTTCCAGAATGACGCTGCGGAAATAGGGGCTGTCTTCCATGCCGCGGATAAGCAGGCTGTCGTACAGCGCGTCGGTAACGCCGGCCTGGCGGAAGTGTTCGCGGGTGAGTGCCTTTGACTGCGCCGTCAGAACGCCCAGACGGCTGTCTTCACCGTGCAGCGTCCTGATGAGCGGCAGCTGCATCAGGCTTGACATGAGCACCGGCACACGGACTGCCGCAGCTACCTGTTTCTGGTAGAGGGCCATAAAGCCGCAACTGCCTGCGATAGCCTGTACGCCGTCTTTTTCAAGCTGGCGGGCCGTCTCTACCATGGTTTCGCCCAGCTTGGCAGAGCCGGCAAAAATTTCAGCGGCGCCGATACCAGGCAGTACACGGCAGACAACCGGGAACGGAAACGTCAACGGGTTTCTGAGCTGTCCTACGGGTTTGGCAAACTGCGTATCGAGACACAGCACGCCAACCGGCGTGTCGTAATACAGGCGTCCATTGGGAACGAACATGATCACCTCAGTAGAAGTTGAAAAAAGGCAGGGAAGTCAGGCCACGACGCAGCGTTAGGCTCTCAGGTTCCGGTAGAGTGCCGCACAGCCGTATCTGCGCGGGTGTCTTTCTGGCGGGCTGTGGTGAAGCGATCAAAAGCTGACTCACTGCACGAAAAGTGCGCACAGGCTTCCTGTTGCCTGCTCAGAGACATTGTTTGGGAACTGCCAGCACGCTGTGCCCGCTGTTGCCGTTTGCAGAAGATATCCTGCCTGAAATAGGATACGGCAAAACTGTCTGCTTGGCTTCTCCAAAACGGACAAATTTCCTCGGAAAACATCCATCTTGCGCAAAGAAGCCCAGTCTCGGCCTTTGCCAGGCCATTCCGGGGGTCTGTTAGCGGAATCGCTGGCCGGATGCCAGGGGTATCCAGCCAGCGATTCCCTACGGATCTTTTGATGGTGCGCCGTTATTTACCCCGGCGGGAGTCGAGATAGAACTGGACAAGACCGAACACAATGTACGCGATGGAAAGCAGGTTTGCTACCAGCGAAATATAGACCAGTGTAATCATAACGCACCTTCCTTAGGCATCTTTTTCTAGCATTTCGGGCGCGAACATACCTTCCGTGGGACGGTGGGCGTTCGTGGTGATATGGATGATGGCGAGGGTCAGGACACTCGCGAGAATGCCCGCCACGTTGGCCGAAAGACCCAGATAACCGTCCCAGCTGTGCGTGACGATCAGCGCGATGACAATGGCCGGAGCGCCGGCGTAGGGCGAAATCTTGCGTTCATAGACCTTGCCCCACAGCAGGGCTACCAGCAGCGGAGGCAGGATGGTCGGACCCCAGAAGTTGAATACCACAAGCATCAACTGGAAAACATCCGGTACATTCAGTGCCAGGATGACACCAAGCACACCCACAATCAGCGTCGTCATCTTGGACAGGAACAGCAGTTGTTTCTGGGTGGCGTTGCGGTTGAGGAATTCGTTATAGATATCCCGTGTAAAGATGATTGCGGCGGTGTTGATGAACGAGTCACTGCTTGACATCACGGCGGCAAGCAGGCCAGCCATGGCCAGGCCGGACAGGCCTATCGGCAGCAGATCGTACACCAGCGTGGAGAGGGCGAGATCAGGGACGATGTCCGGCTGCAGATACAGCGAGCACACGCCGATAGCACCCGTGGTGGCCAGGAAGAAGATGTAGTACAGCGCAAAGATCGAAACGCCCCATTTGGTATCCTTGACGGATTTGGCGGACGCATAGCGCTGGATATAGAATGGCGC
Source organism: uncultured Desulfovibrionaceae bacterium (assembly GCA_944325325.1). Lineage (GTDB taxonomy): Bacteria > Desulfobacterota > Desulfovibrionia > Desulfovibrionales > Desulfovibrionaceae > Avidesulfovibrio. The sequence continues at coordinate 12,446 of CALUZP010000036.1, forward strand.
ACACATCTCGCCAAACAGGAAGGCCAGGAAGAAGGCAAACAGCTTTTCACCCGACCAGTCGCTGCGGAAAAAGTCCAACAACATGGCGGACGACTCACTGCGTGCGGCAATATCCACCATGGCGTTTTCAAGGCCGCCCACGGCGTTGATGCCGATGATGGCGGTGAGCGTCAGGCTGAAGGCGATGATGACAAACTGCACCGCGTCGGTCAGCACCACGGCCAAGTATCCGCCGAAATAGGTATAGCACAGTGTGATCATGGTTGAAATGATGGCGGCAGGGAGCAGCTCAAGCCCGGTCACTGTCTGCAGAATGCGACCCATGGCCAGGATTTGGATGCCAAAAGCACCAATACAGAGGAAAAAGGAGACAAGCGACGAGGCAAGCCGTGCGCCACGGCCGTAATACATGCCGAACAGGTCACCGATCCCGTAGATATTTTTACCAGCTTCGCGCACGCGCGGAGCCACAAACACCCCGCTGAACAACTGGCCGATGATCACGCCCATCAGGCCGACAAAGACAATCAGGCCTTGGTTATGAATGTAGGCGATACGGCCGATGGTGGCCCCGCCGCCGCACAGCGTGGCGGCCACGGTGGCAAAGATCAGCGAGGCAGGAATGCGACGGCCTGCCACGGCGTAATCGTCAAAATCGTCGGTCTGCTTCATCGAGTAAAAGCCGATGACAAGCATCAGGGCAAGATACCCGATCATGACGATAGAGTTGACTAGTTGCTCCATACTACCTCCAGAAAGTTCGTGGAAAAACAGTTCGAAAATCTGGCCGTGCGCGGACTTTGCCTTAGGGGCGCGGGGCGCTTCGCGGTCATGGTTGCCTGACTGAAAATGGTTCTTTACATCTTGATGATCGTACAAAAAAACACAATTTCCTATCTTTCTTAAAAAGGACAAAATAGTTTCTTAAAAAAGACAAGCAGCGTCTGGACACGCGGTTTTTCCAGTGTCTTTTTTGTTACTGTTTTAGGTCATCAGCCTGCCGGCTGCGGAAAGCCTCCATGTCCTTTTTCAGCAAGGCGGACAGGCAGGGCACGGCCATTGCCTTGTGCGGCCATTGCGGCTACGCTTGCCGGATGATGGATCTTGAACTTCCTGTGCGCACGCCGCTGGAGCAGCCAGACTTTTTGCCCATGAGCCGGAGCGAAATGGATCGGCTTGGCTGGGCCGAGCTGGACGTGCTCTTGGTCTGTGGCGACGCCTATGTGGATCACCCGTCGTTTGGCGTGCCTTTACTGGGGCGTTGGCTGATCGCTCATGGCTATCGGACGGGATTGATCACCCAGCCCCGTTGGGACGGTCAGGAAGGCCTTGCGGACGTGCGCCGCATGGGGCGGCCCCGCCTGCTGGCCGGGATCAGTGCCGGAGCCATTGACTCCATGCTGGCCCACTACACGGCGTTTCGCCGCCGGCGGCATGACGACGCGTATACGCCGGGCGGCAGGACCGGGGCGCGGCCCAACAGGGCTGTCATTGTCTACGCCGGCCTGCTGCGCCGGGCGTTTCCCGGCCTGCCGCTGATAGCCGGCGGCATTGAGGCTTCCCTGCGCCGCATTTCCCATTATGATTTCTGGACTGACAGCCTGAAACGCCCGCTGCTGTTTGACGCGCCGCTGGACGTCATTGTCTGCGGGATGGGTGAGACGGCCCTGCTGGAGCTTGTCCGGCGGGTGGACGCGCTGCACGAGCTGCTTGGCGATGATCCCGCCAGCCTGACGCCCGCGGTGGCGGACAGCTTTGATTTGTGGCGCGGGGTGCGGGGCACGGCCCGTCTGGAAACGCTGGCCCGAGCCACAGCGCTCGACGGGGTGATGCTGCCTTCTGACGAAACCATGCGTGAGCGGCCGGCGGCGCTGCTGGAAGGCTCCATTATTCTGGAGCGGGAGTGCCATCACGCCGTACGGCGGGTTATTCAGCCGTGCGGCAGCCGCGCCGTGGTGCTTGAGCCTCCGGCCGCGCCGCTGGATACGCCGCAGCTTGACGCACTGTATGCTCTGCCGTACGCGCGCAGAGCACATCCGTCTTACCGCGAGCCGGTTCCTGCCGAAGCGATGATGCGCACCAGCATCACTTCACACCGGGGGTGCGGAGGGGGCTGCTCGTTCTGCTCGCTGGCGCTGCATCAGGGCAGGCAGATTGCCTCGCGTTCTGAAGCGTCGATTCTTGACGAGATCCGGACGGTTGCCGCCATGCCGTGGTTCAACGGTTCCATTTCGGACATTGGCGGGCCCAGCGCCAACATGTGGCGTGCGGCGTGCCGCGGCGACGCTGCGACCTGCTGGCGCGACAGCTGCATGTTTCCTGCAGTCTGTCCGCTGTTTGAGGATGACCAGACGGCCTGTGTCGCCATGCTGCGCAAGGCGGCCGCTATCCCTGGTGTCAGGCATGTCCGCATTGCCAGCGGCGTGCGCTTTGATCTGGCACTGCGCAACAGGGTGGCGCTGGAAGCCTATGCGGGAGAGTTTACGGGCGGGCAGCTCAAAATCGCGCCGGAGCACTGCGTGCCGGCTGTCCTCAAGCTCATGCGCAAGCCCGGGCTCAAGCCTTTTGAGGCGTTCCTTGCCGCGTTTGTCGAATATTCGCGGGCCCATGGCAAGGAACAATATGTTATCCCCTATATGATGAGCGCCTTCCCCGGCTGCACCGATGACGACATGCGGGAACTGGCGCGCTGGCTCAAGGCCCGTCACTGGTCGCCACGGCAGGTGCAGTGCTTCATCCCCACGCCTGGCACTGTGGCAACAGGCATGTATTATGCCGGAGTGGATCCGCAGGGGCGCCCTCTGTATGTGGCACGAAGCGACGCGGAGCGCCGCCGTCAGCATGACATTCTGCTTGGCGCTGACCGGCAGGCAGGGGACTCAGACCCGCCGCGCATGGACAGGGGGCAGCCCCGTGCCGGAGGACAGGGACGGCGCGCCGTCTGGAAACAGCACAAGGCCGCACCGTCAGGCCGGAAAGGCGTCAAGTAGCATATGGCTTCTGCGGGGAGGCCGGCCGTGGTGCTTGCCGCCTTACAGGAAAAGAGGCTGTGCGGCGGCGCCCAGCCTGAATGGCTGTGCTTCCTTTCGGCCGCGGCTGTAACCGCCGCCGGATGCAAGCTGCAGCACAACGCTCTGGAAAGGCCCCTGCCTGGGCCCTTCTGTTATAGCGTTCAGCCTGCTGGGCGCTGACAGGTGCGAAACAGAAAACCACCCGCCATGCGGGTGGTTTTGATTTTCGGCCTGCCTGCGCGGCTCGATCCGTGGTGCATGGAGCCGTCCGCTTTCAGGACAGCGGACGATCGGCGGCATGGTCAAGGCGCTAGTTGGACAGGACGCGCGCGGGGTTGTCGTGCGTGTCTGGCGGTGTTTCCCCGTTTTCAAGTTTTGCGAGTTCCCGGGCGTAAAAGAGATGATTCGCCTCGTGCATGCGCAGGTTGTCGGCGCACAGGCCCATGTCGGCTCCGGACACGTCCGTACGGGCATCCGCCAGGGGGCTGAGCATCCGGGCCAGAGCCGGCACGGCATCGCTGCCTGCAAACGCCCTTGTGGAAGCCTGGGGCGGGGTGATGCCAAGCTGGCGCAGGCCCAGTTCAATCATGCGCTGGCGCCACTGGCCGGCCATCTTGGTTTCCGTCGCTACGGCCCGCTTGAGTGCCAGACGGCGTAGTTCGCGCTGTTTTGCCTGCCGCTCTTCTTCGAGGACAGTCAGGGTGTTGTCCTGTTCCGTACCGTCCTCGGACAGCCAGGGCGTCCAGGCGGCTGCGGAGAGCGCCCGGATGAGCAGCAGGTTGACGTCTCCGTCTGCGGGCAGGCCCTTCTCCTGCTGGAATCTGCGTATGGCGGCTCTGGTTGTTTCGCTCAGTTCACCGTTTTCCATTCCGGCGTCAAAGCCCTGGCGGTTCAGGAGGATCTGTGCCTGGGCAATGAGCGGCGCTTTGACGGGAACGGTCGTGGCAAACGGGCGGGCAGTATGGCTTGTGAGGTGCTGATACAGAATCTGCGTGTCAGGCAGGGGGAGGCCGAGATGCCGTGCCTGTTCAAAGGCCTGCAGGGCTTTCTGCTGGTTGGCGATTTCGCTGAACGCGCCGGAACAGGCCAGGCCGAGATGAAAGCTGGCCAGGGCATGCTGGCGTGTTGCGGCCATTTCGAGCATGGGCAGAGCGGCTCCGGGGACGGTTTTTGCGCCATAGAGCCCGTAAAGATAGGCCAGCCCTGACATGTACTGTGCGGTGACGTGTCCCCGGGAGGCGGCGCGGGTGAGCCAGTCAAGGGCTTCGGAGCGTCCGCAGGGAATGGAGCCTTCGCAGCACATGGCACTGAGCCGGTAGGCGGCTTCGGTGTCGCCTTCTACTGCGGCCTGCAGATAGCGTTGTGCCGCTCCGGTATAGTCTATGTCGCGCGCATAGAGCGTGTCGCCGTGACGGCGGTTGAAGTCGCTCTGGAGAGTGGAGAGGCAGCCGCCAAGCAGCAGGGAAGGCAGCAGAACAAGGCCGGCAAGCAGAACCGGGTTACGCATGAAAAGCTCCTTGTGCGGGAGAACTGGTTGACAGAGCGGCATACCGCAGAACAGCCTCGGCGTGCCGTTCGAGGCGTTCTATGGTTTGTTTGCGGTATTCGTGCGTGCAGACGCCGGTGTGCAGGGACAGACAGAGCTGTTCGACAGCCTTGCACAGCTCCGGATACAGCAGCATGATGGTACGGGTTGGCGGTGTCTGCGTCAATAGTGTCGTGCCGACGCCGTTTTTGACGTGCACCTGTACGTTGTGGAAAATGGGTTCAGACAGCAGATGGATGTGAAACTGGCCCTTGCTGTGCAGCAGCTGCGCCAGACAGCGCAGGTGAGCGGCGTAGACGGCGGGGGTATAGACCAGGGTGGGGCTTGGCAGGATGAGTGTCATGGCTCCGGAGCGCACCTTGCCTGTGGCTACATCTTCCGGAGGGGCGAGGTAAATGAACTCGGTCAGACGTCCGCGGACAAGCTCACGCTGGAACAGCTGACTTCTGTGCAGCATGCGGGGCAGGATGTCTCGCTGCACCGGCGTCGGAAGTTTGTTGCTCCGCAGGAGTTCAAGGCAGAGCTCTTCGCTGAGCGAGCCTTCGAACAGGGAAGGGGTGAAGATGGTAATATCGCCGTTCTGGGCAAGCATGCGATACATCAGCTGCCGGTGCTGCTCGAGCGGTTCCGGACATAGGGCCTGCAGCACGGGAGAGGCCGCGTCGAGCAGAATCAGAAACTGTTCCGCCGCGTAGGTGACGTGCCTCGGTTCAATGCAGTAGAGATATTCGGCCGTATCCTCGGTGCCGCGCACACTTGTGGCATGCAGTGCAGCGCGGCCGGACAGCACGAAGCGAAACATGCTGAAGCGTTCGTTACGGGCCTTGTGGCAGCAGTAAGCGCTGACATGCCCTGTCATGTACATGGGCAATTCGCGTTCGATGTCGGCAATGATTTCCGACAGGCGCATCACCTCACTGTGAATGACGTGGAGGCTTCCGCCACGTTCGAGCACCTTGCGGAGCATGACCATCCAGACGTTAAAGAAGTCTGCGTCATCGAGCAGCCAGTTCAGCCCCATGTCGGAGTAAAGGTACAGAACAGGCGCGGGCTCGTTTTGGGCAATGGCAAGCATGTGCAGCAGCGCTTCCCGCAGGCCTCTGTAGCCCCAGAAGGCGTATCTGCCGGTACAGCGCAGCGATTCAGGGAGCGGCGTCAGGGCTGGCAGGGGAGTGTGTCCGGCGGTTTCGGGAGGAGAGGACTGGCGCTCGGCCAGGCGCAGCGTATCAATGATCTGTTCCAGACGGAAGTTGCCCGCCGGGATACCGTCGTTGCGCAGCCATTCTTTAAGGGTTTGCTCCATGGGGCTGGACTTGTGAGGCAGATGCAGGAATTCATTCAATTCCTGCTCCAGACCTTGTTCCTCAATTCTGCGGGCCATGTACTGGGCCGTTTTGTCGATGAGCGGGTTCTGGGCATCAGGCGTCCGTGAACCTGAGCGGAACCGGCTGATATAGGATGGATCCACATGCAGCTCACGCGCCAGCCGGGCGTTGCTGACACGGGCAAAGCTCAAAAGAAGATGCAGTTTTTCGCCAAAATGGCTGAGGGGGTGCTGAGGAGGAGGCAGCATGCCCTGGTGCCTGGTTTTTTTTCTGGGCCGCAGCCCCGAGTCGGGCTGAGAAAACCAGCGCTGCAACGCGGAGGCCAGATCGGTGGGGTGGCTGGCGGTACTTCCACAAAGCGTTGCAAGCAAAGGGGATTTGGAGGTGCGCACCGCAATCTTGGCAAGCGCCAGACACAGGGCCATCAATGGTGCACCGCTTTCCACAGGAACACGGTGCCCGCTGCAGAACCGGCTGATCAAAGAAGGATTCAGGCCAGACTGCCGGCTCAGCGTAACCTGGCGACACCCCAGTTCCCGGAGTACGGTCTGCAGTTTTTCAGCAAAGCGCACGACACACTCTCCGTCGCTAGATGTGAGTGCTGCGGCCAGAGCCCTCGCGGCTGACGGCCTGTGCACGGGGAGGCCCGATCAGGCGTAGCGAATCATTTCGAACAGCTTTTTCCCCTGTGTGATGGTGATATGGTAAAGCTGGTTTTGCGGCACATGCAGGTAGGGGATGTCCTCTGGCCTGTGAGCAAGAAACAGCGACAAGATGGTCCGGTTGATGGCCTGGTGACCGATGATCATGAGAGCACCTTCCCCGGCGGTAAACAGCGCCCTGCGCAGGCCCCGGGCCACGCGTTCCTGGAGCATGGCGTAGCTTTCGCCGCCCGGATAGGTGTAGTGGTATTTGTCCCTGGTCCTTGCAGCGTATTCCTGCGGCATGGTGCGCTTGATGTCTTCGTAACTCATCCCCTCGCAGATGCCGGCATGCAGCTCGTCAAAGTCCTCCAGGCTGATTCCGGTGCCGATGGGCCTGTCCTCAAGAAGGGGGGAAGCCGTCTGCACCGAGCGCAGGCGTGTTGAGGTGAAAATATAGGGGATGGAAACACCGCGAAAATAACGGGCGAGCAGCTTGGCCTGCCGGAAGCCCTCGGGACTGAGCGCCGGATCGCCTCCGATGCGGTTTTGCAGGTTGTATTCTGTCTCCCCGTGCCGGACCAGGTAGAGGTTGTTGACCCAGCGCGAGGTAATAATGCTGCGGATGGCCGAATAATAGGGGATGGCGCTGCTTGGCGCTTCGGCCAGGATGCGGCAGTCGGTCACGTCCGTGCGGATCCAGCAGGGTTCATCCTTAAGCGGCGAGTAACCGCTGACATAGTGCGCGATGCGCTCTCTGAACGAACGAAGGGCCGCTGCCGCTGTCATGCCGGCAAATTCAGGCAGCTGGGCCTTGCGCCGGATAAAGTCGTCGAGCAGCTCCATGTCGCGGGTCTGGCATTCGATGAACATCACCGGAAAATCGTTCAGATAGTCCATCAGATCCTGGCGCTGCGAACGGGCGCTGTGTGTGGCGTCGATGATGGCCACGTCGCCCTTGGAGGCCAGCCACAGCCTGGCTGCCTCCATGGTCAGCCTGGCAATGTTTCTGCGGTTGCGGCAGGCGGTTTCGTTGGCGGGATCAAAAAAGTCGGCTTTTGCGCTGGCCACGCCAAAGAGGCGCCGGCGCGTGTCTCCGTTGTTGAAAATAGCCGTGTGGACGCCCTGCTGCTCAAGACCTGACTGGATGCGGCGGGCCAGGGTGCTTTTGCCTCTGGCCGGAAGGCCGACCATGGCAACGTAGAGTTTCTTCATGCACAGCTCCTTGGTGCGCGGATCCTGCAAGCCGCCGCTAGCGCCGTTTGACCCCGATTACATTGGGCAGGCGCGCATCAAACGCTCCCACGTTCCAGAAATTGCCCTTGCCTTCCCAGAGCCGGATTTCCCTGCCGACGTTCAGCAGCATGCCGGCCTGCGTACCGCCTTCCACATACATGGTCTGGCGCAGATCAAGCGGCAGGGCAAGCAGTTGCGCTGCAAAGTCGGCACAGCGCAGGGCGTCGCGGCAATGGATGAACAGAATGCGCCCCACACCGTCGCAGCCCACGGCGGAAATGCCGTGGGCCGTGCTGTCTTCAAGCCAGCGGACGCGCCGGTCAGCATCGATGAGCCGGTAGTTCTGTACGGCCATTTCATAGCGCGGCAGCAATGTTTCCCAGGGATCAGCGTCCCGGTCGAGGACCGCCGCTGACGGCAGCGTATTGTCCAGATCCGGTTCGGAGACAAAGAACGCGCCGAATTTTTCAACAATGCGGCTGTTGTTCAAGTGGCTCCCCACGCGCAGATAGCCTGTATGCGTAAGGCCGTCCTCACGGTACATGCCCGCATTGATGGCCGCCACAAGCTGGTGAGTGTTCGCCCATTCGCGCAGGGTGCGGGGCTGTTCGCCCGGCATGGACGCCGTGAGGATCACAAAGGAAAACAGTATGGGATCGATGCGGATAATGGCAACTTCCGCAGGCTCCCCCTGGATGTTTTTGACAGGAAAGACGCCGACATCCAGCCCGGTTTCCACTTCTTCCCAGGAGCCTGAGACGGCTGCGGCAGAGGGGGAGAACATGCCGAGCAGCGCCATCAGCACACACAGCAGGCAGAGCCAGCGGGGGTGTGAGGATAACGGAGACGGCAAAGGGGCGTGCATGGCATTCCTGTAACGCTGGCATGGCAGCGTGGCTGTCGATCATTCCAGAAAACGCCTTATTGTACGGCATTCCTGTTTGGTGCGCAACAGTAGAGAAAAGCTGCCATACTGCGCACAGAGCGGTGCGTTCTGTAAGGGAAAAGGCCGGGCAGATGGGGCCGGGGGGGGGAGCTGTCAGCGCCGGTTGAGGTGTCGCGTCAGGCGTTCTGCAGAATGGCGCGGCAGTGGCAGGCAGAGATATGGCGGAACAGGCAGGGGGCTGTCGGATGCAGGTTCGGATCCGCTTTTGCGGTCTGCACGCGAGCTGGTCGCGTCATGGTGCGGCACAGGCTCTCTGCCGCTGCAGGCGCCGGCACGCCGTGCAGTTCTGGTTGGAGCAGGCGGCAGGCAGTGCAGCCCTGCCGGGCGCGCAGGACATGGCAGGATGCGGGTGACGGGCGGCCTTTGCAGAAAACAGCGCGGCCCGCGCTCGCAACACAGCGAACGCGGGCCGCGGCAGGAAGCGATTCTGTCAGTCTAGAGCCTGTTCAGTTTGAAACGTTTCGCAGTTAAACCATACGGCCTGTCGCTTCGCGCAAAAACCGCGGCTTTTCCGCGCACGGCTGGCCGGGCGGCGCGGTACTGCCGCCTCGTGTTCTGCCTTCAATGGCAACACGTTCTATTGTTTGGCCCCGCAGCATTTCTTGTATTTTTTACCGCTGCCGCAGGGGCAGGGATCGTTGCGGCCGACACGGGGCTGGGCCTTGGCCGGCGTGCGCGTGGCGCCGCTGTCTTCTTCTCCGGAATAGGAAAGGTTGGCCGGCTGTGCATGGTGCATGAATTCGCCGCCTGGTGCCGTTTCAGGCATGGCCACGGTCTCGGCGGCGGCTTCAACGGCGGGGCTTGCCGGTTCGGCTCCCGCAGGCTGTTCCGGGGCGGCCTGCGGTTCCTCGTGCTGCACGCGCAGGCGCGTGAAGGCGCGGAACGCGGCTTCCTTGATGCGCAGCAGCTGCTGTTCGAACATAGCAAGCCCTTCGCGTTCGTATTCGAGCCTGGGGTTCTTCTGGGCATAGCCGCGCAGGCCGATGCCATCACGCAGGGAATCCATGTCGCGCAGGTGTTCCTTCCAGCAGCGATCCAGCGATTCGAGCAGGAAGTAGCGGATAAGCTCGCCATACAGCGGCCCGGCTTCCGCGCGCAGCTGGGCCAGAATATCGTGAACCAGGGCGCGGGCTTCGTCCTTGCCCGGCAGCTTGGCGTCCGGGGGCAGCACCCGGTCAAGGTTCACCACATCGCGCAGGGTGGCGCGAACCGAGGCGGCCGCTTCGTCCGGGTCAATCTTGCCTTCGGCGTTCAGCGGCGCGTATGCGGCGTCGAGGACGTCATCCAGATATTCGTCCACGATGGAATCAAGATCCGGCTCGAGCATCAGTTCACGCCGGATGGCGTAGATGACTTCGCGCTGCTGGTTCATGACGTTGTCGTAGTCAAGCAGCGTCTTGCGGATTTCAAAGTGGTGGCCTTCCACACGCTTCTGGGCGGACTCGATGGCCCGCGAGACCATCTTGTTTTCAATGGGCTCGCCTTCTTCCATGCCCATGCGCTGCATCAGGCCGGAGAGGCGGTCTGAGCCGAACAGGCGCATGAGGTCATCCTCGAGCGAAAGATAGAAGCGCGATGAGCCCGGGTCGCCCTGACGGCCCGCGCGGCCGCGCAGCTGATTGTCGATGCGCCGGCTTTCGTGGCGTTCGGTGCCCAGGATGTGCAGGCCGCCAAGCTCCTTGACGCCTTCGCCAAGGACAATGTCGGTGCCGCGTCCGGCCATGTTGGTGGCAATGGTTACCTTGCCGAGCTGGCCGGCCTGGGCCACGATTTCGGCTTCCTGGGCGTGATGCTTGGCGTTGAGCACGTTGTGCGGCACGCCGTGACGGCGAAGCATCTGCGAGATGAGTTCTGAGGTCTCGATGGAGATGGTGCCTACCAGCACGGGCTGGCCACGCTTGTGCAGCTCCTCGATGGCGGCGACGATGGCGTTGAACTTCTCGCGTTTGGTCCGGTAGATGACGTCCGGATAGTCCTTGCGGATCATCGGCTTGTTCGGCGGGATGGAGATGACCTCAAGGTGGTAGATCTGGTTGAATTCCACCGCTTCGGTGTCCGCCGTGCCGGTCATGCCGGCGAGCTTGTCATACATGCGGAAGTAGTTCTGGAAGGTGATGCTGGCCAGAGTCTGGTTTTCGGCGGCCACGGTGACGCCTTCCTTGGCTTCCAGAGCCTGGTGCAGGCCGTCGCTGAAACGGCGGCCGGGCATGAGGCGGCCGGTGAATTCGTCAACAATGATGACCTGATCGTCCTTGACGATATAGTCCACGTCACGCTTGAAAATCTGATGTGCCTTGAGTGCCTGCAGCACATGATGCTGGATGGTGATATTTGAAGGATCATACAGATTTTCAAGACCGAGGAGGCGTTCTACAGCGGCCACGCCGGCATCGGTCAGGCTGGCTGTGCGGGCCTTTTCGTCCACGGTGAAGTCGGTCTGGGGATTGAGCTGGCGGACAAGCTGATCCATGCGCGCGTAGAGTGCGGTGGAGTCTTCGGCTGCACCGGAGATGATGAGCGGCGTGCGGGCCTCGTCAATGAGGATGGAGTCCACTTCGTCCACGATGGCAAAATGATGGCCGCGCTGCACGAGCTGATCGGCATAGAACTTCATGTTGTCGCGCAGGTAGTCGAAGCCGAATTCGTTGTTGGTTCCGTAGGTGATGTCAGCGTTGTAGGCGGCCTTGCGCTCTTCGTCGGTCAGTCCGTGCAGGATGACGCCCACCGAAAGCCCCAGGGCCTTGTACAGCTGTCCCATCCACTGGGCGTCGCGCTGGGCAAGGTAGTCGTTGACCGTCACAACGTGCACGCCCTTGCCTTCCAGGGCGTTGAGCACCACCGGCAGGGTCGCCACAAGGGTTTTGCCTTCACCGGTCTTCATTTCGGCAATCTTGCCCTTGTGCAGGGTAATGCCGCCAATCAGCTGCACGTCGTAATGGCGCATGCCCAGCACGCGCACGCTGGCTTCACGGACCAGCGCGAACACTTCGGGCAAAATGGCATCAAGCGTTTTTTCGCCCTTCTGTACGGCTTCCCTGTAGGTGGCGAGACGCTGGGGCAGTTCTTCGTCAGAAAGCGCCTGCATCTCGGGTTCGAGGGCGTTGATGCGCGCGACGTCGCGCCTCAGGCTCTTCAGAAAGCGATCGTTCTTCGAGCCGAAAATCTTGCGAAACAGAAAGCCAATCATGCGGGTTCTCCATATATGGAATCAGGCGGGGCAGAAAGCCTCGCCCGGCTGATGCGTGGACGCAGGCCCGGCTGCATGGGGAGACTCAAGAATTTGCCGCAGCGTGGCGGGCGGGACATCACGTTGCGGCCATGTCTGCAGCAGGCGCTTAGCCCAAGATATGCCATGCAACGCAAATTGGCAATGGATGAAACGGATGGCGCGCCTGTCTGCCTCGTGTCAAAAGGCCGTCAGGCGCGCCGCAGAGAGGTTATTTCGTCGTATCTGGACCGGCTGCCGCTGGTGCCGCTGAACCGGCTGCCGCTGGTGCGGCTGGAGCCTTGGGCGCTGCTGCCGGTTCGGCAGTCACTTCCAGGGCGTTGAAGAACACGGCGTCGTCCTCAAACTGTGCGAGTGAAACAGGCTGCTGGGGGGCAAACGTCATCTTGAGACTGCCGGACTGTTCAAGGAATGTCCTGACGGCTTCAAGATTCTTCATGTTGACAGGCGTGCGGTAACCTTCCGGCATCGTGCTTATGCCGGCGTCCAGAGCCGCCGGCAGAGACTGCTGGCCGGTAAAGAGCGCAGAGAGCCGTTCGACACGTTTCAGCAGGCCTGCATCCTTCACGTTAAGCATGATGCCGGCAATGCTGGCCGCATTCGGATCCCCGGCGTAGAGGGCCCCGGGGTCAGCAATGCTGCCGCTGGTCTGCAGCGTCAGGACACCGGCGTCCTTGCCGTCAAAGAACAGGTCGCAGGAAAACGGGCCAGCGGCCCTGGAGGGAAGCTTCAGGGCAATTCTTGCACTGAAGTCGAGCCGGCTGTAGCCCAGCATGGATGCAGAGGACGGCGCCGGACAGGAAAGAGCCGTGACGCTCAGCGCGCAGTCGAACGGCGAGGTGGAGGTGTTTTCCCAGGTCAGATTCTGCAGGGATACACGCGTGGCGTCCATCACGCTGGAACGGAAGTTGTCGACGGAAATTTTTCTGATAAACGGCTTTTCGCCAAGGAACACCTTTTTCAGATATTCCAGCGCTTCAGTGTCCGTCATGGTTTCAGGGTCGGCGGCCAGCAGTTCAGGCGCACAGAAGAAGTCTTCGGCAACGATGCGGCCGATGCTGCCGAGTTCCTGTGTGGCGCCGCCTGCACCGGCCATCCCCAGAAGCCCGCCCATATTGCCTGTGACGCTCAGGCCGCGCAGCTCACTGTGGGCAAAGTTGCCATGTTCCACCTGGGATTCCGTAAATTCATCGACGGTAAACGTCAGGTACTCAGGATTGCCCAGAGCAATCTGCGTGTTTTTGCCATAGCCGCTGTCGTAGCTCAGGCAGGTAACGGCTTCCTGGTAAAGAGGATCCATGGTCAGGCCGGCGGTGGATCCGTTTTTGCTCCTGCTTTTATCCAGCAAGGCCTTTATCCGCACCATGTCCACAGACGTGTTGACAACGCGGCGCTGTTCAAGACTGATGGCAATTTCGTTGTCGATAACGACACGCAGCCCCTGGACGTCAATGTCGCCCAGACGCAGCACAGGGGGCACCTCCGAGAGCGTCTTGTCCATCAGCACGGCCAGAAGGCAGGCACGGTCAATGCCTTCAAGCGTGAACTGCGTGCAGGTGGCGTTCACCGGCAGGCCGGCGCGCTTTTTCAGTGCGATGCCGGACAGAGTCAGCCGGTTTGACAACAGCGAGTAATCGACGCGCTCCACCGTGCCTTCAAAGCGGGAGTCCGTCGTAATCTGCTGCTGAATTTTCTGCTCCAGCAGGTACTGGAAGATCAGTGCAGCCGCAATGACGGCAACAAGCAGAACAATGACACAGACAAGCAATGGGCGCGACCATGAGCGCCGTTGGGTGGTGGTCATACCGGAGGTCTCCTTGGAGTGAAAAGTGGTTGCCTTGTAGCACGATCGGCTTGGAAAGCCAATGGGTTGTTTTGCCCGGGCGTCCGGGAGCCGTCCCATGCGCCTTGCCGTGGGCCGGCACAGGCAGGGAGGCACCGCACGCGGCTGAGGGCACCGGTTCAGCAGGCCGGGCGGACGTAACCGGGAACGGGCCAGCGGCCAGCAGGCCGGGACCTGCCTCCGGAGGTCTCTGCAACGCCGCGGTACCCGGCGGCCCCTGCGGCTGTGCCCATGCCGCTGCGGCCAGACAGACCTCGAACAGAACGCCTGCAGGCAGCAGGGCAGGGCCTTGCGGCATGTTGAAGGTTCAGGAGAAAACAGTCTGAATCTGGTCTGGAGGGGAGAACAGAGGCGGAGGCTGCTGCCGGTGCGCATGCAGAGGTATCCCGCCGTCATGTTGCCCGTGCTGTCTGCGGACTTCTGAAAACGGCGCGCCTGCGGGAAGGCCGGCGGGGCGTCTGCCTTCTTACAGACGGTGCACGCCGGCGTGCGCCTGTCTGGCGCTGGATCAGAAGACGTACATATACAGCAGGTTGAAGAAAAGCAGAGTGACTGTGCCAAGGATGAAGTAGCGCACCAGGCGCGTGTCACCACGCAGGGCAATCCGGCTGCCAAGGAGATTGCCGGCAACAGTGGCTATCACCATGGGCACAGCCAGCTCGTAGATAATCTTTCCGGAAAGGCCGAACACCAGAACCGATACAAGGCAGGATACGGTGGTCAGAAACCGGCCTGTGCCGCACGCGGTGATCAGGTCCATACCGAGCAGCGAGGTCAGGCCGATGATCAGAAATGTGCCTGCACCGGGGCCGAAAAAGCCATCGTACATGCCGCAGACAAGGATGACCAGCGGGCCGATAACCCAGGCCTGTACGCGGGTGAGTTCTCTGGATGGCTGGGTAGTCTGGCTCTTGTTGGGTGAAATCAGGGCAAAGAGCATGCCTACGGGGAGCAGGCCAAGCATGATTTTACCCAGCAGATCCGGCGAGATCCACAGGGTCAGCCCGGAGCCGGCAAAGGCGGCCGGGGCAATGATGAACATGCCGGGCAGGGCCACAGTCCAGTTGATTTTCTTTTTGGCAGCGTAGGCAAGGCTTGCACTGGCGGCGCCTATGGTTGTCACCATCTTCATGGTGCCGAGCGTGGCGTGCGGGGCAACGCCCAGTACAAGCAGCATCGGCAGCATCACAAGGGATCCGCCGCCTGAGATGCTGGCTACGATACCGGCCAGAAAAGCGGTGAACGTACTGACGGCAATGGTAAACAAATCCATGGGAAACTCCTGGTGCGTGTCTGAAAGAGGCCTGGCGGCCTGCGGGGTGAAAGCGGCGCGGGCGGGGCCGGCTTCTGATGCCTGGGGCCGCCCGTGTGTAGGGACTGTGCCGGCGGGCCGTTGCGGCAGGTTGCTGCAGGCTGCGTCCGCCGGGGGGGGATTCGTTGTAGTGGTTAGTGCGGTTTCTGTCGAGAGTCAAAGCCCGGTACGGCAGCGCACCACAGGTTCTGCCGGCTGCTTCAGACGGCCCGGGCAGGCGCTGATGTTGCCGTCCCGGAGGTCCGGCGGAGCGTTGGGGCATGCGTTCAGGCGTGGCGTTGAATTTGGGGGCGCGATACCGTACGCTCCGGTATGAGGCAGCCGTCAGGCAGGATACGGGCCTTGTGGAGCGGGAGAGCGGGACAGTGTACTGTCCGCAGGGAGGCGTGTCCGGATCGGTTTGCGGCAGAGCCGGGCACACAGTCTGGTGCCTGGCTGGTGGCGCGGGCTGGCCGCGCCTGTGCCGGCGTGCGGTGAGCCATGGCATGGCCCGTATGTTTCGTGCACAGGGCACTGAGGTCTGGCGCGGGCCGGGTGCGGCATTGCGGGGCAGGATTGTGACAGGGCTGGCCGTGAGGCAACAATGTTTGCAGTCTGCCGGGGGCCCGGGTGTCTTGTTGGCGCTGGGGGCGCACCCCGGCGTGACACATGTCATGCAGGAAGGCGAAGCCGCCCCGGCAGGCGCATGGC
This sequence comes from uncultured Desulfovibrionaceae bacterium, assembly GCA_944325325.1. Classification (GTDB taxonomy): domain Bacteria; phylum Desulfobacterota; class Desulfovibrionia; order Desulfovibrionales; family Desulfovibrionaceae; genus Avidesulfovibrio. The sequence goes on from CALUZP010000036.1 coordinate 28,222, forward strand.
ACAGTGTCTGGACAGAGGACGCGCTCCCGCAGTCCGGCTGCCGGGAAACGCCATCAGGCCGGAGCATGCCGGCAGACGGGCAGGCGCCCGGCCAGCCCTGTTCCGCCCTGCCCCGGGCGGGCGCGCGGGCTGCCTGGTTAAATCGGGCCACCGGCCGGAACGGTCTGGCATCCGATATGCATGGAGCGGATTGCCGTCTCTGGGCTGTTGAGGAGAACAGGCCTGTTTCTGTGGGGACACACAACTGGAGCGGAGCAATGACACAGCATGAAGCGATAGCAGCCCTGTCACGGCAGACGGGAGTGCCTCTGGCGTTTGACGGCAGGGGACTGTGCCGCCTGCGGTTTGACGGGCGTTTTGTGGTCGATCTTGAAGTCACGGACGATGAGACGGCGATTTATCTGTATTGCCGCCTGGGACCGCTGCCAGGCGGCGAGCGCGGCAGGCAGCTGATGGAAAGGATGATGCGGGCGCACTGCCTGGGCCGGGAAAGCGGCAGCACGGTTTTTGGGCTGGATGACGATGACGCGGTTCTGGCCTTTGTCCGGGTGGAGCTGGCCGGTGCGGCGGAAGACGTGCTGTATACCGGGCTGGAAGCGTTTCTGGATGTGCTGGCCGTCTGGGCTGATGAACTGGCCTAGGCGCGTGCCGCCATGCAGCAGGCAGGGCAGGCGGGCGCACCCCGGCGGGATATGCCGGACGCCTTAGGACGTGCGGCGGCCGCCTAGGCCGTGTGTATGTTCAGCATTGCCCGGAGGCAGGGCAGCGTTTGCCCGGGGTGCCCGGCGGGCAGGATCGCAGAGGACTGACGGCTGTGCATCAGGACGGCGGGACTGCCGGTTTCTGCGGAGGAAGGCAGTACGGGCGGCGGGTGCTTGCAGCAGGGAAGCCGGGAGCAGGCCCGGGGTGTCCCCGTGGCGTGGCCGTGAGTGGCGTTGATCAGGCCCGGACAACAGGGCGAAAAGCAAAGGAGGAAGGCATGCCGGATCCTGTCCAGATAACGCGGACCAATTTTATCAGTCTTGATACGGATTTTGGCTACGACGCACTGGGTGGCGTGGGCCGTTTGGGCGGGCACCGCATGGAAGTGCTTGAACCGGGCGTGCGCCGGACAGATCGCGTGCCTGGCCCGCCTAAAAGTCTGGGCCGCTGGTTTTCCAGGCTGCTTGACCGGCTTACGCCAGCCAGCTGGCGCGCCCAGGGAAAGTTCCGGCGGGGGCTGGAGGATTTCAGCGCTCAGACGGGGCGGATTCTGGGGCAGTTGTGCAATGCCGGCCGGAGAGAAAATTCTGCCGGGGAACGCCGGGAAGCGTTTGAGGCGGCGTTTGGGGAGCTTGCCGGGCTGCGGCGGACGGCCGAGCCCATGACCAGCCGTGGGGCCGGCTATGCCGAGCTGCTTCAGACGCGGGTGCGCCGCAACCTGGCCATCCTGCGCGAGGAGAGCCCGGAGCTGATGCGGGCGTTGCTGCAGGTGAGGGAAGGCGGCCTGCTGGATGAAGCCATTGACAGCCTTGATCGCACCACACAGGGAGACATGGCCGAAGATCTGGCCCTGATCCGGGATGTGCTCAATGAAGACAGCGAGGCGGCGCGCCCGGTTGAGGACAGTGCAGCGCTTCTTGCCCGGGTGGACGCCCGGGCTGGGGAGCGCACCGGTGCACCGGCCACCGGAGAGACGGCGGCGGAACCGCCCTTCCAGTCCCGGTTCAGTGCGGCGTCACTGAAAGCGTTTTTTCTGGAGCAGTTTGCGTTCAAGGCTCATGCGCAGCAGGCGCTGCAGGCGCGTCAGGCCGTACTGGAACGGTTTTCCGGAGATGCGCGGCAGTATCTGGAAGCGGCCCTTCAGGAAGTGGATGACGCACTGCACGGCCGGATTGCGGCCGATGCGGAGAGTTTTGCCCGGGTTCAGCAGCGTGTGGACGAAAAAATGGGCCGCGCCATCCGCTGTGCGGCGGATGACGTCTGTGCGCTGGCCTTGCAGGCAGTGGATCGGCGTGCGGTGATCGGTCAGGACGGTCAGGACTTCAGGCGCATTGACGGCGCGTTTGTCAGGCAGGAACTGGACGGGATAGAGCAGGCTGGCCGGGCAGGCACAGCCGTGATGCCGGAGGCGTCAGCCGTGTCCGGGGCTGATGCGGAGGCCGATCCGTTCCGGCAGGGGATCCAGGAAGCCAGACGGCAGATCCGGGAATTGTCGTCCCTGTACGGAGAGTTTGCAGACGGCCTGACGGAACTGGAACGGCGCAACAGCCGTGCCCGCAGCTGCCTGCTGCTGCAGGAGATCCTGACTCAGGCCAGGCCGTCCGGGTCAGTGAGCCGCCAGTATTTTGGTGAAACGTGCGATACGCTCATTGAGGCCATACGCATGCCGGCGCCAGGCAACACGATGGCGGAGGGCAGGCTGCGGGGTCTGGAGATCATGCTGGAGGACAGCACGCTGCCGCAGGCGTTGCGCGAGCAGTTTGCCCAGGCCCTGCCGGAGTTGCGGCGCAACCTTTTGCCCGATGCGGCCAGGCCTGTTTTCGGCCTGACGGAAGCCGCACGCGCGCAGAATCAGCTCGTCCGGCTGGAGCAGGCCAGGGCGTTGCATCAGGCGGTGGGCGATGCCGGGGCGCTGCTGCAGCGTGCCCGTCTGCCACAGGCGGACAGCCTGGTTTCCCAGGGGCTGCAGATCAGCCGGCTTGCCATGCAGCTGCGTGGCGGGTCCGGGCAGGCGGCCGTGCAGTCAGAGCGGCTGCTGACCGAGCTGCGGACGTCTGTGTCGCGGTTTATGACAAACGTGGCCCTGGCGCGGATGCAGGTGGTCAATCCTGCCGTGCACAGCGCCCAGCCCGCTGCCAGGGGGCTGGATACCGGGACAGCGCAGGAAGGTCTGGCGCTGCTGCAGCGCGGGGTAAGGATGGTTGTTGCCGGCCTGGAGGACGTCGAAGGCACTGCCGCTGTCCGTACGGCCATGGGCGATGGTGCCCGCCTGGGAGAAAAGGCCGAGGCGGCGGCCCTGGCCTGCGGCAGGCTGCTCGACAATGCCGTGCATAAGGAAAAGGCGGTTGCCGAACAGCTTGCCGTATGCGCCGAATCGGGGCGGGACGACGCTGAGGCCACACTGCGGGCCATGCTGGAAGGCAGCCGCTGGGACAGGGGCCGGCACAGCGAGGCCAAAGCCGCGATCAATGCTTTTCTGGAGGCACTGCGGCCTGTGCGGGAAAGCCGGGGGCAGAGCGGGCTGCTGCAGTTTCTGGCCCGCAAGATGCATCACGGCATCATTGTGCATGATGTGTATATGGGATTTGACGGCACGATCCATATGCTGATCAATACGGATCGCCAGACGCTTCTGGGCGAGTCCCGGCAGCGCCAGGGAACCCGCTGGATCAGCCTGCCGTCCCCGGATGCGGTCAGGCCGGGCGTGTCCACCGGCGTGAACCGGCTGGACACCCTGCTTGCCACGGCAGACAACAGCACGGCATTCTATCCGCAGCTGTACCGCGTTCTGACGGAATACTTTTCCGGCGTGCGCTATGAGTTCGAGCGCCTGTAGCCGGAAGGCCGCAGGAGCGGCAGCCGGTTCAGGGGGGCATTTCGGATGTGGCTGTTGCGTGCACGGCCTGTCCGCTCTCCGGGGATGCGGTGTCTGCCTGGCTGATGGCAGCGTCATCCAACGATGGCGTGCGGCCGCTGTCCTGCCGGGGAGCAGGGGACAGCGCTCCGGGGCGCCGGGCCTGCCAGGCAGAGGCTGTTCAATAATATTGGCGGCGGGGTGATGCTCCGGGGGTGCCGGGCCTGCCCTGCCGCAGAAGCCGGGCAACGCCTGTGCAGGCCCGTGCCGGGAGCCTCAGAATGCAGGGCCTTATTCGCCAAGCGCCTTTAAGGCGAGCCGTGCCGCATCCTGTTCGGCCGTGCGGCGGCTGACGCCGGTGCCGAGAAAGCTGCGGCCGTCAGGAAGGGTGACCTTGGCGGCAAAGACGGGCGCGTGTTCCGGGCCGGTGCATCCGGCAGGCGTGTAGACGGGCAGGCCGCGGGCCTTGCCGCGCAGGCTCTGGGTGGCTTCCTGAAGGCGGGTTTTGTTGTCTTTGCGCTGAGGGCAGCGGATGCCTG
>CALUZP010000037.1 GCA_944325325.1 uncultured Desulfovibrionaceae bacterium
CCACCTCACCGTGGTGCAGCTGTTTGCCCAGCTCGCGATCGAACACGGCATCTGCAGACGCTTCGCGTGTCGGGGTTTCGCGCTTGACGACCTGGGGATGGCCGGAGCGGGGGCTGATGCCGTATTCGCGGTTGAGCCGTTCGAGGATGATGTCAAGGTGCAGTTCGCCCATACCGGAAACAATGCGGTTTCCGGAGCCTTCATCGATTTCCGTGCGCAGTGTGGGATCTTCCAGGCAGTAGCGGGCCAGGGCTTCGTCGAGGGTCTTGCCTTCGTCGGCGTTGCGCGGTTCCAGCGCCAGATTGATGACCGGCTGATAGGCCGTGATGGATTCGAGCAGCACGGGGTGTCCGGGATCGGTGATCGTGTCGCCTGTGGCGGCGCTGCGCAGGCCGACTACGGCCACGATGTCGCCGGCGCGGGCTTCATCAAGCTGCTCACGGTGATCGGCGTGCAGGCGGTACAGCCGGGAAATGCGCTCGTCGGCCTTGCGCGTGACATTGCGGCAGGCAGTGCCTTCGCGGAGTCTGCCGGCATACAGGCGCAGGAAAGAGAGTTTGCGTCCTCCGTCCAGAAGCACCTTGAAGACCAGGCCTGCCAGAGGTGCGTCGGTGTCGCAGGGGATTTCCACCGGGGTGTTCCCGTCCGGGGTAGTTCCTTTGGCTGGCGGCAGATCAAGCGGGGAAGGCAGGTAGGCCACGATGGCGTCAAGCAGAGGCTGGACGCCGGTGTTTTTGAGCGCCGAGCCGGCCAGGACAGGCGTCAGGCGACGGGCCAGCGTGGCGCGGCGCACGGCAGCCTGAATGTCCTCAGGAGTAAACGTCCCTGCAAAGTATTGTTCCATGAAGCGGTCGTCCTGCTCGGCCAGCGTTTCCGTCATGCGTTCGCGCCAGGGGGCTGCCATGGCTGCGAGTTCGGTGTCTTCGGCCAGCGGGCGCGCGTGCATGGTCTGTCCCTGATCGGCGGGATCGAAGGTCAGGATGGTCTCGTGTACCAGGTCGACAATGCCGGCAAAGGTTTCGGCTGCGCCGATGGGGACACACAGTGGCAGCGGTGTGGCTTCCAGGCGTACGCGCATGGCGTCGAGTACGGCGGAAAAGTTAGCGCCGATGCGGTCCATCTTGTTCACGAACGCCAGCTTGGGCACGCCGAAATGTTCGGATTGCCGCCAGACCGTTTCCGACTGCGGCTCAACGCCGCCCACGGCGCAGAATACGCCCACGGCGCCGTCAAGCACGCGCAGAGAGCGTTCCACTTCCATGGTGAAGTCGACATGCCCCGGCGTATCGACGACATTGATGGCATGCTGTTTCCATTCGCAGGTTGTGCAGGCCGACGTGATGGTGATGCCCCGTTCCTGTTCTTCGGGCATGTAGTCCATGGTGGCAGTACCGTCGTGGACTTCGCCCATACGGTGGATTTTGCGTGTGTAGAACAGCATGCGTTCCGTAAGCGTCGTCTTGCCGGCATCGATATGCGCGATGACGCCGATATTGCGGATATGGGACACGTCAGCCATGGCAAACCTCGTTGTGCGTCAGCGTAGGGTGAAGGATAGGGAAACATTGAGAAAGAATGCCGGCGTCAGCCCAGGTTCAAGCCAGCAGCCGGCCAGGTTCTCGTCAAGCAGGATCTGCGCGTCCGAAGAGGCCTTTCCGGTATGAAAGAGCACTGCAGGTCGCGGGGAGGCTGCCTGCAGAGGCAGAGAACGGTGTTCCACACCGGGCAGCAGCCTCCGGATGGTGTCCAGCGCCTCGGGATCGAGAGTCGGATCGGAGGCAGCAAGAGGGCAGACGGGAGCGTCAAAGACCGTGACTCCCAATGCCTGTGCTGCAGCTGTGATTCTGTCTGGCAGAGCCACGCCTGCCAGGCGTCCGGTGCCACCGTCCGCCATGAAGTGCAGGAGTGTTTCCGCCCCGGCTTCGTCCAGGGCAAGGGCATGCTCTATGCCACACAGTTCAAGTGCGGTCAGTACACCGGCGTCGAGCGTCTCAGGGCTGGACGTCAGAAATCCCACCGCAAGCCGGGGCACACTGCCAAGTCTGGCGGTCATGAGCATGGACGCCAGTCGCGGGGCGTCGGCAAAGTCGCCGGGCAGGAGAAACAGGGCCCAGGAAGCCGGAATACGTGTTTCAACCCGGTTCAACCCCCGGGCAGCGGATTCCCGTTGCAGGATTTCGCAATCCGGGCATTCATCAAACAGGCTCATGACCAGTGTCTGGGTGGTCTTGAGCCTGGCCCGGTCTGCGGCCGGAAAGGTCTCATATCCTTTTGCCAGCAGAGCGTCGTCCAGGCGGCAGGCTTCCAGCCCGGCAGGCAGCAGCGACAGATCACACATGGCAGATGTCCCCTCCTGACAATGTCTTTCCTATGCCCAAATTCTTTTACCCGGGTGGGCAGGCAGCGCAGGGCTGCCCTTCTGTTGCGTCAGCCGGCCCGCTTGCAGTGCACGGCGAATTTCCGACTATGGAAACGTGGTGGCTGTCCGCGCAAAGCTGAATGCAGGCGCCTGTACTGGCTCCACGGTTGCCAAGTCCGCATCCCGGGCGGTGTCAGCGGGGGAAAGGCTACCCGGGGGGATAGGGGAGAGGGGCGTCCTCTGGACTGCCAGAGAAGGACGCCCCGTCGCAACCTGGCCTAGTGCCCCAGAATCTGCTGGCGCATCCAAAGCTTGATGGCTTCTGAACACAGGGCCTCGTGAGCAAGCGTGGAGGCGTACCGGCCGTCTTTCACAGCGTCACTGTACGGGCTGTCGTCCAGTCCTTCAGCCTTGGATGCAGCCAAAGCCGAAGATTCTCCGGCCAGCAGAGCGCGCAGGGCGTTGTCATCCAGCTTTTGCAGGCGGGCAGCCTCGGCAGCAATGGCAGCCGGGGACGGGCAGCGGGGCGATTCCACAACCTGGCGCAGCCCCTTGAGAAAACGTTTGATGCCTGCCTTGATGTGCGAAGGTTTGACGACGTTCATACCCGACCAGCCTGCTCTGGTCCATTTGAACATGGCAACATCCGTTTTTGAGCTTCCGGCAGTATTTTCCATATAGATAGTAATGCCGGAGGAGGCGTAAATCTGGGTTTCAGCCCAGCCGAGCATGGACAGATTGGTGCCTTGCTCGGTGGTGTAGACATAGCGCCAGTTTTTTTCGTCGACGATCAGGCCTTTTTTGCCGATGCTGGACTTATCGGGCATCACGGAGACGCAGATCAGTGCAGTCCTGCCGTCGACGGCGGCCAGGACGAAAAGCCGGTTGAGCGTATAGCGGTAAAAGCAGCCGCTGGAGGTGTCGGGTGTGGTTTCTTCCAGCTCTGTTCCGCTGAGGCTGATCGGTTCGGCTGGCGGAAAAACTGCGTCCAGGAGTTTTTTGCTGTCCTTGAGGACGGCACTTCCAGAGAGCCACTGGTTATGGCGCACGGAAATTGGGTACAAAGCTTCGCCAGGGATGCCCGGCGTCAGCAGATAGCCCATAAGCTTGCGCAGCGGGAGGGCAAGCTGCGCCGTGTAGAACACACCTTTGCCCTGGCGATCTTCAGGGATGAGTTTGTCGGCCTTCTGTGAGCGGGCCTGTACAACAAAGTCCAGGAGAGTTTCCACAGCCTGTTTCTGTGGAGCCTGCTGGGCGCTGGCCGCTGCAAGAAGCGCGTCCAGGGACTGTTCGACTGCAGGGAAAAGGGTGCTTTTACGCTTGTCATCAGCGGCGTGCAGCGTATCGGGAAAGACGGTCAGCATGACCAGCAGGAACAGAAAAGCACAGCAGCAGGCCATGCGGCATGGATGAAGAGTGTGCGTCATGGAATTTCTCAAAAAAGGTGAAGACAACGGGGCCTGACATATCTTTGACAGCAAAATGTACCTGTGTTGCCTGTGCCCGTCAATGGAAGAAGCCGTCCCGCGGCAATGTCGGCTAAGAACAGTTTCGGGGATGGAGAAGGCCTGAGGCTGAAGAGCCGGGGCAGAAGAGGCAGGAAAACGGCAAACCGTCCAAGCCAGATAAGGCAGCCGGCTCCGGTGCAGCCTGTTGCTTTTTGAGGATAGGGAAAGGTGTGGCGGCGGGGCCAGGGGGGAGGTTTGCCGCTTTGACAGGCGCACTGGCTATAATCGTTATGCTTG
>CALUZP010000038.1 GCA_944325325.1 uncultured Desulfovibrionaceae bacterium
GGCTCTATCCCCTTTGGACTGATCATCGCCAAATCCTGCTGCGGCATCGATCCCCGTACCGGCGGCAGCGGCAACGTGGGCTCCACCAACGTCGCCCGCCTGTGCGGCACACGCTACGGCATCATGACCCTGGCCTGCGACCTGCTCAAAGGCACCTTCCCCGTCTGCATGGCCATGTACGCCATCGACAGCACCTCCCCCCTGTTCTGGACGCTGACCGCCCTCGCCGCCATCGCAGGCCACCTCTTCTCCTGCTTCCTCCACTTCAAAGGCGGCAAGGCCGTGGCCACCTCCATCGGTGTGCTCATCCCCCTGGCCTTCTGGCAGCTGCTCGCCTCCTGCCTGCTGTGCGTGCTGATCATCTGGCGCACCGAATACGTCTCCCTGGGTTCGCTGACCCTCGTCACCGTGTTCCCCCTGCTGCTCATCCTCTCGGGCTGCTGGACCGTGCTGCCGCTCGCGCTGATCATCATGGTCGCCGTCTACTGGTCCCACAGAGAAAACATCAAACGCCTGGCTCGCGGTGAAGAAAAAAGCTGGCTCAAAAAAGCCTGATCTCACACCCTGCCAGATAACCTGCCCCTCTCCCCCTTCCCGTGGCACCCGGTGCCTGTACCCCGGCACACGACGCCCCTCATTCCCCGGAAGCAAGAAGAAACTCACGTTTCCCGGGAGGGAAGAGGGAAACCCCTTTGCAAAGGGGCTTTCCCCCTTCCCCCCGGCCCCCCTTCCTCCTTCCTGAAACTCTTCTCATATCCGGTACAGCCGGATCCCCGGCTGTACACCTAGCGCGTTCTGCCATCGAAAAAAGCAGAACGCGAGCCGGCAGCACAGCGCCGCCCTGCCAAATGCGAACGGAAAAACCATGCTTTTCCCGCAAAACGACAGGCCGTATGGAAACGCAACGCATTGCAAATCATAAATGCTCCAGGCCCCGGACATCACCCTAACCATACGCTGGAATGCCTGCCCCGGCCAGCACCAGCCACCTCTGTCCCCTATATGCAACACTGCACCAGCAAAAACCGGCCAACACCAGCCCCTCCTTCCATGGCTGCACAGCCAACCTCACAAAAACAACACTCCCCAACTGTGCCCCCCGCATCACTTCAAACACTCTCCCCTCACCGGTCTTTCCGCCCCCACAGCCAGACAGCGAATGCACCGTGCCTGCCCGGACTCCCGGCACGCCAGCCTCCGGGATGGACAGCCCGCGCCCTTCAAGACGCCTGACACCATCCACTCCAGACCAAAACAATACAAAGTTTAGGAAGGTGGTTGGGGGGCGCGGGGGGAAGGAGGGCAACCCTTTGTAAAGGGTTCCCGCCTTCCCCCCGCATCACTTCAAACACTCTCCCCCCACCGGCCAGACCTATGCGGCGTGGCGGGACAGGGCCATGAGGCAGCGGGGGGATTTGTCGGCGTGATAGGACAGGCGGGCGCGTTCGGTCCAGGGGCAGGACGGCGGCAGGCTGACGGGGTCGTTGAGGAGGAGGACCACGATACCGGTGGGGGTGAGATGGGGGGCGATGAAGTCGAGGAGTTTTGCCCAGGGCATAAAGGCCCGGCTAAGGATGAGGTCTGCCTGTCCGGCGCGGGGCATGAAGGTTTCGGCGCGGCCGCAGTGCACCTGAGTGCCCGGCAGGGGGTGGCTGGCCAGGAAGGTGCGCATGAACAGGGCGCGTTTTTCGCGTGCTTCCACGAGCCAGTAAGCGCCGTCCTGCCACAGTATGCGCAGGGGGATGCCGGGCAGACCGGCCCCGGCCCCCAGATCCCAGCAGGCGGGCGATGCGGGCAGGGCCAGATCCGACTGCCGCAGGAAGGCGGCCAGGTGGAAGCTGTCCACGACCAGAGTGTGCAGTGCCCGCTGCCAAGTGGACACGCCCACCAGGTTCATCACGCGATTCCAGCGCAGCAGCAGTTCGAGGTAGTCCCGCAGTGGCGGCAGGGCCTGTTCCGGGGCGGCGAGGCCGAGGGCGGCCAGTTCGGCGGCCAGATCCCGTTCGGTCATGGGCGGTCCTCCCCGGTGCCGGGTCTGTTGCTGCCGGCAAGGCGGTTGACCTGGCGGCAAATCCCCATAAGCATGTCCATTTCGTGGCGGCGCAGGGCGGTTTTGCCAAAGAAGCGCCGCAGCGGCATCAAAAAGTAGTCGGGGTTGTTGCCTTTCAGGTAGTCGAGCGCCAGCAGGGTGTCACGCAGGGTTGTGAACAGCAGTTCCTGTTCCTCGTGGGTGATGCGCCGGGAGCCCGGCCCCGGATCATCGAGCACGGTATGGCGGGTGTCGCGCGCCTTGAGGCATTCGTACAGCAGGATCAGCACCGCCTGAGCCAGGTTGAGCGACGACGCCCCGTCGGTAGGAATGTTGACCAGCCGGGAGCACTGTTCGATTTCCTCATTTTCAAGGCCGCGATCTTCGGGGCCGAACACCAGCGCCACCGGCCCCTCGCGGCGTGCGGCGGCCACTTCCAGCGCCGCCTGTTCCGGCGTCAGCAGTCCGCGCCGCCAGCCGCCGACCCGTGCGGTCGTGCCCACGCTCAGGACAGAACCGGCCAGCGCCTCGCCAAGCGACGGGCATACGCGCACGCGTTCCAGGAGCGGCTGGCCCTTGGGTGTGGCCAGGGGGCGGGCCTTCTCGATGTCCCACCAGGCTGGTTCGGCCAGAATGAGCTCATCGCCGCCCATGTTGGCGCAGGCCCGCGCGGCCATGCCGATATTTTCCGGGAATTTGGTCCGGACAAGCACTATCTGTAAGGGAAACACCGTATATGCCCCGCTGGTTGGATTGATGTGGGAATTACTTTTGCCGTTCGGCCATTTCTCTGGCGGTGTCACGGGCTTCGGCGCGCCGCTTGAGCTCGTCGCGCTGGTCGTGCAGCTTGCGTCCGCGGCCCAGGGCCACTTCAAGCTTGATACGCCCATCGCGGAAATACAGCTTGACCGGCACCACGCTCAGGCCCTTCTGGGCCACCTTGGCGGCAAGCATGGCCAGTTCCTGACGATGCAGCAGGAGCTTGCGCGGCCGGTCGGGAATCTGTTCCACATACCCGGCGTTGCCATAGGGCGCGATGTTCATGCCCACAAGCCAGGCCTCGCCGGCGCGGAAATCAACATAGCTGTCCATAAAGCTCACCTTGCCGGCGCGCAGGCTCTTGACCTCGGGGCCGGTCAGCACGAGCCCGGCCTCCACAAACTCGATGAACTCATAATAGTGGCGCGCCTTGCGGTTGTCGCTGATCAGCGCGCCGCTGCCTTTTTTCCTGGCCATAGCTACCTCGGAACGGATCCGGGCTGAAGGTGTGGGGGCGTCCTCAGAGCCTTTTCAGTTTGAAACGCGAAGCATTCACTCCATGCGGCCTGTCGTTTCGCGCAAAAAACGCGGTTTTCCGCTCAGTTCCGGCCGGGCGGTGCTGTGCTGCCGCCTCGCGTTCCGCCTTTTTCAATAGCAGAACGCGCTGAACAGTTGCGCGACGCCTGCGCCTGACAGAACCTGCGCCTGACAGGCCCCGTGCCTGACCGGCGGCCGGGACATCCGGCTGCGCGGCGGTCCTTGCGGGGGCTTTGGCCTGATCCGTGCGGAGACAGCAAGACGTCGCGGCCAGCGGCCCTGAAGGCGTATCAGTTCTCAAGCTCCATTGCCGGACGCCGGCGCTGTGCGGCCCGGACGGCCGGAAGCGTACCTGCACCCGCCTGGCGATGTCGCGCGGGGCGCCGTGCACCAGCCCCCAGCCTGCTGCCGCTGGTGCCGGAAGCGTGTCTGTGTCTGGTGGCCGGGACGCCGTGCACGGTTTTTCCCAGCCATGCACGACCGGCAGTCCAGCTGCGGCCCGGACGGCATGACATGTCCCGCCCGGGCAGGCAGATCCGGCGGTTTCCGGCCGTCCCGTGCGCCTGCGCCGCTGCGGGGCAGCTTACGAGGTTCTGTCTGCGCTCATCATGGCGTAAATGGCCTTGACCGTCCAGCCACGGGCACGGGCCTGCACCCGCCTGGCGATGTCGCGCGGGGCGCCGCCAAGGCGGCGTTCCTCATCCACCAGCCGCGCAATTTCCTCCCGCGGGGTTTCGGCCACGCTTTCGGGCGGGCCCACCACCACGGTCAGTTCGCCAAGCAGCCCCTCCAGCGGCGGAGGGCTTTCCAGGCGGCCCAGCATGTATTCCTCGTGCGTCTTGGTCAGTTCCCTGGCCACGCACAACTCCCGCGGCCCGAGGATGGACAGGGCCACCTGCAGGCTTTCGGCCAGTCTGTCCTTGCGTTCAAAAAACACCAGCGTGCAGCTCAGTGCGGCAAACGGGCGCAGGGTTGCCTCGATGTCAGCGCGGCTGCGCGGGAGAAACCCCAGAAAGGCAAACGGCTGCGGCGCAATGCCGCTGCCTGCCAGGGCCGTGACCGGCGCGCTGGGCCCGGGCACGACCGAAACCGGCACCCCGGCCTGCCGGCAGGCGCGCACCAGCCTGTAGCCCGGATCTGCCACCAGCGGCAGGCCCGCGTCGGAAACCAGAGCCATGCTTTCCCCGGCCTGGAGCCGCGCCACCAGACCCGCCGCGCGATCCGTCTCGTTGTGATCGTGAAAGCTGACAAAGCGGCGGGCCGTCACGCCGCAGCGCTGGAACAGGAGTCCGGCGCGGCGCGTGTCTTCGGCAAGCACCGTGTCGACCGACTCCAGCACCGTGCGGGCCCGCGGCGAAAGATCGCCTGCGTTACCAAGCGGCGTGGCCACCACCCATAGCGTCGCATTGCATGACATCGGTAAAATGCTCCAGTTGCAGATGTGCAGCGGGCGTCCCGTCCTGACGGTTCAGAGCCGCAACGACATCGAAGCGGCAGGGACGCGCCCAGCTTCCCGTAGCCTCAAGGTAGCACTGCGCCGCCCTGCACAGGGCTCTGCGCTTGGCCGGGGTCAGGCTCTCCAGGGGGGAGACCATACCGTCCGCGTCCCGGGCCCGCACTTCCACAAAGACCAGGGTGTCGCCGTCCTCGCAGACAAGATCCAGCTCCAGAGGGCCACTGCGCCAGTTGCGCGCCAGCACACGCAGTCCGCTGCGGCGCAGCAGATCCGCCGCAGCGTCTTCGGCGGCGCGCCCGAACAGCCGCCGCCAGAGCGCCCGCGCCACACTCACAGCAGCAGCCCCTGCTGCTGTCTGGGGATACAGGGTTCCTCCGGCCGGACCTTGCGGAAGCTCAGGCGGTGCAGAGGGCTTGGCCCGAGGCGGCGCAGCGCAGCCAGATGCTCCGGCGTGCCATAGCCCTTGTGGCGTGCAAAACCGTAGCCCGGATAGCGCCGGTCCAGCCGTTCCATCAGATCGTCACGGAACACCTTGGCCAGTACCGACGGTGCCGAAATCACGGGCACCAGCGCGTCGCCATCGACAATGGCTTTCTGGGCAAAGACCTGCCCCGCCTCGCGCGAAAGCCAGTGCGGCGGAATGGCCTTGTCTCCGTCAACGAGCAGGAGCCCGGGCTCGCGCGTGCGGATCATGACGCGCACGGCCCGGCTCATGGCCTTGAAGGTGGCTTCAAGGATGTTCAGCGTGTCGATCTCGCGCGGCCAGACAACACCAAGTCCCCAGCCCAGAGCCTGCGCACCGATTTCCGCAGCCATGCCGGCCCGGCGCGTTTCAGGAACAAGCTTGGAATCGTTGAGTCCCTCGATATGCGCCCCGGGCGGCAGGATCACGGCAGCAGCCACCACCGGCCCGGCAAGGCAGCCTCTGCCGGCCTCGTCAATCCCCGCAACACGATCCAGCGGGACGTGATCGGGCACGCCCAGGTTTGCCCCCGAAACGGCAAACGTGCGATATTCAAAACGGGGGGGAAGATGATGGCTCATGGCAATCCCTGCAAAAAACGGTGTCGGCGCGGGGCGGCACAGTCTCCCGCCCGGAGGCGTCCGGATCCGGGCCGGGCCGCCGCCCGTCCGCTTCAGCCCGTCCGCACCCCGCACAGGCCACGCGCCTGTCATACAGAAGCGCGGCAAACACAAAAAGCCCGTCAGGCTGTCACCTTTCGGGCAGATAAGTCACGGAACACCTTCACGTCAACCGACGCGCCCGTATTCCAACCAGGCTCCTAGTAGCGCTTCTTGGGCTTGATGCGCGCGGCCTTGCCCTTGAGATCACGCAGGTAGTACAGGCGGCTGCGGCGCACATGGCCTTCGCTGACCAGTTCCATATGATCGATGAAGGGCGAATGCAGGGGGAAAATGCGTTCCACACCCACGCCGTCGGAAATCTTGCGGACGGTCACCGTGGCGCCGGTGGTGCCGCGGCTGATGCGGATGACGTTGCCCTGGAAAACCTGAATGCGTTCCTTTTCGCCTTCAACAATGCGCAGATGAACCTTGATGGTATCGCCGGACTTGAACGCCGGGATATCCATACGCATATTTTCACGTTCGATCTTGCGGATGATATCCATGGGATGGCTCCTTTAATGACATACTATCTAATGGCTGACGGTCGAGGACTGCGCCGGCAGGCCGTCACAGTCGCCAAGCAGACGATCCAGTACTATGGCCGCCGCCCCGCGCACCGGGAGGTGGTTGTAGCCCTCCAGATACCGTATCGGGCGCAGCGCGCCATCGCAACGTTCCAGCGCTTCAAAAGCCAGACCGTGCCCGGTGCCAAAAACGAGCAGGACAGGCCTTTCGACAAGCGCCTGACGCACGGCGTCACAGGTCAGAAGCGGCCGTTCGCCCTCGCGGGCGCTGGTGGCCACGACCAGCGGCGTCTGCCCGCACAGCGCCGTAACATGGCTGACCGCCTCCTCAAGGCTGTCAGACGGACGGACGAGCGAAAGCGCTTCAGCCCGATCCGGATTGCTCCGGCTGCCCGGCCCCTGCGTCCAATGTTCCAGAATGGCACGCAAAAGCCGCTGCTGATCCTGAAGCGGCGTCACAATCTGGACGCTGCCAAGGCCATATGTGCGGGAACAACGAGCTATATCGTGAATGTCAAGATTTGTCAAAGATGTCGCACCGGAAATTTTTCCGCCAAGCAGCACGGGATAATGCACCAGCGCACAGTGCAGGTTCCGGCCCAGACGGTTGCGCCCCTCGGACGCCGCAAGCTCGCGCAGTACCGCCAGATCCGCATTGTCCAGCGGCGCGTCCTCAAGCATCGCAGGCCGCCGCCGCAACGTCGTCAAAAGCGACTGCCGCCGCCGCCAGGCCGCAATGCGGCCGTGATCCCCGCTGCGCAAGATCTCCGGCACCGCATGCCCCTCAAACACCTCCGGCCGCGTGTAATGCGGATACTCCAGAAGCCCGTTGGAAAAACTCTCTTCCTCGCCGGACTCCTCCTTGCCCATAAACCCCGGAATCAGCCGCGTGGCCGCCTCGATGAGCATCATGGCCGCCGCCTCTCCACCGTTGAGCACAGCCTCGCCCACACTGATTTCCTCAAGCGGCACAAACTCGCCAAGCCGCGCGTCAATGCCCTCATACCGTCCGCACAGCAGCGTCAGCACAGGCTCGTGCGAAAGCTCCGCCGCCAGCGCCTGCGTCAGCGGCCGCCCGGAAGCCGACAGCATGATGACCCGGCCCATGCCCCGCCCGGCCCCCAACCGCCCCAGCGTGCGCAGCAGCGGCTCAAGCATCATGACCATCCCAGGCCCGCCGCCATACGGACGGTCGTCCACCGTGTGATGCGGATCGTCCGTCTCGTCACGCGGATTGAAACAGTCCACCGAAACAAGCCCAGACTCCAGCGCCCTGCCCAGCAGCGCCGTTTTCAGCGGCGTGCCGAACCATTCGGGAAAAAGCGTCACTATGTTGATGTGCATGACTCCGCCCTGCCGTTTCTGCGATGAACGCTGACGCGCCGTTCCGGGAAAAGGCGGAATCCCTTTCGTCAAAAGGGCTTTCCTCCTTCCCCCGACTCCCCGTCTTTCTTCCTCAACCGTCTGTCCGGCCAGACCTGAACCACATGCCGGACCCGTCTTCCCAAAAACACTCAGCACCCCGGGACAGCCAGAACCACACAGCACGCCTGCTCCCGGAACACCCTGTTTCCCCGGTGCGGCAGGCCATGCTGCACAGCGCCGTTGCGGGGAAAGGCGGAATTCCTTTTCGTCAAAAGGGCTTTCCTCCTTCCCCCGACTCCCCGTCTTCCTTCCTCAAACGTCTGTCCGGCCAGACATGAACCGCGTGCCGGACTTTCCGCCTCCGGACGCCGCCACGACGTTCAGGAGAACTGACGGTGAGGGCATACTGCCCCCGGATACAAGTTTTGGGAAGGGGCAAGGGGGGTGCGGGGGGAAGGGGGAGAACCCTTTGCAAAGGGTTTCCCCCTTCCCCCCGGTGTACAGAATCATCGTACTGAGGCTGATTGCCGTGCTACTTCCAGCCGCCGCCGAGGGCCTTGTAGAGGCCGACGAGGTTGGCATCCCGGGCCTGGCGGACGCTGACGCAGGACTGCTGTGCGGCGTACATGGCGCGCTGGGAGTCGAGGACTTCGAGGTAGCTGTCGACCCCGCTGCGGTAGCGGGCGTCAGAGAGGCGGTAGGCTTCGCTGGTGGCCTTGACCAGTGACTGGCTGGCCTCGAGCTGCTGGTCGAGGGTACGGCGCAGGGTGAGGGCGTCGGACACTTCGCGGAAGGCCTCCTGGATAGCCTTTTCGTAATTGGCCACGGCGATTTTCTTGTCGGCCTCGGAGACACGCAGGGTTGCGAGGTTGCGGCCGGTGTCGAAAATGGGCAGGTACAGCGACGGCGAGAACAGCCAGGTACCGTTGTTGCCGCCGAACAGGTCATGCAGTTCGGCGCTGCCGCGTCCGAGGGAGGTGGTCAGGGAGATGCTGGGGAAGAAGTTGGCCCTGGCTGCGCCGATGTTGGCGTTGGCCGCGCGCAGGAGGTGTTCCTGCTGGAGAATGTCGGGCCGGTTGAGCAGGACTTCCGAGGGGAGCCCCACCGGCAGTTCCGGGAAGTCCGTCGCGCCGTTCAGGGCGTATTCGGGGATTTCCTCGGATTTGACCGGCCGTCCGACCAGGACGGACAGGGCGTTAAGGTCTTCAGCCACCATTCCGGAATAGCGGGCGATGTCGACGCGGGCGGTATCCACGCTGGTCTGCGCCTGCCACAGGGTGAGTTCCGAGGCCACGCCCTGCTCAAAGCGCCGGCGGATCATGTCATAGGTGGCACGCTGGCTGTCGAGCGTTTCCTGCGAGAGGCGGAGCTGTTCGCGGTCGGCCACCAGCTGCAGCCAGCCCATGGCCACCTGGGACACGAGCGAGAGTCTGGCGCTGCGGTGTGCTTCCTCGGTGGCCAGGTACTGTTCGAGCGCCGCATCGGTCAGGCTTTTGACCCGGCCGAAGAAGTCGAGTTCAAAGGCGGCGATGCCGATGGAAGCGGTATACTGCCGGCTCACATAGGACTCGCCGCGCGAGGAGAGATCTTCTGCCACGCGCTGGGAGGCGTGGGCGCCGTCCAGGCCTACGGTGGGCAGGCGGTCAGCGCGCTGGATACGGTACTGTGCGGCGGCGCGTTCCATGTTCAGGGCAGCCACGCGCAGATCCCGGTTGTTGTCGATGGCATCGGCAATGAGGCTCTGCAGCGTGGGGTTGGTGAAGAACTCGCGCCAGGCCATGTCGGCTGCCTGTACGGCGTCCGCGCCGGCTGTGGCGACAGGCTCGGCCCACGCCTCACCGACGGGCGAGGCGGGACGTTCGTAGTGCGGCGCCAGGCTGCACCCGGCAAGCGGGGCAGCCAGGCTGAAGAGAAGGGCAAGCGTCGGAAGACGGTTCATGCGTTATCGTCCTTATGTTCTCGGGTATCCTGCGGCACGGCCAGGCTTGCCTGCCTTTCGGCCCTGCGCGCGGCTTTGCGGGCCGCTTTGCGCGCTTCGCGCTCCTTGCCGGAGAACAGCTTCATGATCACCACATAGAAAATGGGCACGAAGAAGATCCCCAGGGTTGTCGCGGCAAAGGTGCCGCCGAGCACGCCGGTGCCGATGGCGTTCTGACTGCCTGAGCCGGCCCCGGTACTGATGGCCAGCGGGAGCACGCCGAGCAGGAAGGCAAAGGAGGTCATCAGAATCGGCCGCAGGCGCAGGCGTGCGGCTTCCATCACTGCCGAATAGAGATCCTGTCCACTATCGTACAGTTCCTTGGCAAATTCAACAATAAGGATCGCGTTCTTGGCCGAAAGGCCAATGGTTGCGAGCAGCGCCACCTGGAAATAGATGTCGTTGGTCATGCCCCGGCCTGTGGCTGCGGCTAGCGCGCCGAATATTCCCAGGGGCACGACGAGCATCACCGAGAAAGGCACTGTCCAGCTTTCATAGAGTGCGGCAAGGCAGAGGAAGACCACCAGCAGCGACAGGGCATAGAGCATGGGGGCCTGTGCGCCGGACATGCGCTCCTGATACGACAGGCCTGTCCATTCAAAGCCGATGCCCTGCGGCAGCTGTGCGGCCAGACGTTCCATTTCGGCCATGGCGGCGCCGGAGCTCTGGCCGGGGG
>CALUZP010000039.1 GCA_944325325.1 uncultured Desulfovibrionaceae bacterium
ATCTCACTCCACGCCTTCCGGAAAACCATGCCCAGCCATCCTCCGGGCACTCTCTGCGGCAGCGCGGACGGCTGCCCCCGGCCACAGCAGCGCGGCCAGAAGAACACTTCCGCCCAAAGCTGCAACGACAACGGCCATCCACAGGGAATACGCTCCCGCAGCGTGTATGAAGAGACGGCCCTTCCCGGCCCGCCCAGTCAGACAGCGGGACAACCGCTGCCTCCGAAGTCCAGGACAGCCGCGCCAAGGGCCCGCCCGCCAGGTGCACGGCAGCCTCCCCCCCATCAGCACGAATGGCTGCAGGTTCCGGGCGCAGCCGCGCCTGAGAAACCAAAAAATTCTGTACTGCGTGCGGCCGCATGCAGAGGTGCTACCGTGCGCATGAAGCGCCCCTGTCGTTGCCTGCAGCACCGTACCTCCGGTGTGACACGGCCACACGCACGAAGCCCCCCTGCCCTCGAACGGGACTGAAAACTCTGCACGAGAAACGCGGCCGGGCGCAGATGTGCCCCATGGTGGCGACAAGACGCAGGCGAAACACAGCAGGCACAGTCACATGCGGCGCAGGAGAGGCTCGGAACGCTCTCCGGGCAAACCCGTATTCCGGAAGGTTCAGCATCGCCATGCGTGCCCGGGGGCGCTTCTGGCAACGTTCTCTGAAAACGGCGGGTCACGGCGATACGGCGCAGCCGCACACCTTCTGGGGACATCGAAGAGGAACGATTCGAGGCAGGAAGGCACCCTACGGCCCCGGCCCGTTCAAACGCAGCGCCGCCCCGCTGCAGGAACGCGTGGCAGGGCAGTCCGTGCAGGCGGGCGGTACGGCGATGCGAAGACAGACCCGAAGTCCGTCACAGGCAGCATGCCCGGTATGACGGCACGCAGAGCGCACGCAACATGCAGCCATCCGGAAAAACACCCTTTCAGCCGTCTACAGCAGGCCTGTGCCGTCTGGCCGCAGCGCAGCGCCTGCTGGAGACGCGCCGGTTTGTGCTCCGCTGCCGGCAAAAAAAAACCGGCGTCACCCGGACGCCGGTCAGAAGGCTTGTTCTGCGGAGGCGGCGCACCGTGGCGGATGCCTCCGCAGGGGTATACAGTCAGGCTTACTTCATCCAGCCCATTTCCTTGTAGTAACGGGCTGCGCCGGGATGCAGGGGCGCGGCCAGATCCTGCCAGGCCGTTTCAGGCTTGAAGGTAGCCCAGAAGGGCAGCGCCATGACGATGTCGTCCCGATGTTCGCAGATGCTCTTTGTGATCTTGTAGACCACGTCGTCAGGCAGATCCCTGCTGACCACGAGTTCCGTGGTGGCGATGGCTACCGGGATGTCCTTGCCCATCAGATTGTTGTAGAACGAACCGGGAATGACGCCGGACTGCAGGCCGTACTTTTCTTCCACGGCCTTGAGGACGTCTGCATCAACGCCGAGCAGGCGGAGCTTTTTGGTGCGCAGCACTTCCTGATAGCGGAACGCTTCGCCAGGTCCAATCCACATGTCCATGTCAAGCTGTCCATCCTGGAGCATGGCGACCGTTTCTGCTTCGTTGGCGGTATAGATCTTGCCGCCCCACGAGGCGATCTGCTTGGGGGACATGCCGTATTCTTCCAGCACCCAGCGGGAGAACAGTTCGGTATTGGTGCCCACCGGAGCGGAGCCAAGACGAATGGGCAGTTTCTTGTCGCGGATGTCCGTCAGCTTCTGGATTTCGGAATCAGCCGGAACCACAAAGTGCAGGCGGGTGATGTCACGCAGGTTGACCAGACCGGCCACATTCTTGGCAGGAGCCTTGAACGGGGAGATCCCCTTGAGGCCGGCGCTGATCACGCCGTGCGCGGAGATGCCGATCTGGCTTTGCCCGCGGTCGACGCGAATGACGTTGGCAATGCCGCCGCCCCCGGAGAACAGGGTGACTTCCATGTCGGGATAGTCTTCAGAAAGCGCTTTGACAATGGCGCCCATGCCCACATACCAGGCTCCGCCTGGGGTGGACGCGGACACGTCGATCTTGATGAAATCCTTTGCGTGGCTGACGCCCGGGACGGCAAACAATGCCAGGCACAGAAGGCAGACAGCCCAGCGGGCGTGTCTGAGGACACAGTGCAGCAGCGTGCTCATAACGAGTCTCCTCTATAGAATGTTTAGGCCATATTCAAAACGCGCAATGCGTTTTTACACATCAGATCAGGCAGCAGCTCTTCATCAAACATCTGCTTGAACATCTCCGTGCACTGTTTGATGGGCATCAGCGGATACGCCGTCCCGAACAGGAAGCGTTCCTTCATGAACGTCTTGGCTGCCGTGATGTAGTCCTGTGCGCCGGGCATGTTGAAAAGATACATGTCCGGGCTGATGTAGATGTTCTCCTGCCAGAAGCAGGCGCCAAGAATCACCTGAACCCACGGCCATCCGCCATGCGTCACGACGAACTTGGCCTTGGGGAAGTCGCGTGCAACCCGCGTGATGATGGCCGGGTTGCTGTAGCTGACGTCCGGGCCGGCCCGCCCGCCGAGCATCAGCAGCACGGGGATGTTGTGCGCCTCGCACAGCTCGTAAATCGGATAAATGCGCCGGTCGTCCGCATACCAGGGATCCGGCATGGCGCCGGGCTCCATGCAGATGCCCTTGAGCGGGCCGTTGATGACCGTGCGTTCAATATCTTCAAACGCCTGCTTCTTGTCCGACGCGTTGACGCCGGCTATGCCGATGAAACGACCCGGATATTCGTTGACAAGCGACACGATGTCATCGTTGTACATAATGCCGTTGAAGTGCCCGATCCGGCCCGGCGCAACGCCCATGTCAATGCCGGCTTCGTCCATTTCGGCAATCAGCATTTCCATGGACTTGGCTTTTACGGATGGCGACGGCTTCATGTTGAACCGGCCCGTAAGCTCTACTGTCGAGTCATAATTTTTGGCCACGATATTGCAGAATGACTTATAGGGCGGCCGAAGTCTGAAATCGATGATCATGATGCCTCTCTTTGTGGTTTTACACGCAGGGATAACAGGCCCCTGCAGGCTGGAGAATCCTGGAACGGATCCCCGTGAACAATGACGCGTCGTGCCGGCTCGCGCAGGCCCCGGCAGCCGCCCCACACGGGCAAAGACACCGCCGGGACACCGGTCCGGCTAATCGCCGGGAATGATGGGGGCCGCCATGGGAACCGGATCCCTGCGGTTGCGCACCCACTGCTCTGCGACAATCAGCACCAGCCCTGCCGCGCCGCACAGGTCGGTCAGCATGCCGGGATAAATGAGCGAGACGTCCGCAGCAAGCAGCACGGCCCGTTCCACAAGGCTGCACGACCGCAGCAGCCAGCCCTGAATGACCGCAGACAGCGTCACCACACCCACCAGCGCGGAGATGGACGCCGACAGCACGGTACGGATGTCGCCCTGCCAGATCAGGGCCGGTTCATACACGAACATGAAGGGCACGATAAAGGCCACAATGGCCAGCTTCATGGACATGAAACCCGTCTTCATGGCATCGGCCTTGGCAATGGCCGCGCCTGCATACGCCG
Organism: uncultured Desulfovibrionaceae bacterium; assembly: GCA_944325325.1. GTDB lineage: Bacteria > Desulfobacterota > Desulfovibrionia > Desulfovibrionales > Desulfovibrionaceae > Avidesulfovibrio. The sequence goes on from CALUZP010000039.1 coordinate 3,526, forward strand.
CCACGCACACAGGCGGCGTGATGAACGACAGAATGGCAAAGTAGAAGACATACATATGCGCGACGATGGGCATGACGCCGGCCTTCATCAGCGCAGGCGCGCCCAGGGTGGCCACAACGATGTACGCGGGTGTCGTGGGAATGCCCATGCCCAGGATGAAGCTCGTCACCATGAGCATAAGCAGCAGCAACAGCATGTTGTCGCCCGCAAGCGAAGTGATGGCGTTGATGAGCTTGAAGCCGACGCCCGTAAAGTTGACCACACCGACGATGATCCCCGCACAGGCGCAGCAGGCCACAACCATCATGGAGTTGGTGGCGGACTTGCTGAGCGAGTCCACAAACGTCTTGGGGGTGAACCGGGTTTCCTTGCGGAACAGAGCCAGGATGATGACGGACAGCGTCGCAATATTGGCGCACACCGTGACGCTGCGGCCAATGACCATGCAGAAGATCAGCACGCCGATGGGCATCAGGTAGTACAGGCGGCTGAGCACATAGGCCGTGGGCGGAACCAGCTTGGGATCAAGGTAGCCGATGTTGCTGCGCTTGGCCTCAAAGTGAATCATCACAAAAAGGAGATGTAATAGAGCAGCGCCGGGAACAGACCCGCCTTGCACACCGACAGATACCCCACGCCCGACAGCTCAGCCATCAGAAACGCTGCCGTGCCCATGACCGGAGGCATGAGCTGGCCGCCGGTGGAGGCCACGGCTTCCACCGCGCCGGCAAAGGTGGGCGAGTAGCCCACCCGCTTCATCAGCGGAATGGTGAACGTCCCCGTTGCGTAAACGTTTGCAGCCGAGCTGCCCGTAATGGTGCCGAACAGGCAGCTGGCAAAAATGGCGACCTTCGCCGGCCCCCCTGCGCCTTCTTGGTCAGCAGGCAGGCAATGTCCATGAAGATGTTGCCCATCTTGGAGTTGTCCAGAAAGGCCCCGAACATGATGAAGGCAAACAGCGTGTTGGCCGCCGTCTGAATGGGCACGCCGTAGATGCCGTCCCCCTGCAGGAAAAGATATTCCACAATCTGATCAAGCGTGAAGCCGTTATGCATGATCGCCCGCGGCAGCTTGTCACCCAAAAACATATAGATAAGAGCCACCACAGCAACGCATACCAGAGGCCATCCGGTCGTCCGGCGCGTGATCTCCAGCGTCAGCAGCACAAGCGCCAGCCCGAGGGCCTTGGCTGTCGTGCTGACAGGATCAATGAAGGCCATGCGGTTGATGATCTCTTCCATGTTCACGCAGATGTACGCCGCAATGGCAACGGATATCCCTGCAAAACACAGATCCAGCAGCAAAAGCCAGACCGGCTCCTTTTCACCGGGCTTCAGCTTGCGCGCGGGACAAAGCAAAAAGATCAGAACCATGATGCTCGACAGAAAAATCGTCCGCATCTTGGTCCCTTCAAGGGCCGCAAAACCGATGGTGAAATAAATCTGAAAGAGAGCAAGGGCTATACCGATAAAGTATGCGACCTTTGCAAAATTCTCCCGTGATACTATTGCCATGCCCCGCTCCTCACTTTTCCTGGGGAATGATGGACGACATCCATTTGAAATCCCGACACGGTCACTTCAAATCACAGCCGGCGCCGCCTGACGGGCAACATCATGGCCAGCGCAGCTGAATAACGGTGCGCCTCTCTTCCTCTTCGCTCTATGCCAGTTCCAACGCTCCTGCCCGGACGGATCTTCTGGCCGCCCCCCGTCCGAGTTGTGGCGCACGCCCCTGGACGTGCAGCCCCACTGCCTGGTCAAAACGGGAACACCGCAACACGAGGTCTGGCTCCCGCCAGCTGTTCAGCAAAGGATGTGCCAAAAGGCACTTTCTCTGCTTTTTTAAAATTATTATTTTATATCAATATATTATGTGGTGACAGCAAAAAACGGGCGTGGTGTCGCATGTCTTATAATCGGACATGAATAGTCGGACATGTCCTACTATAACACACTACACACCATCCCGCGTGCACTCGTCCGGCAAGGCGCGCCGCCCGTCCGCATCCCCTCTGCAAGGGCGGGAACACTCAACAGATCCACGCCGGGGCGCTTCCCGCACGCAAGAGCCAGCTCAGCTCCATGCTGCATGCGGGCGCGCCCCGTACACGGCTCCGGACGCACCCGTTGCAAGACGCCGCCACATATGGGCAGCGCACCCCGCTCCGGACAGACATGCCGGCATAACTGAAAAAGAAACAGAGGAAAGGAAAGAGACGTAAGGAAACCGTGGCAGGACAAAAGAAACTCCAGAAACCCAGCAGGAAAAACATGAAGGCCAGCCTGCGCCACGCGCGTTCAGCCGTGGGACAGACTCAAACGTAACATTCCCGATCCCCGGGACGGCAGGCATGCCCGGACGCGCAGAAGCCGCGCAGCACCGCCACAAGCACCCACCATCAGGACAGACGATCCAGACAGCCGGAATCCCCAGACAGCCGGAAGAGCCAGGCGGCCGAGGCAGCCCTTATACCTTTCGGGCTGTTCTGCGGTGCTGCCACCCGTCTGTATTCCCGCAGAGGTGCTGTATCTGCCAGATACCAACGGCAAGCCTGCTCCCCGGGCGTGTATCTCCACGCAGGCGCTGCGTCTGCACAGGGCTGCAGATGATGCGGCATCATACCAGAACTCTAACAAAAATCAACAAAAAAACAGAAGGTTACATAGTGACTCAATGTGCTGTGACAGCAATGCAATGTGTCATGTGACGTGTAGCTCAAGCAGGCCGGCCAGCCTTGTGCTGAACACCCGCGGCCAGCCGCCGCACAGGTTGCTGTGCAGACGGCACGGCTTTCTCTGCTGGTCTGGCTGCCGGAAAGAACGTTTTTCCACTGCCGCGGCTTCCATAAAAATTAAAGACTATTCCTTAACAGTTCGATAGGCAGACAAGATGCTGCACGCTCATCCCTCACCCGCGCTGTCACACTTTGTGGCCGGCACAGACGCCGGCGCAGCTGTGAGCAAGTTTTAACTGCAACAGTGTTTTAAAAAGCAGTTATTTACTGTATCAATTTATTAAAAAGTAATTATTTTCATATAATTATCATTTTTTTCATTAATGATTTCAGTATCAAATATGTATTATTTTCCATACATGTCTTCAAGACATGTAGTATTTTCCATACACAAAATTAAATTTAAAATTGCAACTTATTATGCTATTAACGAATATAGATATTTTACTCGGTCAACATTCTTCTATAATGAAAATTTAGTGCCCTTAAATTTCTTTTTCCGTCAAATTGTGAAATCTGGTACATATTTTGAAAGCATAAGGCCACTACTTTTTTTAGGAGGTTTTTATGCAAGAGGAACAACTCCGCGTTGAGGCCAATCTCATCTCACGCCTGGACAAGATGCCCATGAACAGGGAAGTACGCCTGCTTGTAGGACTGCTTTCGCTGTGCTGGGTCATGGAAGCCTTTGACATCGGCATGATCGGACAGGTCCTTCTGGTTTTGAAAAAAGTCTGGAATCTCAGCCCGGAAATGGTGGGCCTGCTGGGCTCCTGCTCCACCGTAGGGGTTGTCATCGGTACCGCCTCGGCGGGTTTCCTCACCGACCGCTACGGCCGCAAGCGCATCCTGCTCTGGGGCGTGTTCATTTTCACCTTTTTCACGCTGATCGGCAGCATGGTCGCCAATATTGCCTGGATTGTGACCATGCGCTTCATCGCCGGTCTGGGCGCAGGCGCCGTCTTCCCGCTGCCCTATCTGATGATTTCGGAAATTGCGCCTTCCCGCTCCCGCGGCAATCTGGTCTGCATCTGCAACGCCGTCCTGACGGCGGCGTACCTGCTGCCCACGCTCTGCGGCTCGTGGGCCATCAACACGTTTGATCTGGAAACAGCCTGGCGCGTTCCGTTCATTGTCGGCGGGATCCCCATCATCACCCTCTATTTCTTCTACCGCTACCTGCCTGAATCTCCCCGCTGGCTGATGAAAAAAGGACGCCACGCCGAAGTTCGCCAGCTTGTGGAACGCCTCGAACAGAGCGCCGGCGTCCCCCACGACGACAACTATATTGATGAAGGCGTGCTGCAGGGCCTGCGGCAGGCCGCAAAGGCTGTAAGCTCAGGCCAGCGTCAGTGGGTCCGGCTGTTCCGTGCGCCGTACCTGAGCCGTTCGCTGGTTTCCTGGTCCATGTTCTCCGCCGGGCTCATCACCTGGTACGTCGTGCTCGTCTATGTGCCTACCATCCTGACCAACTATGGCTTTGAGCTGTCCAATTCCGTCGTGCTGGCAGGCGCCATGACCGTACTGGGCGGCATCGGCTCCATCGTCATGGGCCCCCTGGCCGACAAATACGGCCGCAAGCCCATCTGGAGCCTGTACGTCATCATCACCATCATCGCGCTGTTCATGCTGACCGCTACGGAAAGCATTACCGCGCTGCTGGTCATCGGCGCGTTTGTGGCGTTCTTCGGGACCGGCATCATGCCCATCTGCAAGGTGTATGTGGCCGAACAGTACCCCACCGAGCTGCGCGGCGTGGGCACAGGCTTTGGTGAAGCCGTGTCGCGCATCGTCGGTGGCGTGCTCGCCACCTATTACCTGGCCTTCTTCCTGGATCTCGGCGGCATGGAAGCTGTGTTCACCTTCATGGCCGTCGCGTTCGGCATCGCCATCGTCGCCCTGTGGATCTGGGGCCAGGAAACCGCCGGCCGCAGCGTGGAATCCACCGCTTCGGAAACCGGCAAAGGCAAGGACGCCTGACATGGCATACACACACGCTACATTGAACGATGTGGCAGCACGGCTGCGCACAAGAAGCCTGAGCGTTCAGGATCTTCTGCAAGACTGCCTTGCGCGCATCGCAGCCCTCAACGGGACGCTCAACGCCGTCGTAGCCCTTGATCCAAAGGCCGCAGACAGGGCGCGCGAGCTGGACGAGGAGCTGCGCAATGGAAAGGATCGCGGGATCCTCCATGGCATTCCCCTGCTGGTCAAGGACAACATCGACGTCGCAGGACTGCCTACCACCGTGGCCAGCCCGCTCTTTGCCAGCGCGGCCCCGGCCACTGCCGATGCGGCGGTGATCGCAGGACTGCGCAAGGCGGGCGCAATCATCCTGGGCAAAACCAACATGGACGAACTGGCCGCCCACGTCAGCGGCAGAACCTCCTGCCGGGGGGCCACCATCAACCCCTGGCACCCGTCACGCCACTGCTCGCCGGGCGGTTCCTCCAGCGGCAGCGCCGCAGCCCTTGCCGCCGGCCTGTGCGTCGCCGCCCTGGGCACGGACACCGGCGGCTCGATCCGGCTCCCTGCCGGCTGGTGCGGCCTGTTCGGCCTGCGCCCGAGCTGGGGTCTGTTCGACATGGCTGGCATCTATCCCCGCGCCACCAGCATGGACACTCCCGGCCTGCTGACCACCGCGGCGGCCGATATGGCTCCCCTGCTGCGCGCCATGCTCCAGGCCGACCTGCCCTCCGCTCCAATGACGGACTGCCCGCGGATCGGTGTCATGCGCCAGCTTGTCCGCCAGCTCGCCGCCGCCCAGCCGGCCATCGCGGATCGCTATGAGGCCTCCATCGCCAACTGGATAGATCTGGGCGGACAGACAGTGGATGTGGAATTCCCTCCGCTCGTCTCCGAAAACGTGGGCAATGTCGTCGACACCATCCGCAGTTTCGAGTTCTATCGGGATATCCATGCGGATGTGGAGGCCAGCCCGGCAAAGAATCGCATGCACGCCGTTCCGGCAGCCGACTATGCCGCAGGCAGGGACGTCCCTGCAGACCGGATCGCTGCCGCCCAGAAAACAAGGCAGCAGCTGACGGAAGCGACACAGGCCTTTTTTGCCGACCAGCGCCTTGACGCTCTGCTGCTGCCGACGGCGCTCATGACGGCTCCCCGACTGGAGGATCCGGCTGAAAAATACAAGCGCGCACGCCTCCTGATGAACCTCTTCAGCATCACGGGCAACCCGACCCTCGTCTATCCGGGAGGATGCGTCGACGGCATGCCCTGCGGCATGCAGCTTGTCGGCCGTGTGCGCGCCGACGCCCAGCTGCTTGCCCTTGCCGAGGCCTACGACCGCCGCTTCCATCCCTTCTGCGCGCCAGACGAGGCAGCCGGCGGTAACGACTGACCGCGCAGCCGGGCCGGTGGCAGGGCCTCCCGGGGAACGCGTCCGGGCGGCTGCAATGCGCAGCCGCCCTCCCGGAATGCCTGCGCTCCCGTACCGGCGCGCTGTACGCCATCCTGACTGCGGGCGACACAGAATACGCCGGTCAGGCGGCCATGTTCCGCCCCCGGCCCCTGCAGCGCCCGCAGCATCCCGCATACAACGGGCAGAGTGTGCACGGCTCAGAACACACTCTGCCTCTTCTGCTGACAGAACAGGTCACCCGGCCGCAAATCCCGACACCGTGTCCAGACCATCTGTCCGTCAGCCGTCTGCCTGCTCCCCAAACCGCCTGTAACGGACGCCCTACCCAGCAGAGGCAGGGCCGCTGTCTGCCCACGCGCCCATAGCGGCCGGCTTCAGCAGGGGAACGGCAAAACCTGCTGCAAGGTCCACCCACACGCCCATGACGGCCGAGGATCCCGCTCTCTCTGCCCGCGGCGCCCAGGAGCACCCCCGGAAAAGGCCACAACAAGGCAGCCCCGTACCCCTGTCCGGCCCGGCCAGTCCTTGAAAAACCGGCCCCCGGACGGTGTTCCCTGCGGGATCACCCACAGCAGAACGGCTTTCTGGCCTGCACGGGACAGACGGACTTCAACGGCACAAATAAGGAACTGCGATTCGCCGCCTTCCGGCCTGCACGGGGCAGACGCGTGCTTCATCGACAGCCTTGACCGCCAAAAGGCAGCGTTCATGCCCGCACGGGGAAGAAACCTGCCTGGACTGTCTACGACGCCCGATTCCCTTTAGGCGCAACCTGCCGTATCATCACTGACACCGCCAGCCACGAACGCGGCGGGTGCGCACAGCAGCGCCTGCCTCGGCGGCGCCGTTCCGGCCGGACGAGTCAGACAGCCTACAGCCGGCAACCTCCTGCATTTCAAAATACGGAGCGCTGAAAAGAGGCTGGTCAGCATACGCCGCTCTGCCAGGTTCCCCTGCGCCGGCTGCCCCGGCAGTCCGCAAGAGCCCTCTGTAACGGCCTCTCAGTCCGTGACGCGACGTTGCCCGAAGCCTCTCCGGCTGCCGGCACAAACAGGATCCGCAACGGCTTCACATGCACCACAGTTTCTCAGCAGGCTGCCCCAGAGGGCGGCCGGCTGACGCAAGGAGTTCTCCATGCCCGACAGCCTGTCCACCATGATTATGACAGCTTTCAAAAAAGCCCTTGCGGCCGAACACGATGCCGATGCCCTGGGAAAACCGGTTGACATCTGCACACTCGGCCAGATGCTCAAATCCATTGATCCGACCTTTTCCCCGCACAACTACGGCGAGGAAAAACTGAAGCACCTGCTGCAGAAATTCGAGTCCACCATCGAAATTAAGGAGGACGACAGCGTCTACCCGTCACGCTATTTTGCAACGCTCACCGGCAGCATCCCCGACGAGTTCGCCACCAACACCGCTCCCGCCTCCTTCAGCCACTCAACATACGACAACATCAAGCGCTTTGCCTACATTCTGCCGCAACGCTACGAAGAACTGGCCGGCATGGCCCTGCCTGAAAAATGGTACTTCGGCAGCCAGCCCACACCAGGCAGACAGTACGAACTGCTTGAAAACTATCTGAACTATACGTTCATCAGGCTGCTGCATGAAGGCAAAATCCTGGAAAGTGCCTCCGGCATGCTTGCGGCCTTCAACACAGGACTTGTCGATAAAAAATACGAACCAATCTTCGCTCTGTTCGAACCCAACAAGAACAATCAGCAAAAATGGTTCCTCAGGACCTTCTGCATCCGGGGCGAAGGCGCAGAAGGCAAACGCCTTGTCAGAGAGTTTTCAGCATTGCCCGAAGCCGCTGACTATTTTTCTCAGCCACAGGACTTCATCTATGATCTGCACGCCAACCCTCCAAGCATCGACTGGGATCACATCATCATCGACAACGTGGACAGGATCCCCATCGACTTTTTCAACAGCCTGCAGATGAAAACCTTCGTTTGTAAGAATTGTTCAAAGATGAGCGAGGAGGAGCTCAACAACTATATCACTGAGCTGCGCGCAGCCTTCTGCGAGGACAGACGGGCCTACCGCATTGCCATCGCCCTGTTCAAAGGCGCTGTGGAAGACACCTTGAAAAAAGTCCGCTGGAACTACAAGACAGCCATACCCATGTACTATCCGCGAACACGGAAAATTAACCTGCTGCTGCCGCTCTGCCTGGTCAGCGACGACAAGGTCGATGTGGCGCTCGTCGTGGAAAGGACGCCCTCCGGCCAGTACCAGGCCCACACCATCCTCCAGCTCGAATGGGCGTATCAGAACGCCCGGCTGATCTGCCGGCCAGACAGCGACTGGCTGTCATCTTCCCTGATTGAATTCTAGAGGACGCGCTTCCCAGACTGCCACGGCACTGGCGCGCAGGCCGGCCGTGGCAGCGCTCCCTGCCTCCCCCAAGCGTGGTGCCGCCACGTTGCACCGGAGCCGGGAAACGACGCAAGAGCCCTGCCGCCACCCAGCCGGAAGCCCTCCCCTGCCAGGCAGCCCCGAACACACCGGACAAACAAAAAAGCCCCCGCATCACGGATGATGCAGGGGCGTTGTCTTCAATGGTGGGCCATCGGTGACTTGAACACCGAACCAACTGATTAAGAGTCAGCTGCTCTACCAATTGAGCTAATGGCCCGTTTCGCTTCAACAGATGGGAACCTACTGCCTTTTCCCCCGTCCGTCAAGCGTTTTTTCGCAAAAAACGGCAATTCCATGCCAGTATCGGTATCTTTTTGATCTATCTCGCTGGAATGCCTGTGCTAAAAATATTCACTACAGCCCGTACACCCACCCCGGCAAACAGCCTCCAGCCCCCGGCGGCCCCTCCGACAGGCCGGATTTTTCCGGCACACGGCCAGCCCCGCTGCCAGCTGAGGTAAACGAACCGTCAAGGGCACCGGTCCTGCCAGGAAAACGCCCTTGTTTCCCGACAGTGCAGCATGGCAATGCAAAACCACACGGACAGCCGCAAGTGTCCAGTACGTGGCACGCTCCGGCAAAAAGTTCCCTGCGGGTGGCGGCAGCCCGTTGCCGCCACCTCTGTTTCATCCCTCCGACCGGCCTCCAGGAGTCCAGACGGCATGCGTTCCAGGCACTTGACGGTTTGTGCCTTTCGGGCTATGTATTACAGCTCTTGCTGTTTATGTTTCTGGAGATGTCGTTCTCCGGTGAGTCGTTTATCACGTCCTATGTAGCTTCATTTAATGAATTCTGGAGGAATCCGTGGCTAACCACAAGTCTGCCCTCAAGCGCCATAAGCAAAGCGAAGTGCGCGCTGCGCGGAACCGCGCCGCCAAGACTCGCATCCGCAACGTCGTGAAGGACGTTCGCGCCGCCATCAAAGCCAACGACCCGGAAAAGGCCCAGCAGCTGCTGTCTGTTGCCGCCTCCACCCTGGGCAAAGCCGCCGGCAAGGGCGTGCTGCACAAGAAGAATGCCGCACGCAAGATTTCCCGCCTTGCCAAGGCCATCAACGCCGTCAAGGCCGCGTAACGCCTTTCCCTTTTCTGAAAGGGGCCTTTTGTTCGCGAACGCCAGCCGGCCGGATGTAATCCGGCGGGTTGGCGTTTTGCCTCTTTGAGGCAGGAAAGGCATCCTTCCCAATGGTAATCCGGACGGTCCCGACAGCCTGCGGAAAGCACCAGGACCGCATGTCACGGCGCCTTCCCGGGGATGCCCGCCGCCATCGGCTCTGTTCCCCGTGCGGCCCTGCAGCCTGGCAGTCAGACACCCGGCATCTTGCCTGCTGCGCGTGAGACTGTTCTGCGTGCCCGCGACACACGCGCCTGCAACCGCTGACGTGCTGTTCTGGCTGATCGCTGGGGCCACCGCAGGATCATTTTGGAGTTTCCCTTATGTTGGACTTTCTGTTTCTTGAACCGGCAAACTGGCCCGTCGGCGACCTGGCGGCCGCCAGCCTTGCCGCACTGCTCTGGGGACTGGGCAGCGCTCTGCTCAGTCCGTGCCACCTCGGAATCATCCCGCTGCTGAGTTCGCATGCGGCAGGCGTCGGCCCCTTCAATGCCAAAGAGCCCAGACCGGCACAGCCCGTCATCAATGTGCTGCGCTTTGTCGCAGGATACTACCTGACCATCCTGCTGTTCGGTCTGATCATCGCCCTGCTGGGATCCGGGCTTGAAATGGGCGGCCATTACTGGACAATCCCCGCAGGACTCGTCCTGCTGTGGTTTGGCGCGGACATGATCCGCGGCCACAACTGCTCAAGCGCCTCCCACCTGCTCGAAGTCATGGGCAAATGGCTGAAGCTCGGCCCCCATTCCGGCATCCTGGCCCTGGGTTTCGGCTACGGCCTGCTCTCCGGCGGCTGCTCCACAGGCTTCCTTGTGCCGGTCATGATGGTCTGCCTGCCTCAGGGCCTCCTGGTCTGCCTGCTGCTGGCCGCCTGCTTTGGCATCGGCCACTGCCTGCCCATGCTGGTTGTCGGCTGCTCAGCCTCCGCCGCCGCACGCCTTCTCTGCCATCACGATCACGAGCATGAACACGAGGGCGAACATCACCTGGGCTGCCACCACCCGGATCCGCATCGCCGCGAAGTTCTGTTCCGGCGCTGCATGGGGCTGCTTCTGCTGATTATCGGCGTTCTGTTCATCCTTCACCCCTTCCTCGAACACGAGTGATCGCCGGAGCTGCCATGCCCGCCCCCTCCACACTGCGCACACTGCAGGTCGTCAATGTCCGCTGGTTCAACGCCACCGCCTGGTATGGCATGGAATTGGCGCGCCTGCTCAACAAGGCAGGACACCCCACCCTGACCCTGGGCCTTGAAGGCACCGCCTCGTTTGCCAGGGCCCAGGCCATGGGACTCGACCCCATCGGCCTCCCCCTCAACACCTGCAATCCGCTCCGGACAGCCCAGCTGGCCCGCAGCATCCAAAAAATCGTGCGGGACTTCCGCCCGGACATCGTCAACTGCCACCGGGGCGAAGCCTTCTGGCTGTGGGGACTGCTCAAAGGACAGGCGCCAGGCTATGCCCTGGTGCGCACACGCGGCGATCAGCGGCTGCCGCGCAACAGTCTGGTCAACCGCCGGCTGCATCAGCATACGGCCGAAGCCGTGATTTCAACCAATTCCGTCATGGCCCGCCACTTCATCAACGAACTGCATGTGCCCGCCGCACAGGTGCACACCATTCTCGGCGGCGTGGACACCGGCGTTTTCCGGTTCAGCGAAGAACGCCGTCAGGCTGTCCGGACGGCATACGGCTACAAAGCTGACGACCAGGTCGTCGGCCTGCTGGGCCGGTTCGACCGGGTCAAGGGACAAAAGGAACTTATCCACGCCGTGGCCAGCCTGCGCAGACAGGGCAACCAGCGCCTGCGGCTCCTGCTGATCGGCTTTACCACTGCAACCACTCAGGACGAAGTGGAAAGCTGGATCAAGGACGCCGGTATTGCCGACATCACGCGCATCACCGGCAAAGTCAGCGACGTGGTGGGACACCTGTGCGCTCTGGACGTCGGCGTCATTGCCTCGCTGTGGTCTGAAACCATCGCCCGGGCAGCACTGGAAATCATGGCCTGTGCACGCCCGCTCGTCTCCACTTCGGTGGGCGTCATGCCCGACCTGCTGCCGGCCGAAGCCCTCTGTCCGCCCGCTGATGAACAGGCCCTGGCCCGGCTCCTCCAGCACGCCCTTGACAGCCAGACCTTTCGGGAACGCCTTGTGCACGCCTCTTCCCTCACCATGCGCGAACTCGACAGTGCCCACTTTCTCCAAAAAACTCTGGCCGTATATGACGCAGCCCTGGCCCTGCGCCGGAACCGGAACGCCTGACCATCCCGCCCGGCGCACACCGCCCCGCCCGAGAGCCGATGGCACGGCCCGGGCAGGCGGATGGCCTCTGCCCCAGCACACTGCCCGCATGCGCTGCACATTCCCGGAGGAAAGCGGACTCCTTGCTAGGATGGCTCCCCTTTCCTCCGTCCCCTCGGGCTTTCTCTCTCACCGGACGGCGTAGCAACGCTCCAGGTCGCAGCCGATCCCGGACCTCACTCCTCGCAACCGGCAGCGCGGCAGATTCAGAACCGGTATAACCATAACCACCCAGAGCAGCCCAAAAGCCTCTGTGTCAGATACCGTTTCAGACCGGCGCCGCCATTTTTCCAGCGGCAAAACGCATACGCCACCACCGCACCGCGCACAGGAGCACAAGCGACGCCATAGGCTGCACTGCTGTCTCTTCCCGCCTCGCAAGCATGCCGCCTGGCAATTCCGAGCAGCCTAATACCCCACCGCTCTTCCAGGACCTCCCCGCCGGGAGACCTTCCGTGCGCAGCATGGGATCTTTCAGGCCGTACGCTTTTCCCCGGACTTGCGGGGATACCGCCAGCTCATAGCCCGGGGCACCCGGGTTGACGTCGCCTTCCCCGACAAGCGCGAGAATGCCGCGCTCCGTGCACGGGCTCGACGAAGCAGGCCACTGAAGACACCCTGCACCAGTTCCTGCTGCCAGGCTCCAGAATCCAGCCTGCAACGCCATACCACCCCCGTCCCGCTGCTCGTCCGGCCTGTCCGCAACCGTTCCCACGGCCGGCGCGAATCCGCCTGAGAACGTACAGCATCCTGGATAAGCCCCCTCTGTCTCCATGCCCGCACTCCGTCCACACCAGCCAGAAAGACCGAAACCGAAAAGCGCCCGTACTTTTTGCCTACAAGTGCACTTCGTAAGCTGTTCCGAGAGGTTGGTTGACAAATACGGCCACACTGCACCCTTTTTGCACCGTCCCGGTAAAAATCCGGACAGGAAATGTGCTGAAAGTGCTTGACAGTGAAGGGCAAGAAGCGTAAACACATTTTTCGCAACGCGGGAGTAACTCAGTGGTAGAGTGCAACCTTGCCAAGGTTGAAGTCGCGGGTTCAAATCCCGTCTCCCGCTCCAGCAAACTGCATGGAGCCTCGTGTTGCATTATTGAGGCGGCATAGCCAAGCGGTAAGGCAGAGGTCTGCAAAACCTCCACCTCCGGTTCAAATCCGGATGCCGCCTCCATCCTGCGGGAGTAACTCAGTGGTAGAGTGCAACCTTGCCAAGGTTGAAGTCGCGGGTTCAAATCCCGTCTCCCGCTCCATCCCCTCGCGGGAATAACTCAACGGTAGAGTGTCAGCTTCCCAAGCTGAAGGTTGCGGGTTCAAATCCCGTTTCCCGCTCCAGAGTCAATAAGCCGGAATAGTGTATATTCCGGCTTTTTTTATTTTCAGGGGGGTCGAATGCCGGCCGAACTGAGGCCAGGATCTTTATGTGTCAATTTCTTGAGAGCACGTTGGATGTGCAATAAAAAAACCGCTCATGGCTTGCCATTGACGGCAGCTTCAAGCCTTTCCCCATATTCCGCAGGGAGTATGCGAAAAATTTTCACCATAATGTATGAATTAATGCGTTATATAATCCCCTATGGGGCAACAGTCATACAGCTCATCATTTTATTTTCCTATCAAAAATACTTTTTTTTGCTTGTATAAAGTCACTAATATCAGAATTTACTTTCTTTAGAGTAATTAACGTTAAATTATATCCAGTAACATCTACAGTAGGATTGCTGAAAGTTATTCTAAGGTTATCGCCTGACATCTCTCCGGAAATGGTTCCATTTGGATGTTTATCACTCCACTTATCAAATGATACATCTGCAATACATGTTGCAGAAAAAGAAGTAGAAGTTTTTTGTGTGATCTTAAAAAGTAAAGCAGGCTCTGCATCACCAATATAAAACGAACTATGTATTCTATCTTTATAAATTGTTAAATAATAATCATCGCCATTAATTGAAGTTGTAAATCCCTGAGGTTCATCATAACGTATCTCAGAAGATGCTGACCCAACAAAAGTATTGAGTGTTTCTTTCGTCGAATTTAATAAGTTATTCAACGGATTTTGATTGTTATCAGCGCACGCAGAAGTAAAAAAAACAACACCGAGAGCACACATCAGACAAAGCATTTTATTCATGATACCCTCCTTATGCGGCCGATTTTTATCACTGTACGATATAACGTCAAATACCTTTGATATACAGTTACACAAAACTTCAGTTAATTAACGATAACGCAACATATAGACAGCTATTTATTAAATTTTATCATTTTTTTCAAGAAAAGAAAATAATTCGGATAACTTTATCCCCATGGCCTCACAAAATGCGAGAAGAATAAAAACAGATGGCTTTCGATCTCCGCGAAGGACCTCACGAACATACACAGGCGAAATTCCGGTTAACTTGGAAAGTTGGCGTTTTGACAAATTCAGGTCAGAACGCCTTTTTTCTAACACAGCCGAAATAGTTCGATAAATTTCAATTTCGTCTTTCATCTTATCAAGATATCTTATTTTATCTTGACAGTAGAATGTCATAGTTGTAACCATGGGTAACAGTTGTTACCCACATTTGTCAGTTTAGATAGCTCCATGGTGGCCAAGGGCGCTTTTTACAACGTCCTTGTTCGGCTTACACATCATTTCAACAGGGTAATATTTTTAACTTTTAACAATGCGAGGGTATTATGTCGCAAATTACACCACAAGACTACGAACAAGAAGAGGCCACTGAATTCACTGTGCTACGCTACGGCGTAGCAGTTTTTGTAGCCATTTGTGTAGGCGCAGCATTTTTTCTGCTGAAGAAAAGCCCCAACAAGATGAATTTGGATTTACCCCTTTGGAAAGAAGTAGTTACAATTATTTTGTCGTTTATCTGTGGGTATATTGGATTTATCGTCGGAGACTTTTTACGTCGCTGGGTTATGCCTTCGCATTTTATTGCAAATGATTTTGCCTCATTAGTAAAAATGAAACTCTTTTGGAAAATAGGTCCTCAACTAGCAGGAATGGCTATGGGTGGGGCTATTCCCTTGTTTATTCTCTTTGGCATGTTTGATGATTTGCTTAAGTAGACACTTCTCCCCCCGGAGCATGTTCCGTTTGAAACGTGAAGCGTTTCAAACCATGCGTCCTGTCATTTCGCGGTAACACCGCGGTTCTTCGCTTACTTTTGGCCTGGCGGCGCTGTGCTGCCGCCTCGCGTTTTGTCTTTTTTAGTGGCAAGGCGCTCTAAAAAAAACGGCTGCCCCGCACTCATGTGGGGCAGCCGTTTGAGGAAACGCCGGCTTTTGGCAGCGAAAGCCGGCGGAATGAGGCAGGTTGTCAGATAAACAGACCTTTCGGGGTCTGGACGTTGAGCAGCATATGGAAGCCCACATACTGCACCACGACGATACAGACTGCATACACCACGATGTTGCAGCAGGCTCTGGCCGTTACCGGCTTGCCGCCCACATGGAAGATGCCGAACGCGGCCATGGCGATGAGTCCGAAGAAACAGGCCGTGTAGAAACCGAGGATGGACAGGAACGGATAGATGGCCAGGATGATCAGGGTGTACAGGGCCACATTGATGCGGTCACGCCGCGGCATTGCAAAAACAGGGCCGGAGACCCGTTCAAAGAACATGCGTGCGCAGATGAACACACCAAGGACGGTGATGGCACTGTAGACGGCGAGCGGGAAGATGCGGGAAACGCCTTCGAGCAGCATGGATTCCTTGACGAAGAACGCACCGACGCAGGTAATCAGGGCCGTCACCCAGAAGTCATAGCGGCGCAGGCAGTTCAGCGAAGGCGACCAGGTCAGGGTAACGGGCTTCTGCTTTTTGCGGTTCACATAGACGGGGATGAAGATCGCCAGAATGATCGCGGCAATGAAGGCCATCGACATGGGTGAGAAGAGGAGCAGATCAGCCAGGGAAGTCTTGCCCTTGGCCCGCATCATGGTGATGACGAGCGACTCTTCAATGATGCTGCCGAGCACAAGGCCCAGGGCGATGGCGGCGGGCATGATCTTTGACTTCAGCATCAGGTAGGAGATGCCGCCGGCCAGAATCATGACCAGCACGTCAAACATGCTGCTGCGCAGCGAATAGGAGCCGATAAGCGAAATGGCGACCACCGCCGGGATGATGTAGAGCTTGGGCACGGTCAGCACGCGGGTGCAGATCTTGATTGTCACAAAGCCCACGAGGACCATGCCGAAGTTGGCCATGATCAGGCTGGCGATGAACACATAGGCCATTTCCGGGGCCATTTCCATGAGCTGGGGCCCGGGAGTGATGCCCTGGGCCATGAGGCCGCCTGCGAGCACGGCGGCCGTGGCGCTGCCGGGGATGCCGAGCGAAAGCAGCGGCACCAGCGCTCCGCCCACGCTGGCGTTGTTGGCGCTTTCAGGAACGAGGACGCCTTCGGGGACGCCTGTGCCGTAGCGTTCGGGGTTCTTGTCCCAGCGCTTCATTTCGTTATAGGCCACGATGGCGGCCACGCTGCCGCCCGCGCCGGGAAGCGCGCCGATGAAAGTGCCGATGCCGGAGGCCACAAGCAGCTTTTTGACGTTATGGATCAGATGGCCGAACGCGACGCGGAACACGCCTGTTTTCTTTTCAAACGAGGAAATGAACTCTTCCTTGGACTCCAGCATGATCAGCATCTGGGAAATCGAGAACAGGCCGATAACCACGGCCACCATGTCCAGGCCCTGGATCAGGTCGAACGAGCCAAAGGTGAACCTGGGCATGGCCGACGAGGGATCGAGCCCGATGGTGCTGAGCGCAAGCCCGATAGCGCCGCCAAGCAGTCCCTTGGCGATTTGCCTGGGGAACATGGAGGCCAGCGTCGTCAGACCGAAGATGCCCATCCAGAAGAAGGCTTCAGAGCCGAATTCCAGGGCCAGGGCGGACAGAGGCTCAAAGAAGAACAGCAGCATGATTGCACCGAACAGGCCGCCAAAGGCCGAAGCCAGCAGCGACAGGTAGAGCGCCTCTTCGGCCCGTCCCTTTCTGTTCATGGGATACCCGTCGAAGGACGTGGCGATGGAGGCCGCCGTGCCGGGCGTGTTGATCAGGATGGCCGCGTTGGCTCCGCCGTACATGGCGCCGCAGAACACCGCCCCCAGGCCGACAAAGGCCATGTCCGTAGGCATGGCAAAGGTAAAAGGCACGAACAGCGCCACCGCCGTGATGGTGGAAATGCCGGGCAGCATCCCGCCTACAATGCCGACGACCAGTCCGAGGAACATGATACACAGGTTTGCCGGCATGAGCGCCTGCAGCGCGCCCGCCAGGACGTGATGAAAAATGGAAATCAGTTCCACTAGAGACTCCTTGTGCTGTTGCTTGTAGTGTCTGTCCGTGCGTGCAGAAGAAAATCGTCCCGGATGCGCTTGCGCAGATCAGGACTGGCCAGGACCTCATAGCCTGTCAGAGCCAGGACGCCGGCAGCCGTACACAGCTGCCTGAACGCCTCTTCCCTGCCACAGGCCTCGACAAAGGCATGGGAATGCAGCTCAAGCCCCGGGTCACCCCCCACAGCAAAAAACGGATGAATGCAGGGGACGTGGTGGCTGACCGTGCCCGCATCCGTGGAAATGCAGGTCTGCAGCTCGCTGACAGGATGGATGCCCAGACGCCCGGCATTGGCCGCGTAAGCGGCCAGCAATGGACGGTTGGGGACAAGATCGGAAACGGCGGGTGAAGGCTGTTCCTCTGTGAAGCGGCATCCCGTCATCAGGGCTCCGGCGCGGGCGCAGTCAAGCACCCTGGCAATGAGGCTGTCCAACTCTGCCCTGGTGGGGGCGCGCAGCTGCACGGCCAGGGCCGCATGTTCAGGGATGACGTTCACGACATTGCCGCCGTCTGTCATGATGGCGTTGATCCGATGCCCGGGCGTAAGCTGCTGGTAAAGACCGTTCAATCCGTTCAGCGTCTGGACAGCCGCCGTAAGGGCGTTGATGCCCTTGTGAGGATCCGCTCCCGCGTGGGCGGCTTTGCCGAAGAATTCCAGGTTGAGCACCGTGCGCGCCGCAACCGTGGTCTCAAGGACATCACGGGCCGCCGCATGACACATCATGATGGCGTCAAGCCCGTCAAACAGGCCGGCCTCGATGCAGCGCAGCTTGCCTCCGGCCCCGGGGATCACCGCTTCCTCTGCCGGCGTGCCGAAAACCTGCACCGATGTCCCTTCCGGCAGCACGCGCGACAGGGCAATGCCGGCAAGCACCGATCCGACGCCGGACAGGCTGTGTCCGCAGGCGTGCCCGATCCCCGGCAGCGCGTCGTATTCGGCCATGAACCCGACACTGGCCTCCGCCGGCTCTGCACCGAAGCGGGCGGCAAAGGCGGTGGGCATGCCTGCCACGCCGCGCTGTACGGCAAAGCCATGCCGCGCCAGCATGTCGCCGAGCATCCCGGACGCCTGGAACTCCCTGAAGCCCGTTTCCGGATTGGCATGGGTGAAGGCCCACGCCTCGCGGGCCTCGTCAGCGCACGAGGCAACGGCGGCAACAACAGCGTCCTGCACGCCGGCGGCCAGAGAAGAAGACGGCCCGTTCATGCGCGCTCCGCCAGGTCGGCCAGGCTGTCGAGCAGGACGGCACTCCCGGCAGCGATGTCTTCCGGAGAGGCGTATTCGCCGGGGTGATGGCTCAAGCCGTCGCGCACGCGCACAAAGAGCATCCCGGTCGGCGTCACATGGGCCATGTTCAAGGCGTCGTGCCCGGCCCCGCTGGCCATGTCGATGAACGGGATGCCCCGCTCCCGGCAGTGCTGCCGCAGGCACTGCTGGATGTCCGGATGCATGGGCAGGGGCACGCCGTTTTCGGTAATGTCGATAGTGACCGGCGTGCCGCGTGTGGCGGCAATGCCGGCAAGTGCCGTTTCAAATTCCTTCCAGCCTTCGCGCAGGGTCGCAAGATCCGTGCCCCTCAGCTCGCAGGCCAGCTCCACTTCGCCGGGGATGACGTTGATGGCCCCGGGGCTGACACGCAGGTTGCCGGTCGTGCCTACCATGCTGTGCCGTCCGGCGTACCGCACGGCGATGCTGTTCAGCGCCAGAGCCGCTTCCGCCCCGGCAAGCAGCGCGTCGCGCCGGCCGGTCATGGGGGTTGCGCCAGCGTGCATGGCCGCGCCGCTGAAGGTCACGCGCGCACGGATGGCTCCGACAATGTGCGTGACCACGCCAAGCGGCACGCCCGCGTTTTCCAGCGTGGGCCCCTGGTCGATGTGCAGTTCGATAAACGCCTTGTAGGCTCCGGGCTTGCGCACTGCTGTGGGGAGCTTGTCAAAATCAAGCCCCACCTGGGCCAGCAGTTCCGGCAGGGAATGCCCCATAAAATCCTTTGCCTTGCGCAGCGCCTCAAAGTCCGCGCGGCCGGTCAGGATCTTGCTGCCCATGGTGCTGTTGGAAAAACGGGTGGATTCTTCAATCTGAAAGGCAATGACCTCCACCGGATGGGGCAGTGGCGGGCGTTTGGCCAGTTCGCGCAGGGCAGCGAGCCCGGCTACGCACCCGAGGACACCGTCGTAATGTCCGCCGTTGGGCACGGTGTCCAGATGGGAACCTGTAGCCACGGCCGGCGCATCCGGATTCAGGCCCGGCAGACGCCCGGTCAGGTTGCCGAAGGCGTCTGCCGAAACTTCAAGCCCGCACTCGCGCATGCGGTCGGCAAAAAGCCGCCGGACACGCTGATCGTCGGGCGAAAACCCCAGCCTGTTCGAACCGCCGGAAGGCGTCCGCCCGATACGGGAGATTTCTTCCAGCAGGCTGGCGATAAATTCATTCATGAGCAGTCCCTTTTTGTTGCTGCCGGCGAGGGTTGCCTCCAGAAAGCCTTCGGGAGACGACGGCCATGCAGCCAGAAAGCCCGGCCGCCGCCTCCCGGAAAGCCCGTCTTTTGCGGGCACTCCGTCGCATGGCAGCGCGCACAGCGGCACTGCGGCACGTTTCGGGCCGTGCCGCCCGCTGTACCTGTCATACGGTTCCTGATTCAAAACGTTGTTGCGGAAATTCACTCAATGCCAGAGACTGCCCCGGCAGAGAAAACACGGCCCGGACCTGGCGTCGTTGCAGATAGGGCCCGGCCCCGGGCCGCACAGCCTTCAACTGCAAGACCATGCACGTTCCTGAAACCTGGCGCGCCATGCCCGGACGGACAACGGGCATTCCCGGGCAGGGCGGCCTGTCATGGCTTCAGGCTGACGGCTGTTCTCCCGGACATGTCCTGGCAGCAGCCGTCAGACGCACGCCCTTACTTGAGGTCGGCCGCCAGTTCAAGCAGCTGAGTCGCTTCGGGGCGCAAATCCTGGAACATCTTGTAGACCGTGTCCCCATCGGCGAAGCGGTATTCAAAACCGGCCTTCTTGTTGCGTTCGATGACGGCGGGATCCGCATAGATGTTCTTGAGGCCGGTCACAAGGCGTTCCTTCACAGCTTCAGGCAGTCCCTTGGGCGCAATGATCAGCCGGCCATTGAACTGGACGATGTCATAGCCAAGTTCAGGGAACGTAGGCACATCCTTCAGTTCGGCGTCGCGCTGGGTGTTGCAGATGGCCAGCATGCGCATCCTGCTCATGGCGGCGGCCGCAGCGCCCTTGACCACCATCAGTGCGTCGACCTGGCCGCCAAGCAGGCCGGCCACGGCCTTGGAGCCGCCGGTATAGGTGACGATGTTGACAGGCACGCCAAGCATGCGCAGCTTGAGCGCGGCCATATGGGAGCAGCCCAGCGTGTCGGTCGTGGCAACCGACAGCGTGTCCGGATTGGCCTTGGCTTCGGCGATGAATTCCTGCACGCTCTTGAACTTGGACTTGTTGCGCACGGCAAAGAAGATGTCGTCCACCGCAATCATGCCCACATAGTCGAAGTCATCCACGGAAAAATTGCCGCTTTTGGACAGTTCCTGAATGATGATGTGCGGATAGGACTGACTGCACAGCGTGTAGCCGTCGGCAGGCAGGTTCTTCAGCTCGCTGACGCCTACGGCGCCGGACGCGCCGGGCTTGTACACAAAGCTCAGAGGCTGTCCGAATTCCTTCTGGAAATCCTTTTCAATGACCCGGATGACCAGGTCGGAACCGCCGCCGGGCGCAAACGGAACAATCATCTGCACCGGACGTTCGGGATAACCCTCGGCAAGGGCGGGGGCGGGAAGGGCCATGAACACAACCGCTGCAAGAGCAGCCAGACATGATTTCAACATGATGTTCCCCTGTCGTTAATGGTGTTTTGAGGGATGTAAGCGCTGGCTGCGGGGTCGGCAAGGCCCTGGTATGTCCGCGGCTGCCGTGCGCCCGCGCGGGGGCCCGCAGACGCAGCCGCCGTGAGAGCGCAGGACGGCAGCCGCGCTGTGAGCTCAAAAGCCGGACGGGACAGCGTGCCGCCCCGTCCCAAAGGCATCAGGCCATCAGAATCTTGTCGGCAAAGGCTTCTTCCTGTTCGGTGATGAAGGGAATGCCGGTGGCCTGGGCCGTTTCCATGTTGACCGAGGCGATGTCATCGCGGGTGATGTGCTCCACGCCGAACTTGCGCGCGCCGCCCATCAGATGCTGCAGGCCCGCGCCCAGACGGTCGCACATGGTCCACATGGCGATGGCGCCGTAAGGCAATTCGCGGACGGTTTCGGAACCCAGACGCAGTTCCAGTTCGTGATAGCCGGCGAAAATCGTTTCCGGTGTGGTGCCGATGTCCGACACGCTCTTGGGCAGCTTGTCCCAGGAGCCGTTGACCTGCGCCCGGCGTTCGGGATGCAGGGCACCTTCAATGTTGCAGCCGAGGAAGGCCGGCACCATGAACGCGCGGGACATGCACACCGCCTTGGTGTACGGAGAACCGAGGGCCAGCACCTTAAAGGCCTGGCTCGGCTTGGCCATCCCGCCGCCCAGCGCCAGATCCACCACATGGCGGCCGCGCGCCGCATACCGCGCCGCATACTTCTGCGCCATGGCGTGCAGCATGATGGAAGGCACGCCCCAGGTGTCAAGCACGTCGTTGGGGCTCATGCCCGTGCCGCCGCCGGAACCGTCGATGGTCAGAAGGTCGAACTTCAGATCAGAGGCCGCACGAATGGCCAGCGCCAGATCAGCCCCGCCAAAGGAGCCTGTCTTGAGCGCCAGGGCATGCGCACCGGCGTTGCGCAGTTCTTCGGCCTTCCTGCCCAGTTCCTCCAGCACTTCTTCCGGCGAGTTCAGGCCGGGATAGGTCATGCCCGTATAACGGGTGAAGTACTGGATTGTCCCGTCGCGGAACGCTTTTTCAACTTCCGGATCGTCGGGGTTGGGGCGGATGCAGTAACCGCGCGTCTTCATGAAGCGGGCATAGTCGATATCGCGAATCAGACCCT
>CALUZP010000040.1 GCA_944325325.1 uncultured Desulfovibrionaceae bacterium
TCGTATACTCCAGATTGTTCTGCACGCACGGTTGCCCGGGGTGTTCAGGAAAAGGTTCATGGCGTTGGGAACGCTGTCAGGAGCGCGGCGGGTTTTATGCACGGCTGGTGGATCTCCTGGCTTGCCATGGGTTGCCGTATCGGCTATATTGGCGTCATAGGGAACGCCGTCAGCAGAGAGTCCCGCTCGCTGCGCAGGCCTCTCCAATTTCGGAGATGTTTCATTTGCCAGAGGATGGAAGGCGGCACCATCCGGCGTTCCCCAGACAGCAGGGCCCCTCGTTTGAGGGGCTTTTTTTGTTGCTGCCGGGGCCGCCGGATCCCCGCGTCCGGCCGCCGGATCCCCGCTGCCTGCGGACAGTCCGGGGGCTGTCTGTGGCGGGGGAGTGGACACCGCCCCCGGCGGCGAGACATGACAGAGGCCGCCCGCGCCCCGGCAGAAGAAGGCCGGGCCTGCCTCCAAAAGAGTGGAGGCCTTGTGCCCCTTTCCGGCGTTGTGGGCGGGCTGCCTGCACACGCGTGCCGGGGCGGTGTGCCGCCCGGTGTGCGGATGCTGTGCCGTCAGCCGGGGCAGGGCGGTTCCGGCTCAGAAAAGCGCCTGCCCGGCTGCGGTGCGGGGCAATCAGGCTGCCTTCAGGTCAGCGAGCACGCCGGACGAGGCGTCGTTGCGGGCTTCCAGGGTGCATTCCACAAGCACATGGCCCTTGAGGCTGTCGCCGGTCACGGCCAGGCGCTCTTCGGTGAAGCCGCGCAGGTAGGCCACCTTCCAGTACTGCGGGTCAAGCACAAAGGCGCAGGTTCTGGAGAAGGGTTCAAAGGCCTGCACGCGGTTGGGCACCAGCTTGAGCGTGCCGAAGTCGGAAACGTACACGTCGATGACCGAGGTGGCCTTTTTCTGTTCGGCCTTTTCGATCCGGGTTGCGCCGCCGGAAAGGACTTCGCTCAGTTTGACGCGGATGTCCGGGGCCATCATGATCTGATCGGGATTGCCGCCGGCGTTGTAGATCTGTGTGAGCAGCGTCTTGAGCATGGCCTCGGTGGGCACGCGGGTGGTTCCGGCGGTGCAGGCCGTGGACGAACCGTCGGACCTGGTGCCGGCGCCCGCATAGTTGGCCTGCATCCAGCAGGGCAGGCCGGTCATCAGGCGTCCTTCGCTGGTGCCGTTGTCAGCGCGGGCCACCTTGTTCTGCAACAGGGCGTATTCCACGTCCTTTTTCAGTTCCTTGGTGCGCAGGGCCATCTGATAGGCATACTGTCTGGTGACGCCCGCCTGCATGACAGCCTGGGCCGTGCCGGACACGTTGATGGCCTTTTTGAGAATCTGGGTCTTGTTGGAAAGCTCCGTGGTGGCACTGGCGGTAAAGTCGGAGGTGTCCGCGCCTTCCAGTGCCGCGTTTTCCGCCGGGCTGGCCAGTGTGTCGGTCTGCCATTCGTGCAGCGTCTGGCTGGCCGTGGTCCGGCCGCACATGGTCAGAAAGGGCGTGTCGGTAGGGGCCACGTTGAAAATCGTGTCCATGAGATCACGAGGCTTGCCCTTGACGCTCGCGTCTTTCAGCTGTCCTGAAACGATGTTTGCCATGCTGTGTCTCCTTCTGGCAAATGGGGTTGAATGATCGTTTTTCGAAACGGCTCTCTGGCCAGTCCCCCGGCCCCCGGCCATACAGCCCGCCATGAGTGGTGCCATGAGCGGTGCCATAAGCGGCACCATGAACCACGCCGGCAACGGGGCCGGGGACGTCACATCCGGGGGCTGGTTTTTCCGGAACGGGCCGTCCTGTCCGGCCGCGGGTTACATGGTGGCCTCAAACAGGGCAGCCAGAGCGTCGGTGCTGTTGGGATTCCTGTTGAGCCGGGAGAGAGCCTGCCGGGCACGGCTGTGGCTGCCGGACGGAGTGAGCCCGCGCGGCGGCTGCACCGCAGGCGCCTGGGCCAGCTTGCGCGCCGCGGCGGCACGCTGGGCCTGAAGCCTGTCGTACAGCATCGCCTTGGCAACCAGCTTGAGTTCATACCCCCTGGAAAGGTTGTTGATGACCTCGTCCGGGCAGCCCTGTTCCTGCATGTACCGGGCCACGTCCTCGGCAAACTGCCTGCCGTTGAAGGCCGCCCCCAGCATGGCCCGGATTTCGGGCTGCACCACGGCAAACTCTTCGGCCACAGCCTGCCGGGCCTGTGCCGCACGCCGGGCCTCATACAGCCGCGTCTGCTGCTCCACCCCCTGCTGCACGCGCCGGATGGCCGCCATGCGGGCGTTGCAGGCCTGCTGCAGACGGACGTACGCAGCCGGATCACGCCGGGCCAGATCCTGCCAGTCCACCGCGCCGTATTCGCCCTCAACAATCTGTTTCATGGTGGCCAGCGCCTGCTGAATCTGGGCGTTGGCCGCTACGGCAAAGGCATCCTGCAGCTGGCGCTCGGCCCGCCACTCGGCCCGGACCCGGGCCATGGCCTGCGCATGAGCCTGCTCGCCCGCATTGATCGCCGCCCGGACTTCGGGCCCCAGACACTGCCAGAGCGATACGTCCCAGCCGGCCGGCATGGGAATCTCCGGAATGTCCCCTTCCGCCCCCTCAGCGTCCGAGCCGGCAATGCCGGAACCGGCAACGCCGGAACCGGCAACGCCGGAGCCGGCAACGCCGGAGCCGTCAACGCCGGAGCCGGCAATGCCGGAGCCGTCATACCCGGCGCCGTCAATGCCGGGTTCGGTTTCCTCCGCACCGGCATACCCGGAACCGGCAATACCGGAACCGGCATACCCGGCGCCGGACAGTCTGGCCCCCGGACGGCCGCAGCCTTCACGCAAGCTGTCCGGGCCGCCTTCTTTGGCCAGCGCCATGGCCGTGTCCAGGGCGTTGCCGATGGCCCGGTCAAGCGCCCGGTCAAACGGCGCGTCCATGGCCGTGCCCGGAACCCTGCCGGACGCCTTGCCCCCGGCAAGCAGCGCCGCAATGGCGTCCACGTCGTACACCCCGCCGCCGGCGTCCATGCCGGTGGCAGCCCTCTGCCGCTCAAAGCTGTTGATCATCTTTTCCCCCGTGGGTTGGGGCCCCGGCCTCCGGTTCGAACCGCGCGAATCCCGAAGGGCGTTGCGCCGTGATTGTCTGTTTTGCGGCCTCAAGCGCCGCGTTCAACTGTGCATCTTTACCCTGTTCGCGCAGCGCGGCACACTGCAGCGCATCGAACAGTTCCTTGCGCACCGCGGCCAGCGCGCGCTGCCTGTGCCACCATCCGTCGCGTCCGGCGCTGTCCGTGCAGGCCCGCCAGGCCCGCACATACCGCGCGTCAAGCCGGTCGAACGCCGCCTGAAAAACCGCACTGCACACAATCCGTCCGGCCTCCAGCGCCGCCTGCCGTTCCTGAAACGTCATGCCCTCCACCCTGGTTGCTGTTGCCCGGCCGGGGCAGCTCCCCCCGCCGTTCTCCTGTCCCCTGCCCATGATGCGCGCCCGTTCCCATCGTGAGGGGGGCAGCTCTCCCGCCGTCTTCCTGTCCCCTGCCGCTTCCGCCTGCCGCCCTGCCTCTTCCCTGACCGAACCGGCGCCAGCGCCGCCTGCCGCCAGAAGCTGCCGGACGGGGCTGCACCCGCCTGTGCCGCCTGCCCGGGAGCCGGCCGAACAGCTGCCGGACGGGGCTGTCCTCCTGCACCAGCTGTGCCGCGCGGCCGCCGGAGCCGCGCAAACCCGGGAGGCTGCCCTCCAGGCCTGCATCAGCTGTGCCCATCAGCCGGAAGGCCGGATACAGGCCAGCAGGCGCCGGTTCCCCCCGCACTGCCTGTCCCCGGTATGGCAGAGCAGGGGAAAGCACGCCGGGGCTTGTCCCCACAGCCCGTACCGAACTCCGGACATGCCGGGAAACGGACGCGCCCCGGGGCGTGCCGGATCCTCCGTAGTCCTGCCGGTTCCGGCGTTGCTGGCTCCGGCATTCCTGGTTCCAGCGTTGCTGGTTCCGGCGGTGTCCGCTTCGGTGTTGCCGAATCAGAGGTGCTGCGGGTGCCGTAGTCCTGCCGGTTCCGGGCATGACATCCGCCCCATTTCCGGAGCCTTCAGCGCCGGTGTCCCGGTGTCTTCCACCGCTGCCAGTTTCCGGGGAGCGCCGGTTCCTGTGCTGTCGGTGCTGCCGGTTCCGACACTGCCGGTTCCGACACTGCCGGTTCCGGCGGTGTCCGCTTCGGTGCTGCCGAACCCGGGGTGCTGCGGGTGCCGCAGTCCTGTCGGATCGGCTCAGGTGTGATTCGTTTCGTCCGGGCCGGTTCAGGCATCGTTGATGTCCGTCAGTCCGCTGGCGCGTTCGCCCTGGTTGAGGCGTGTCTGATCCAGTTCCTTTTCCATCTGCATTTTCATGGCCTTGAGGGCGAACTGTCCGGCATTTTTCTGTTGCTCCAGCGTGAGGCGGCTTTGGGTTTCAAGCGCTTTGCGCCGGGCTTCGGTTTGGGCTGTCCAGGCATCGCCCTGCAGCTGAGCCCGGGTTTTGTCCTGTTCGAGCTTGAGCCTTTGTTTTTCCAGGTCGAGTTTCTGCTGCTCTGCCGAAGGCCTGGCGGGCGCGTTCAGAAGGGCCTGTTCGGCACGCCGGGCGTCCTCTTCGGTGCCAAAGAAGCGTTCCGGCGATTCCAGGCCCGCGGCTTCGGCCAGCTTGTGGCAGGTGTAGATGATGTTGGTCAGACGCACGGGCGAATGCTGGCCAAGCTGGGCCACAAAACTCTGCTGAATTTGCAGAATCTGCCTGTAGGCGGCCGTCAGCCTGCTGCGGTTGCCGGTGCCCAGACCCACAGCCACGGCCACATCCATATCCGGATCCCAGTCGCGCGGGTCAAAGTGCATGAACCGGCCCTTGAGCCGCAGCTGAATGGCCTTGTCGTGATAGCGGTGCACCAGATGCAGCACATAACGGCCCAGAGGCTTGAAGAACGTCTCTGCATACACGCGGGCAATAAGCTCCAGACGCTGGTTGACGGCCTCTTCCATGATGGCCGCACCGGTGGCCGTGTTCTGGAGCGCGTCGGCCTGAAGGCTCTGGGTGCGGCTTGAGACGCCGGTACGCCGTTCGATGAGTCCGTCGCTCATCTGCAGGCCCTGGAGCGCATCGCCCGAGGCCGTGGCCACAGGCAGCGGCGTGATGGAGGCATCGCCGCGCAGACGATGCACCGCACCCACACCGCGGGCCAGGAGACTGTCGTACTCCACCGAGCCGGACTGCCCTTCGTTGACCACCAGCTCGGCCTGATTGGCCAGCGCAAGATTGTCCAGATACTGGCGCGTCATTTCGGTGCGCAGATCCTGCACATCGGCCACCAGATCCGCCAGACACAGTCCCACCACCTGATGCGGCAGCGGTACAGAACAGGCCGCAAACAACGGCGCACGGTACAACGGCCACGGCTCCACAGACAGCACCCGGCAGCACCCGGCATCGCCGCAGTAGGTGGCCTTGACCTTCTCGGCAAGACCGTCCCCGTCCAGATCAAAGTCAAACCAGGCCTCATAAATCTTGTAGGCCCGCGTGGCAGAATCCCGCCAGCCGCCGTCCACGCCGGACGCATCGTTGATGGCCCGGCCCGCAGCCGTCTCAGGCATCACCTCGTCGTCATAGGGCGAAAGCTCGTCAATCAGCGCGGGCGCATACCCCTCCCGACGCAAATCCGAGGCCGTCTTGATCTCCCAGTGGGCAATAAACCGCGCCCGCTCCACATCCTGCGCATCCGCCGAAACCACCACGTTCTCACTCGGTACGGGATCAATCCGGATATCCCGAATCCGCACCGTCTGCCGCACACTCACATCGTAAAGCGGCCCCTGCGGCGTGTCGTGACGCTTCACCCGAACCGCCCCGGGCGCGGCCATGTCCAGACCAGGATCCGACAGCAGCGCCAGCGCCTCCTGCCGCGACAGCCCCGCATACTCCATAAGCCGCCGCTCCTCCCGCTCCGGACAATGCGCCAGACACCACCCGACCCGCTGATACAGCCCGTCTGTCAGCACATCGTGCACCAGCGAAAACATCCGCCGCCCGAACACAACCTGATTGACATACAGCGTGGCGTCCTTGGCCGCCTGCTCCTGCTCCGGCGTCCGCGGCTCAAACCGGATGATCTCATCCCCGCAAAAAACCCGCATAAGCCCCGGCTTGGCCCACTCCACCGCCTCCAGCACCGTGCGATCCACATAGGTCGAAAGCCCCTTGGCCTCACGCTCGCCGTCCACACCGTACCCGTGACCCAGATACCGCCCCTTGAGCATGACTCGCGCCTGCGACAGCCGGGAACCTTCAACGCCAAGACATTGATCCATCTCCCGCACAATCGCCCGCTGCAACCGCTCCTCTGTATGACTGTCCATCAACCTCCCCCAAAACGTTGCCTGTATGCTCTCCCCATTCCCCGGCCAGCCTGATACGCCCGGACTGGTACGGCGGAACCGGTAAACCTTACTGGTACACCGGGAACCGATATGCCCGAACCAGCACGCCGGAACCGGTAAACCAAACCGGCACCTCCCGGCCTGACACGCCCGAACCGGTACGGCGGGTGGGCCTGCCCGGATCCTGTCACGCTGCCAACGCCAGGAGTGATCCCGAACGACAGGAGCGATCCCGTCTGACACGCCGGAACCGGTAAACCTGACTGGCACGCCGGGAACCGATATGCCCGAACCAGCACGGCGGAACCGGTACACCGAACCGGCACTTCCAGTCCGGTACGGCGGGTGGCTGTCTCCGGACGGCAAGGCATCCCGGGCTGCACCACAGACGCCGCCAGGCCGGATATATGCCTCTGTTCCGGCGGGTTTGCCGCGGCGGACTTGCTCCGGCGGACTTGCTCCGGCGATGTGCCTTGCCCATCCCGGAAGCGTGCGGCCTGTGCGTGCGGGCCGTCAGTCAGACGGGCTGACAGGGGTCTCTTGTGCAAAACATTTTTCCTATCATCGCCTACTGGTTTGCGCGGCACAGCAAAAAATACGGGATTGCCACGAAAAACCGGCACAGGGCTGCGGAGGCTGTGAGGACTCGGGGATGTGAGGTCTGCAAGGCTTCCGGAGACGCGGGGACTGCCGGAGGCTGCGGGGTTTCGGGGCTGCGTGGGGGCGGCTGTGAGTGCGGGGTACCCCCTCACAGCATGGGATATTGCTGCCTGTGCAAGGCGTCAGGGCGGGGGAGTCAGGCATGCAGGGGGCAGGGGACTGCGGAGGCTGCGGAGGTACAAGGTACCGGAGTATCGGGGACACCGGGGAACGCCGGGGGCCGGGCTGTCGGGGGACTGCGGGGGTTCGGTGCGACGAGGTATCGGCGGCTGCAACGTCCGGGATGGTGCGGGGGCTG
>CALUZP010000041.1 GCA_944325325.1 uncultured Desulfovibrionaceae bacterium
CTTTCTCGGCTCAGGTAGGGGAGTATAGTCCGGGAAGGCTTGATTGGCAATGTTTTTTATACTGACTGGCGCTGGCTTTGCCGAAAAGTGTTGCCGCACGGCCTGGTCTGGCGCGTCGTGGGGCAACTGGCAGCAACAGAACATGCTTTAGCCGGGATCGCCGTCCGCAAGATTTCCCCTGTTTTTTCTCTTCGTCTGCGGCAGATGACCATCTGCATCAGCGCATAGCGTGCAGGATTAGTATGCAGCGCGCCCGCGGGAGCCGCAGTCCACCTTGGTTTGACGGATATGAAAATATTGCGGGTGTGGTGTGGAGCAGAATCACCAGGTGCAGCAGAATGGCCGTGAGCCCGTATCCGGCAAAGGTAAAGGCAAACTCCGCACACAGGAGGCATCAGGTTCCGACTCGACGGGCGGGGTCGAAAGGAACCGTTGGCGAGCGTGCCGTTGTCTGGTCGGGTGTGCATGCAGCCTGCGGGAGCCGCAGAGGAGGGAATGAAGCTGACCGCCTGCGCGGAAGCTGTTCAGACAAACCTGTTGCAGGACACAGGTGTGCAGGAAGGCACGGTCATCAGGGCAGGGCGGTGTGGCGCGCCGGAACGCGTACTGGCCTTTTGTGCAGGATGAGCCCCGGGCTTCAGCTGGCCAGCCGGCTAGGGCCGCCGGTCAGGCCATCTGCCGGGGAGCTTTGGGTATGGCTTGATCGCCGGTGAGACGAAGTATAAAATACTTGGCCTTGCATGGTTGCCGCAAAGGCAGCCCTGGCACAGGAGGAGTTATGTCAACCGTTCAGACAGCTGATGAAGAAAAAAGACATGCAGCGCTCAACTCGTTGTACTGCGCAGCGCTGCTGACCTGTCTCAAGCTTGTGGCCGGTCTGGCCACCAACAGCCTCGGGATCCTTTCTGAAGCGCTGCACAGCGGGCTCGACCTGCTTGCCGCCGGGATCACGTTGTTTGCGGTCCGGATGGCTTCCAGGCCGGCCGACCGGGCCCACCCCTACGGATATGGGAAAATTGAGAACCTGTCCGCGCTGGCCGAGACGGTTCTGCTGCTGATTACCTGTGGATGGATTGTCCGTGAGGCCGTGGAGCGGCTTTTCTTTGAAGCGCCCGTTGTCATTCCGTCATTCTGGGGGGTGGGGGTCATTGCCATTTCACTGATGATTGACATCAGCCGCGCCCGAATGCTGCGCCGTGTGGCCAAAAAGCATCGGAGTCAGGCGCTGGAGGCCGACGCCCTGCATTTTTCCACGGACATTCTGTCTTCAGCTGTCGTCCTCACAGGTCTGATCTGTGTTTGGGTGGGGTCATTCTTTGCTCCTGACTCAATGATTTATCGGATCCTGCACATGGGCGACGCTGTAGCGGCGCTGTTTGTTTCAGGGATCGTGGTGCTCGTGGGCATCAGGATGTCGGGTAAGGCCGTCAACGCACTGCTTGACGGCGGCAACCTGGTACATACGGAAAAAATTGAAGAAATTCTGGCACAACGTTTTCCTGGATGTTCGGTAAGCCGGTTGCGCGTGCGTGAAAGCGGCGCGGACGCCTTTGTCGATATGACTGTGGAAGCGCCCTCTGACATCAAGCTTGATGCGGCGCACGACATCACCAGACAGATTGAATCCGCCATTCAGGAGGTCATTGCCGACGCGGACGTCACCGTGCACGTTGAGCCTGCCTCCAGAAGAGGCCCCAGCGTGTTCATGACTGCGCACGCCATGGCGGCCGCTTACGGGCTGACCATTCATAACCTCAGTTTGTCCAGGCAGAGCGCTGGCGGACTGATTCTCTTTCTGCATGTTGAAGCGCCGCCCAGCATGTCGATCAACGAGGCGCACCAGAGGGTAGATGCGTTTGAGGGGGCACTTGGTCAGCGGCTTGACGCGCGCGTGGTAACGCATATTGAGCCTGAGGCGCAGGATGGAACGGCCGTTTGCCAGACGCTGGCGGCCGATCAGGAGCAGCGGCTGCATGAAATTGTGGTCAGCACGCTTGCCGAGTTTCCGGCAATCAGCCATGTGCACGGGTGGTGCGTATACCACCTTGGCGGCGCCCCGCTACTGAGTTTCCATTGTCGTGTCCCCGGGCAGCTGACAGTATCCGAAGCGCACGATCTTGCGTCGCGTTTTGAGCGGGCCATTTTGCAGCGTTGTCCGGAACTTGGCAGGATTCTTATCCACACCGATCCCGCTCCTGATGCGGAAAAGGCATAATCAGAAAGGGGACAGCCATGGAAGTGATTCGTGCCACAACCGCCGGATTCTGTATGGGAGTGAGCCTTGCGCTCAAGCGCCTGGATGAAGCCATTGCACAGCATAATGCCGAAGGCCGTCTGCTGATGCTGGGCCCCATTATCCATAATCCGTCAGTTCTGGAGCATTACAAGCAGCTGGGAGTGCTGTGTGCGGGCAGCCTCGATGAAGTGCGACCTGGCGATACGGTCGTAATTCGGGCGCACGGCATCCCCCGATCCGTGGAAGACACGCTGAAAGCCCGCGGCGCGCGCGTGGTAGACGCTACCTGCCCTAAGGTCAAGGCCGCTCAACTGGCTATTGCCAGGGCAACCAAGGGGGGAATTCCACTCTGGTTGTTTGGCGAGGCCGAGCATCCTGAGGTTCGCGGCCTTGTTTCCTATGCCGAGGGAGACTGCTGCGTGTTCTCTGATCCTGCCGAAAGCAGGGGAGTTATCTGCAACGAGTCCCAGCCCGTTGTCTTTGCTGCTCAGACCACGCAGGAAAAAGCTGTGTTTCAGGCCATTGCGGAACAATTGAGGCAGCGCTGCCCCAAACTGCATGTGCTTTCCACCATTTGTGACGCGACATCCAAACGTCAGGCCGAAGCCAGGGACATTGCCAGGCAGGTGCAGCTGATGCTGGTGCTTGGAGGCTTTTCAAGCGGCAACACACGCCGGCTTGTGGATGTTGCCAGAGCGGAAGGGGCAAAGGCCCTGCATGTTGAAAACCTTGCCGAACTGCCTTTGGAGGAACTGGCAGGATATGACAGGATCGGATTGACTGCCGGGGCTTCGACGCCGCATGCCATGATAGACGAGGTACAGGCTCTTCTGGAAGGCCTGTCCTGTCCCGCGCCGCGCTGACGGCGCAGGACCCCGGGCAGCCTGATGTGCTGGCCTGAAGGAATGGGCTCTCCTGTTTTTGGATGTCATGAAACCAGCATCAGGAAGGCGTGTCCGCCGCTGGTTCCGGCGCATGGAGGGCAGCCGGAGCCGTTGGGCAGCAGACTGTTTTTCTACCTTTCATGAAAGAGCACCGCTGAGCAGTTGCCCTGGAACCTTCCCCGCAGCGCAGGGGGGGGCGGCATGTGCAGCCAACTCACTATGCAGTTTTGCTAAAGGGGCTTTTGAGCAATCGTTCAAAAGCCCCTTTGTGGTGCGCGCCCTGCTGTGTTGCGTGCCGGGGGCTAAGGATGCACGAGGGGCCGTGCCGCATACTGCGTTGCAGATACGATGAGGGGAGTAGAACAGTGGGTGCACAGCCTTGTGCAGGGAGTCCAGGGTGCTAAAGTGCGCTTGAACTGCTGTGCAAGCAGGCGGCACACGTTTCCGTTTTTTAAGTTTGTCAGTTTGTAACATCTTGTTTTTATTATGATGCACCTTATAGTTGCCTGGATGTAAACCGGATGATGCCAGGCTAAATGTAAACTGTTGGTTGGTTGAGCACCTCTGCGGAATTATGTAGCTTTGCCAGCGTGCGGTCCCGAGGCCGCGTACACCCGATTACGGAAACCCATTTTTGGAGGTCTGTTTATGAAGACATTGGTTCTTTGCGCGTCCATGCTGCTGTTGTCTGGCGCGGCATATTCCGTACAGGCGGCATGCTCGGCTGAAGAAGCGCAGCAGAAGGCGCTGGCCTTTTCTCAGGTTGTGCAGGAAATGGCACAGAAAGATCCTCAGAAGTATGCACAGGTGATGCAGCAGCTGCAGCCCGAGCTGCTCCAGCTGCAGCAGAAGCAGGATCTTGACGCGCTCTGCACGTTTTATGACAAGGCCATGGACGAACTGAAGTAAGTTTCAGGCCGTGTCAGATTGCGCCGGACGGGCGCTTGACTGCACGGCCTTTCTGCTCTGGCTGATTTGACAGATCTGGAGCGGTCATCTGGGCCCGGGTACGGGGAAAGAGCGTGTTCTTTCCGCAGTGCGCGGGCCGCGTCCTTTTGCGTGCATACGGGGAGCAGTCCAGCTTGTTCCGCCCCGTCGAGAGGACGGCTGCCGGGCGCTGTCTCCACGCTACAGCGCGCATGTTTTATAACGGTATTTGCACCGCGTGCTGGAAGCAGCCACTCAATCGGGTTGCGTTATGAAAGCGTCGCCTGGAATGCCGTTTTCATGGGGATCATTGGGAAGAATGCCCGGCGCTGTCCCGTGTCCCGGGTTTGCCATCAGCTCCTCATGCTGTTATGGCATAGGGCCAGCAGGTGCTGCTTGTGCACTCGTCCGGGGCGTGTGTTGCCCGTGAAGGGATGGCTTTTTCAGGTCTGCATCGGTACAGGACATGCTGCAGCCTGTGGGGGTGTTCTCTTCTGTCTTTTGCAGCCTTGTGCTGAGCCTGAAGAAAGCACTGAGTGTATGTCGAGCGAACCCAGTGCGCTCTTCTTTTTCTGTGCCCGTGCCATAGAGATATTGCGCGGCAACACAACAAAACCGGTTGTAAAGGCAGATTGCCGGAATATCCCCGGCAACGTCTGCGGGACTGAATGCCCCTGATGCATCCGGAAACACGCCATGACCAACATGACAAAGAAGCACAACACACTTGGTGGAAAGATTCAACGATGTCGTAAATCTCTCGGCATATCGCAGGAGGAGTTGGCACAACGGCTCGGGGTTTCCAGGCAGTCCGTGGCCAAATGGGAGACCGGACAGTCCGTTCCGGATTTGAATCGTCTTGTGACCCTGGCCGATATGTTGGGAGCGAGCCTCGATTACCTGCTGCGTGATGCGATACCGCAGGATGCCGTTGCTACAGCTGAGGTGGCGCCTGTGGTCCAACCGCCGGCTGAGACGGTGGCTGCAGCCTGCGGGACCCAGGGGGACGGCGGAGTGTCCGATGTGGCAGCGTCTGCGGGGATGTCGTCTCCTGGGCGGGAACACGTCTGTCCGCCGTTTGACCGGCAGGAGGAAATTCTGCCGTCTGTGCCGGAGTCGGAGCCATGCATGGAGGCTGCGGCCGCGGATGCCGGGGAACAGAGGGAGTCCGGCAGCACGGTGGTATGGAGTGCAACCATGCCACGGCAGGCCGTGACGGGCAGTACCTCCCGTGGACGGGGTGGAGCTGGCCGCGTCCAGGCAGACTGCTCCCGGGAACCGTTCGGATTTTCTACACGCCGCCTTGTCGCTGCCTGTGGCATGGCTCTGGTGACAGTAGGCATTGCCGGCCTTGCCACACTGTGGGTTCTTTCTGAGATGTACCCTGTGCAGCTTGCCATGTGGGATGGCTCCGTGCGCGAAGGGGTATGGGGATTTGTGCTGGCCCATAACCTGGACAACGTCTTCTTTGCCACATGCGGTACGGTGCTTGGCGGCGTTGTGCTGCTTGGCGGCGTCTGGATTTCTTCGCGCCGCCGGGCGCACTAGAGCATTTTGCCATTGAAAAGGACAGAACACGAGGCGGCAGTATAGTGCCGTCCGGCCAACACTGAGCCGAAAAACCGCGTTTTTTCGGTGAAGCGACAGGCTGTATGGTTTGAAACACCAAGCGTTTCAAACAGAAAAGGCTTTAAGACCGGCTGGCGGCGAGACGCAAGTCCGGCCTGGAAAGCCGACAGACTCCCTGCCTTGCGCAGGTATCGTGCCGCGGGGCATCCGCCTTGCGGCGTTCTTTATCCTTCAGGTGTCTGCTCTGTTGTCTGCTCTGTCAGGCGTGCAGGCTGTCCGCTTTGTGGGCATTACGTCAGGCCCGGCTTTGTGTTGAAGCTGTCTGCCGGGTGCCGGACGTGCCGCTGTTTGTCTTGTTTTTTTTGAGAGCACAGTCCCGGAGT
This sequence comes from uncultured Desulfovibrionaceae bacterium, assembly GCA_944325325.1. GTDB lineage: Bacteria > Desulfobacterota > Desulfovibrionia > Desulfovibrionales > Desulfovibrionaceae > Avidesulfovibrio. The sequence goes on from CALUZP010000041.1 coordinate 6,000, forward strand.
TCTGAGGCAGGCTGTCTGATCCGACCCACTGTATTGCTTTCGTATGGTGGCTGGCTTTCTTTCGTCTTCATTGCTTGACGCTTCAGCAGACGAGGCATCCTCTCGCTATGGTTTCCGGAATGCGTTGCCGCGCTCGCCGGTCTGGGTAAGTGGCCGTCCCGGGGCAGAGCCGGGCCCTGTATTGGAGATGGAATCACATCAAGGCAACAGGGAAAGACCGTGGCAGGGCCGTGTCATGGTGGCATGCTGCACCCCTCTTGCTCTGCAGGAGGGCCCAAAAGCCGTTATTTCAGACTGGCTGAGCCAGGTTGTGCAGGCAGACGCGTGTGACGCGCCCTATCCATCCATATGATAACAGTGCGTCTTTTCTTCTACACATACGGGCGTGCGTATATCTGGCTGCTCTTGCATAGTTGGAGCGTGTTGCCATTGAAAAAAGCAGAACGCGAGGCAGACGCACAGCGCCGCCCGGCCAAAAATGAGCGGGGAAACCGCGCTGTTCCCGAGAAACGGCAGGCCGTATGGCTTGAAACGCAACGCGTTTCAAACTGAAAATGCTCTATTGGTGGAACACACCGGACTGCGTGCACCATGCTCTGGCTTGTACTTGTAGCGAGTCTCTCAGGTCGGGTCATCGTCTTCTGCATCAGAAGGCAGAAGCAGAGCATTGCGGGCAGGCCGTCTACAGGCGTTTTCTTTGTGCTCGCTCAGACCGTCCGGGGAGCAGTCGGATTTATACCGGCCTGTTCCAGAGCCAGGAGGTTTTTTTTGCGGTTCATGCCCCCGTTGTAGCCGGTCAGGTCGCCCCTGACCCCTACGATGCGGTGGCAGGGGATAATGATGGCGATAGGATTGCGGCCGCAGGCAGCGCCAGTGGCGCGGGCTGCTCCAGGGTGCCCTGCAAGTGTGGCCAGACGTCCATACGACAGGGTCTGACCGTAAGGCACGCCCAGCAGCGCCTGCCAGACGGCCTGCTGGAAGGGGGTGCCGTCCGGCGCAAGGGGCAGATCGAAACGTGTCAGCCGGCATTCGAGGTACGCCCGCAGCTGGCGTTCTGTTTCAAGCAGCAGGGCCGAGGGTGAGGCTGGACAGGACGGAGGGGCCCCGGTCAGAAAGTGGACACGGATCAGGGCCTCACCGTCCGGAGTAATCGCACTGCACAGCTCCATCGGGCCGAGAACAGGCAGGCTTGGAAAGCTGTGATGTATGGCATGCATGAGCGTCAGCCTTCAATACGGGCGAAGGCGTTGTGCGGGTGAATGGACTCGTGACTTTCAACCTCGACGCAGAAACCGCTGACCAGCGGATGGGCCTTGAGTTTGGCTGCCACGTTGCGCACCACGTCTTCAACAAAGGTCGGGTTGGCAAAGGCGTGTTCCGTCACAAACTTTTCGTCTTGCCGTTTGAGCAGCGTGTAGACTGGGGACGAGGCAGAGGACTCGGCAATTTCGATCAACTCTTCAATCCAGATACGCCCGGTCATGCCTACGGACATGTGCACGTCGGCCCGCTGGCTGTGTGCGCCTTCGTCGCTGATGGCCTTGGAGCAGGGACAAACGGTCATTACACTGACGGTCACGTCCAGGGTAAAGCGCGGTTTGGCGGGCTTGTCAGGGGATTCTGAAGCGTTCAGTTCACCGGTGAGCGCGCAGGCGTAGCGCATCAGGCCAGGGATGGTCGAGGCGGGCGCAGGACGTGAAAGAAAATAGGGGAAGCGGAAGACCACATGGGAGCGGCGGGCGTTGAGCCGGTGGCAGATGTCCTCAAGGAGCTGTTTCATGGCTGGATAGTCCAGCGCGTCGGAATGGTCTGTCCAATACTGGAGCGCTTCCACAAAGCGGCTCATGTGCGTGCCCTTGTAGGCGGCCGGCAGATCGACGCTGATGTCGATGGAAGCGACCGTGCGCTGGGCCTCTCCTGAGGCGTCGGCATGGCGCTGGCGCACCAGCAGCGGCATGGCGACGTCGCGGATGCCCACGCGGTTGATGGGGATGGCAATGCCGGCCGGTCCACTTTGTACGTCTTCCATGGGGAGGGATCCTTTTTGCATGAAGGTCAGTAGTCGAGATCAAGGGGGGTCAGGGAAAATGAGCCTTGCTTGACTCCCCGGATGGCGCGCAGCTGGTCGGCCAGTTCGCGCAAGGTGTGTGAAGGTCCGCGCAGCACCAGCATTTCAAGACAGTTGTGGTGATCAAGGTGCACATGCATGGTGGCGATGATACAGTCGTGGGCGTCGTGCTGCCGCTCGGTCAGCTTGTGGGAGAGATCGGGCACATGGTGATCGTAGACCAGCGTCAGCACGCCTGCCGCGTTCACGTTGCCCGTTTCCAGGGCTTCCTGCCCCAGTTCCTTGCGGATCATGTCCCGCAGGGCTTCCGAGCGGCTGGGGCAGCGGCGGCGTTCGCACAGCTTGTCAAAGGCCTGGAGCAGGTCCTCTTCCAGCGAAACGCCGAATCGCGTCAGTTCCGACATGGCAAGTTCCTTTGGTTAACGGGTGATTTCCCAGATCCTTACGGGCACAGGGCGCTCCTGCGGGTAAAGGGCGGGTGTGGTCGTCTCATGCACGCACCGGCAC
>CALUZP010000042.1 GCA_944325325.1 uncultured Desulfovibrionaceae bacterium
GACACCGGGAGCCATAGCGACTGACGCCTGGAGTTACGAGGATCAGGGCCACACGGTCACTGTTCCTGGGGAATGGATACATCTGCCTGCTGCGGAAGCGGCGGAGCTGCAACTTTGGATGGAACAGGCTGGAGGACTGTTGTGAGTACCGACGTCATGTACAACCTCATCTGCGCGCTGCTTGGCGTGAATGTGGCTGTGGTGAGCTATTACCTGCGCCGGCACGACCGGCAGCATGACATGATTTCGCGCGCGGTTGACGAACTGAAAAACCAGCGTGTGCTGTGCGTATCCCTCTATGCCAAAAAAGAAGCGGTTGCCCGCCTGCACGTCAGGGTTGACGAGCTGGTTGCAGCCAATGGGGAGCTGGCCCAGCGCGTAGGAGCGCTGGAAGCCACGATGGAGTCGTGCCGGGAGGGGCGGTGATGTTTCGCGATGATCTGCGCGCTGAGGTCATTGATGTCTTTCTTGCCCTCGATGAATTCGGGGAAGAAATCGATATTGACGGGCAGCCCGTCCGCGCCGTCATCGACGACAGTCATACCGCCCTTTCCACAGGTGGTGCCCAGGGCCTTGCCGATGCTTCCGGTCTGGGGCTGATGAAAGAAGTCCGCACATTGTACATGGAGGACATTGTGGTTCCCCGGCCGGTTCCGGAACAGATGCTGACCATCAATGGCGAGCGCTGGCAGGTAGGCCCGGACGACACCAGCGTCAAGGAAGAAATGGGCATACTCGTCCTGCAACTGCAACGAGTGTACTCCTAATTCCTTATCCGACGGAGTCGCGAGGCGTGCCGAGCTGATAGCGCAGGCGGCGTGTCCATCGAGCTTGGCTCGTGGACATGGTTGCGCCGCCGGAGCGGATAAAGAAGAAATGGGCGTACTCGTCCTGCAACTGCAACGGGTCTATGCGTGAGGTGCTTATGGGCGATAATTGGAATATCAAGCGCGGCCTGCGCCTTCGGGAGCTGGACGGTGCCGGTCTGGCGTTTCCGGGCCTGAGCATTGAATTTGACCAAAAAACTGTCGACGCCATGGAGCGGCGTTGCGCGAACTTTCCGGTACTGCTTAAGGAATCCATGGACAAAGCGGCGCGCCAGACCCGCACCAACGTGCGCCGCTATGTGGTAAAGCGGCTTGTGGCTGTGGCAGACCTTGCTCCAGCCTATATCGCTCAGGCTGTGACAGCCCGTTCCCGGGGTGGACAGCATGAAGTGCGTGTGGCTTCCCCGCAGATTCCGCTCATCCGCTACAAGGTGACGCCGCTGATACAGAAAAAGAAGGGCATTCCGGTCAAGGAACGCCCTCATATCCACTACAAATTGCGCCATGGTGGCCGGCTTTTTACCGATACCCCCAGAGGGCAGGACGTTGTGCCAGGGCAAAAGAGCCTGCTGTTTACGGCGCGTATGCAAAGCGGCCATTTGAGCGTGTTCTACCGCACGAAAGAAAGCGGAAAACTTGTAGAAAAACGCGGCCCGTCGCTGCAGTGGCACGCCTATGCCGACAACATCATTTCAGACGTTCAGGCATACGGTCGGCAAAGCCTGTTGCGCAACCTGAAGAATGAACTGCAACGGTTGGGGGTCTCCAGGCTATGAACTCGTTTTTTCTGCTTGCCGAGCTGCGCGACTACCTGGCTCCAGCGTTGGAAAATCTGCTTCTGCCGCGCAAACGCAGAGGCTCCCAGGAAGAGGCGGACACACCGCCGCTGTTGCTGCTTGGCCTTCCCCCCACAGGGCAGGAAGCCTGGGAAAGGGTGCCGTTTGTCTCTATCCAGGCGCTCTCCGGCAGGGAAACCGAAGACGGCCTGGCCAGCATGGATGTGGGCATCCGTATCGCTGTACGCGGGGAAAACGGTGAAGAGGCGGAAAATTATCTGCACAATGTGCTGAATGCCGTGCGTCACCGCCTGCTTCTGCTCAAAAAACAACCTCTGGCCAGGCTGTACCGGCTGGAGCTCACCAAAGACGGCCTTGCACCCTGGTGGCGCCCGGACGAACAGGCACCCCCGTTTGCCGAAGCGTTCATTCTGACAACCTGGACCTTTAAGGGGATGGAGTAGCCCCCCGCATCGTGAGGTATTTTCATGGCCTATAAACATGGCGTGTATATCAGTGAAGCCGACACAAAGCTGGTTTCGGCCGTAGAAGCGACGTCCACCCTTCCCGTGGTCGTGGGCATTGCGCCTGTACACTCTTTGGGCAACACCAAAGCTCCGGTTAACGAGCCGAAGCTCATCTACACCATGACGGAATTTGTGTCCGCCTTCGGCTCTCCGAGGGATGACGAACCTTATACCAAATATCCGCTCTATGAAGCGGCGTCCCTGATGCTGGACCGCTATAAGGTGGCTCCGCTTGTCTGTATCAACGTGTTTGACCCTGCGGAGCACACCAGCGAGGTCGAAAGCGAAACCATCACCCTCGTCAAGGGGGTGGCTCTGCTTGCCCATGGCGGCGTGTCTGCCCTGACCTTGAAGGTCAGTGAAGGCAGCCCGCTTACGGAAAACACCGATTTTGCCCTGAACGCGGGAACTGGCGAGATTGCCATTCTGGAAGGTGGAAGCCTGACCGGCAACGAAACGCTCACCGCCACCTACACCTATGCCGACCCGGCCAAGGTCACGTCCAAGGAAGTGATTGGCGGTGTAGATGAAACGACGCTGAAGCCTACCGGCCTTTCCGCCGTGCAGCGGGTGTTTCCCCTGTTCAGGCTTGTTCCCGGCCAGATCCTGGCTCCGGGTTTTTCTGACGTGCCGGCCGTGGGCATTGCCATTGCGTCCGCCTGCACCGACATCTCCGGTGTTTTTCGCGCTCAGGGGCACATTACCGTGCCCGAGACGCTGAACAACTACACGGAAGCGCCGGCCTGGCTCATCGACAACGGCCTGACCGACAGCCATCTCATCTGCACC
>CALUZP010000043.1 GCA_944325325.1 uncultured Desulfovibrionaceae bacterium
GGGGGGGGGGGGGGGGGGGGGGGGGGGAGGGAGGGGGCCCCCCCCCTCACACTGGTTTCCCCCTCCCCCCCCCCGCAGAACAGCATACAGCGTGGGATCAGAGCGAAAAATCTTCGCCCAGGTATACTTCGCGGGCCTTTTCGTTGTTGACGATCTCGTCCGGCGTACCGGACAGGATGACCCGGCCGTGGTACATCAGATAGGCTCTGTCGCAGATGGTCAGGGTTTCCCTGACGTTGTGGTCAGAGATCAGCACGCCGATACCGCGCTTTTTCAGTTCTCTGACAAGCATCTGGATGTCTCCGACCGCCAGCGGGTCGATGCCGGCGAACGGTTCGTCGAGCAGCACGAACTTGGGATCGCGGATCAGGGCGCGGGCGATTTCCAGCCGCCGCCGCTCGCCGCCCGACAGGTGCATGGCGTGCGAATGTTCCAGACGGGTGAGTCCGAACTCCTCCAGCAGCTGATCTTCCCGAGCCTTCTGTTCCTTGCGGGAAAACCCGGTGTGTTCCATGATGATCTGCAGGTTCTGGCGCACGGTCAGCCTGCGGAAAATGGAACTTTCCTGAGGCAGGTAGGAGATGCCGACGCGGGCACGCTCGTGCAGCGGCCAGCCGCCGATGTCCTTGTTTTCGAGCAGCACACGACCGGCGGACGGCTTGATGATCCCGGTAAGCATGTAGAACGAGGTGGTTTTGCCGGCCCCGTTGGGTCCCAGCAGGCCGACGATTTCGCCCTGCTGCACCATCGGCGACACGCCGCACACCACTTCGCGCTGTCCGTAGCGCTTGTGCAGATCCACTCCGGCAAGAACGGCCATCTAGCGACCTCCCCGGCCGGACTTGCTGCCCGACTCCGGCGAGGCAAAGACCGCCTCGACGCGCTTTTTGCCGGCGCTGGTGACCTCACTGCGGTTTTCGTTGGCGTAGTAACGGATCTCGTTGCCCGTGATGGTGTTTTTGCCGTCCTCAAGGCGCGGGTTGCCCTGCATGACAAGCACCCCTGTGTCGGGCGTGTAGGTGGCCCGATCGCAGGTGCCGACCCGGTTTTCCGACTTCATCCGGACGCTCTTTTCAGCCACCAGGCGATCCACATCCCCGGCCGCCAGGCCCGGAGGCGTCGAACCGGCTTCCTGTGTGTTCTTCTGCTCTGCGGGCTTAAAGTGCACCGTCAGCACTTCAGACCAGATTTGCATATCCGGCCTGTCGACATGCACCTTGTCCCGGAACACCACCTGAAGCTTGTTGGCGTCGTACTCCATATGGTCGGCAGTGATCTTTGTGGGGACATCGCGCGCCGGTCTGGGCACGCCCGTGCCGCCGGCAGGCGCCGCCAGCCCCACGGCAACAGGGCCGCACACCAGCCCCGCAGCGAGCGCCAGCACGCCGCAGGCTCTGCACAAAAAAGACAGTCGGGACATTTTCCCTTCCTTGCTGTTCTGCCTGCCCGGGCCGGCCGGCCATCGCCGCGCGAAAGACGGGGCACAGGGTGGCGTCATCATACAACGTTTGCGGGGGCCCCGCCGCGCGACATTTCCGCGACAGCCCTCCGTCCTGCCCGCCACAGCGGGCCGTTCCACTTTTCTCCGTCCCGGACAGTCTCCGTCCTGGACGACAGTCTTCGTCCTCGACAGGCAGCCTCCTCCCGTTCCGCAGATACCGCCGCAGAACCGGTCTGGTGGCAACCGGTGACTCAATACCGTCAAGGGCTCCGGGGACAGGCGGGCGTTATTTCCCCGCACCGGCAGACGGCACGGCCGCTCCCGGCACAGCGGTTTCCGGGGCAGCTGGGGACGGCACGGCCGAAGATGACACAGCGGCGCTGCCTGACGGCGCTCAGGACGGTAAAGACGCTCCGGACGTCCCTGGTGCTGCGGGACTGTCGCCCGGCTGACCTGGCGCCGCGCCTGGCGCGCCCGCCCCAGTCATCCATGGCATGTCGCCGCCGGAAAACAGCAGCACATCCACGTTGCCGTCTGCCTTCAGCACGTTGTCATCCAGCTTCCAGGTCAGGGTATCCGCATGCAGCGTCCCCTTGGGGCCTGCAAGGGCTGCGCCGTCCGGCAGAACAAGCACGCGCGTCTTGGCGTCATAGTCCAGAACCGGGCCTGTCACCGTTTCCTCGCCACGGGTCAGCACAACGTTGTCCCACAGCCTGAGGTAGCGCTGTGCGTCCGTAATGCGGCCGTTGTCCGACCGGACATGCAGATAATCCTCCAGCGCAGGATCGCCCAGAGTATAGCGCACCACGGGCTTGTCCACCGTCACGGTGTCACCGTCCTTGGACAAATGCCCCCAGGTGGCCTTGAGCCGCCAGAGCTCGATGCCGTCTTCGCCATTCATCAGGCTGATGCCCTGGATGGCCAGACCGATGGCTGTTGCGGCGCTGTCGGCAGCGTCGGCAGCGCGGGCCTCCATACAGGGGGCCGCCCCGAGCAGCAGGGCCAGCAGGCCATACCCCGCCAACACCCTGCCCGCCGGGCAAAAAAACCAGCGCCCGCGCCGATCTTCACGGCGACGGCGGGCCCTGGTCAGACATGACTCACGATCAGACACGTTGGATCCACTCTTCCAGCAGGCTGTCCATAAGCCCCTTGCAGCGCAGGATCCAGTCCGTCACTTCACGGACCGCCCCATGCCCGCCGGCAGCCTTGGTCACATACAGCGCCCGCTCCTTGACTTCCGGCCGGGCGTTGGCCACGGCAATGGGCAGGCCCACCTTGGCCATGGCAGCCAGATCCACCCATTCGTCGCCCACATAGGCGATTT
>CALUZP010000044.1 GCA_944325325.1 uncultured Desulfovibrionaceae bacterium
GGGCTTTTGCATGGACTGCAATCCGTCCTGCGGCCAGGCCGGGGCTCCCGGAGTCCCGCACCGGCAGACGCGCCCGCAAGCAGCCGGGAGACCTCGCCATGCAGGTTCCCGGAGTCCCGTACCGGCAGACGCGCGGCCGGGCGTCTGGCATCATGCCTGCGCGGCGTACTCCTGGCCCGGCACTGGCAGACGTGCCCGCCGGATCTATGCGACTTCATACACCGCAACCGTGAGGAAGCCATGTTCAGCCTGTATCTCAAACACAGCCTTTTCAGACACTACGCGGACTTTTCCGGCCGGGCCTCCCGCATGGAATACCTGTGCCTTGTTTCTCTGTGTTTCATCCTCAAGGCGCTTGTCAGCGGGCTGGTTCTGTTTTTGGGAGGATTGTCCGGGCAGGCGGCGCTCGTGATTTTTCCGGTCGGTGCCTCCATCGGCATCCTGATAAAACTGTTCCTGTTCGTGCCGATCTGCGCTGTCCATGTCAGGCGCATGCATGACACAGGCCGATCCGCCGTGCCGGTAGCCGTCCTGCTCGTGCTGTTCCTGGCCGTCAGCGCGATCCCGTTCTTCATGGGTCTGATAAACGTTGACAACCAGGTGTATGACAGTGTGTTCCTGCTGCTGGCATACGCCGAGAACACGTTCCTTGCGTTTCTTGAGGGCCCGTACGCGCTGTTTGAACTCCTGTATCCCCGTGTCATGATACTGCTGCTGTACCCGGAACATGAGAGCGAACTCTGGACTCAGATCCTGCCTGGCTCTGCCCTGGTTCTGCTGCTTGGCCTGCTGGCCTGGCTGATGCTGCGCCGCGGCACGGAAGGGGACAACCGTTACGGCCCCGCGCCGGAAACCTTCCGTGATTCGGGCCGGGGGGTGGTGTCCGCCGTGTCGAATTGCCTTGTCCATGGCTACGCCCGCTTTGCCGGCCGGGCAGGCCGCGCCGAATACTGGTGGTTCGTTTTCCTCTCGATGATTCTGGTGAGCGTGTTCAGCCTGCCATGGATCAATAACATATATTATGTCAACATGTTCCGTCAGCTGTCCACTGTCCGCATTGTTCTGCTTGTCTTCTGCGCGCTGCTGCCCCAGCTGGCGCTGTTCCTGCCCGGCCTGGCCGTGCTGGTACGCCGCCTGCACGACCGGAATAAAAGCGGCTTCTGGCTGGTCGGACTGCTCGGCCTCCAGTTCGTTTCCGGCGCTGTCTGCGTCTGGAGCCTGGACAGAGTCCATAGCTCGCCGGCAGGCGCCATCTTCTTCCTGCTGTGCCTGCTGGTGTCCTCCTGCCTGTTGCTGTGGCAGCTGATCATGCCCGGCACAAAAGGCCCCAACCGCTACGGGCCCGACCCCCGCGCCGGACACACACTGTAGAGAGGTGCGAGAGACGGCCTGTCATGCGGAGGGGAAGGCGGGACGTATTGCATATTCTCAAGGATAAACGGGGTGCCGGCCTGTCATGCGGGGGGAAGGCGGGACCCCTTTTCGTCAAAAGGGTTTCCCGCCTTCCCCCCGCGCCCCCCATCCACCCTCCTAAAACGTTTATCCGGGCCGATCCCGGCATGGCCGGAACTGCCCGGACTGCCGCCCCCGATTGCTGGTATTGACTGCTGGTTCTGATGGCTGGTTCTGCTGGTCAGTCCTGTCATGAAGGTCGGGGCAGTATCTTCTGCGTGCAGGATCGCCCCGCAGCCGTACGACTGAACCCTCCTCACGAAAACTGTTTGCTGCAACCGGATCCCTTCCGTCGGTTTCAGCCGCGTCTCCTGCATGTCCGCCGCCTTGTTCTGTGTTTGCCGGGGTTGCCGTGCGGTTCTGCATTCGCCGTGCCTGCCGGGGCTTGACGGCTGTGTGCGGTGCTGTCCTGCTGCCGCATGCCGGAGGGGTGGGGAGCGGAGGCTTTGCTTTCTGCGTAAATGTTTCGGGAAGGGGCAAGGGGGGCCCGGGGGGAAGGGGGAGAACCCCTTTACAAAGGGGTTTCCCGCTTCCCCTCGGCACAGTCTGCTGCATCCTCGCTACAGGTTCAGGGCGTCCAGCGGGATTTTGGCGACGAGCTTGCGCACGGGGGCGGGGGTGTTGTTGATGGCGACAAGGGGCATGTGGGCGTCCCAGGGCAGGAGCAGGGCGAACATGCCGGGATGGAGGGTGAGCCGGCCCAGTTCGCAGGCCGGGGTGACGTGGAAGCCGAGATCACGGGTTTCGTCAAAGGGGTCGAGCAGGGGGAGATTGTCTGCGGAGGCCACATACATCCATTCCTGTCCGTGCAGGAGCACCTGGACGTCGGCCATGCGGCGGTGGGTTTCATAGAGGGCGCAGTCGAGGCGGCGGGTCTGGGTGTCTTCCACGGTGATGCGGCAGCCGGCCACGGTGACGGTCTGCGGCGGGGTGCCGGCGTTCTGCTGTTCGATCCAGCGCATGACTTCGGCCCAGACGGGTCCGAAGCTGTAGCGCTGCCAGCCTGCAAGGGGTTCACACAACATGGCGGTTCACTCCGGGGGCGCGCGGGTTGGCCCGGTGGGAAACGCGGGGTTTCCGGCAGGCGGGGTGCGTCATGGGGGCTGCGGGCCTGCATCACGGGCGGATGTTTTGGGGTCTGGTGGGTGCGGGGGCCGGCGGAATCCGCGGCGGCGCGCCGTTTGCGCCGGGGTGGCCGGGGCCGGTTGTGTCAGGGGCGGTTGCGCCGGGGCGTTCGTTTGAAGCGGGGTGCCGGGAGCGTATGTGCCGGGACGCTGCGAGCTGTGCGGGGGTGCTGCCTCCGGGAGAAAGGGGGGTGCGGGGCCTGTGCCCGGAGCGGGGAAGAGGCGGAGTTTCCCCTGCGTTCCGGGCAGCGGGCCCGCGGTAACAGTGTCTGCTTATGCCAGGACTTCGTCGAGGGCGTCGGCAAAGGCGTTCAGGTCGGCCTCGTCGATGATGAGTGGCGGCAGCAGGCGCAGCACGGTGTCATGGGACAGGTTCAGCACAAAGCCTTTCTCGATGAGCTTGAGCCAGACGTCCTTGCCGGGAGCGGTGAGCTCGATGCCGATGAGCAGGCCAAGGCCGCGGACTTCCTTGATTTTGTCAGGATGCTTGCAGGCCACTTCGCGCAGGCGGGCGAGGAAGGCGGTGCCGAGTCTGGCGGCGCGCTTGTCGAGCTGGTCGCGGATCATGATTTCGACGACCTTGTCGGCCACGGCCGTAAGCAGGGGGCCGCCGCCGAAGGTGGTGCCGTGGCTGCCGAAGGGGAAGGCCTGGGCCACTTCATCGGTGGCCATGACGGCGCCGATGGGCAGGCCGTTGGCGAGGGCCTTGGCGCAGGAGATGATGTCGGGTTTGATGTCGAAATTCTGGAAGCACCAGAAGCGGCCGGAGCGACACAGGCCGGCCTGCACTTCATCGATGATGAGCAGGACGTTCTTTTTGCGGCAGATGGCTTCGATGCCCTTGGCGAATTCTGGGGTCACGGGGCGGATGCCCGATTCGCCCTGGACCATTTCGATCATCACGGCCGCGGTCTGGGGGGTGATGGCGGCTTCGAGCGCGGCAAGATCGTTCCAGGGCACCTGGCGGAAGCCTTCGGGCATGGGGGCGAAGCCTTCCTGGAGTTTCACCTGTCCTGTGGCGGCCAGGGTGCCGAGCGTGCGGCCGTGGAAGGCGTTTTCAAAGGTGATGATTTCGAACGCGCCGTTTCTGCGCACGCACTGCATGTAGCGGCGGGCCAGCTTGATGGCGGTTTCGTTGGCTTCTGCGCCGGAGGTGCAGAAAAACGCCTTGTCAAAGTGGTTGGTGGTCAGGAGGCGTTCGGCCAGACGGACCTGATTTTCCTGGTACAGCAGGTTGCTCACATGCACGAGTGTGGCGGCCTGGTCGCACATCACCCTGGTCACTTCTTCATTGCAGTGGCCCAGGCTGGTCACGGCGATGCCGCTCAGCAGGTCGATGTATTCCCTGCCTTCGGAGTCCCACAGGCGTGCGCCCTTGCCCCGCACGGCGGCCAGGGGATAGCGGGCATAGGTCTGGAAAAGCACTTTTTTTTCGCGCTGCTGGATTTCTTCAAACGTCGACATGGTGTTCTCCTCACAAAAAAGGCGGATGTGCGGCGCGGCGAAGCGCCGCGAAAGGTGCACGAAGGAAGGCGCGTGGCGGCTACAGCGCGCCTGTGTGGCCAAAACCGCCGGTTCCGCGCGTGGTGTCGCTCAGTGTTTCGGCGCGTTCAGGGCAGACCCTGAGCGCAGGCATGAACACAAGCTGGGCCACGCGCTCGCCTCGTCGCAGACAGAGCGGCGTGCCGGAGGTGTTGAGCAGGACAACAGCGAGCTCGCCGCGATAGTCGGGGTCGATGACGCCGACGCCCTGGGCCACGGTCAGCCCGCGCACGGCGCCAAGCCCGCTGCGCGAAAAGATGAATCCTGCAATCCCTGGTGAAAGCGGCTCGATGGCCACGCCCGCCGGCACGCGCAGGCGCCCTCCGGCCGGCACAGTCACCTCGCCGGGCGGTGTGGTTTCGCCTTCGGCCGGTTCAAAGCAGGCGCGCAGGTCAAGCCCCACCGACCCGGGCGTGGCGTAGGCCAGGCCCTCCGCGCCGTACAGTTCGGCGGCGTCGCGCAAAAAGACAAAACGGACAGCGGGCATGTTCATGGGGCACTCCAGGGCACGGGCAGTTCCGTGACGGTTGAGGGAGCTATGCTACTCCAAGGCGCTGCGGGGCACAAGAAAAAAGCGAACGCTTTCGCGCCGGGGCCGTTACCGGTACGGCAGCGCTCCGGAGCCTTCGCGCGGCCTTCATGACGGCTTCGCCTGTGGCGCGGGCATGTACCGGGTTTGGGGGATTCCAGGTTGCGCGTGCGGACAGAGGGGCGTGCTGCTGCGGGAGTCTCCTGCAAGCCTGCAAGCGGACTGCGTGAGAGTGTTTTTCCGTCCGCAGCGGCCTGTGGGTGCGCTGCCATGGGCAGAGGTGAAGCCGGAATCAGTGTGTGGCGTCTGACCTCTTGTCTGTGGTGCGCGGGCAGGGAGCGGAAGGCTGCCCGGCGATCTGCGTTTCAACCAGCGTCTGGGGCAGGGTACGCGGCCATGGACGGGGAGTGTCCTGCAACCCTGCCGAACGGACAGGCTTTCATACCGGCTTTTGTCATGCGCCGGGTTTTCCGGAAGAAGCCGGACGGGCGGAGCTGGAGCAGAAGACGCGTTCCGGCAGGGGCGGGGGCTTCCTTGCGGCATGCGGCTGAACAGGCCGGAGGCGCTGGCATGCCGTCATGCAGGGAGTTTCAGATTGCTGCCCGCAGCGTCAAGGCTGCCCGGCGCAGGCATGCCACCATGCAGAGGGGCTTTGGGAGAGCGGCAGTGCTGCCTGTCCGGCGTCTGGCGGCCGGATTTCCCTGGCAGCGGCGTGTCCGGCGCTGCAGGTGCCAGGGAAATGCAGG
>CALUZP010000045.1 GCA_944325325.1 uncultured Desulfovibrionaceae bacterium
CCGCAGTACCGTCAGCCGGGCAACCTTCTTGTCTTCGGCTGGCACAATATTCCACGGTGCGTACTGGGTGCTGGTGCGCAAGAACATCTCATCGGCGGCGCACAGGTAATCCGGCCACTTTTCCCGGTTGCGCCAGTCATCCGGTGTAATTTTGTAGTTCTTCCAAATAACGGTCTCGCGTTCCTTGAACCGGCGCAGCTGCTCTTCTGGAGAAATGTGCAGCCAGAACTTGAGCAGCACGTTGCGATCCCCCATGATCTGGCGCTCAAACAGATTGATCTCGGCATAAGCGCGGCTCCAGTCTTCACGCGGCGTCAGCTTCTCAACCCGCTCAACAAGCACGCGCCCATACCATGACCGATCGTAGATAGTCACAAACCCTGCTCTGGGGATATGCCGCCAGAATCGCCACAAATAATGATGGGCCAGTTCCTCACTGCTCGGCACGCCAATGGGGATGGTCTGGCTGATCCGCGCATCGATCCCCTGCTGCAACCTCCTGATCGTACCTCCCTTACCTGCTGCATCCCAGCCCTCAAACACCAGCGTGCTGGAAATACCCTTCCGGTAAGTCTGATAGGTCAGGATGCGCAGCTGCTGCTGCAGCGCCTCAAGCTCCTTATGATAGACATCCCGTTTGACGCTGACACTCAAGTCGACGGTCTCCAAGGCGGAGACTCGGCCTTCTGCATCAGGCAGCTTTCCCTCAGCCCCGGTATCGTCAACCCGTTCTGCGGCAAGTCGAGCCTCCCGGGCCTCCCTGGCTGAAAACGCCCTGTCAACGGCGTCAACGACCGCACGAACCACAACCAGATTGCGGTAATTGGCATCCTGGGCATCCACAATAACCCACGGCGCATAGGCGCGATCCGTCATGGTAATGGCTCTGGACGCCGCATCAACCAGCGCATCATACGATTCGGCAGCTTTTTTGTCATACGGTGTGAAATGCAGAAACTGCTTCTGCTTGAGCCGCTTCTTCAGCCTGTGAGCGTGCGTTTCCGCATCAATATGCAGCCACAGCTTAACGATGGCCATGCCGGAATTGGCCAGGCTTTCCTCCACCCCCTGCCAGTGACGCAGACTCTCCATGAAAGCCTCTTCCGTCATGTCGCCACAGGCAAACGGACGCAACACTCTGCCATACCAGCCACCATAAAAAACGCCAGTCATCCCTGAGCCTGGCATATGACGCCAGTACCGCCATTCTTCCGGACGCTCACTCTCTTCATCGCTGGGCATCCAGAACACATGGCTGTGCACAAACTTGCTGTCCATCCACTCTGACAGGAGGTTTACCACGGCGCCACGGCCCGACTCATCCACCCCGCACACCAAGATCAACAGCGGGACTCCCTTGTCAATGCAGCGGCGCTGCGCTTCAAAAAGCCGCATCCGCAATCGCGGTGCAAGCTTTTCATAATCTTTATCAATACATTTGTGCCCGAAGGCGATATTTTTGAACATCCCTGTTTCCTTTGAAAAACACTGCCAGCAAAGGCATCCCTGGCGGACTCATCATCCCACGATGCACAACGCAAAAACAGCGCTGTACAATCCTGCCTCGCGGGTTTGCCTGCACCGTCATGCTTGATGCTGCGCTACCAGCACTGTCACAAGCCTGACACCTGTTGCTGAGCAGGCAAAAAGCAGCATGGCGCGCCACCTGCCATGTCGATTGTCCCGTGTCCTGACGCTGTCAACTCCGCCTCATCATAGCGGCAGAGCGTCACCCGCCGGTCATACACCTTACGCATCAGCTTAAGGCCGCGTTCGATCTCTTCCCCTTCAATCAGGCAGTCGCCGGCCGTCATGATATGCAGCTCCAGACTGCCATTCTCCGCACGCGCCAGGCGTGTCGCACGAACAACCTGCTGGTGGCTCTTATCCATTCGCTCAGCAAGGTTGAGGAAGACAGACAGCTGCCGCACCTCCTCCCGGGCGTCTTCATCCAGATCCAGGTAGACCGGATGCTTGCGTGAAGGCCTTTTGCGATGGAAATACGCCAATGCGGCCATGATTTCGATTTCACGGCTTGTAAAGCCCAGCAGTTCGGTGTTGCGAATCAGATAATGACTGTGCGCATTGTGATCGGTAAACGCAATAAAAATGCCGATGTCATGCAGCAGTGCCGCATAGTACAGCAACTCGCGCGACACATGCGACAGGCTGTTGAGGCCCAGGCCGGCAGCACTGTCAAAAAGTTCCAGAGCCAGCCTGGCCACATGTCGGGAGTGGTTTTCCTCAAAACGACAGAACCGCGCAAGACGCAGCACACTCCGCTCCCGCGAAGGCACAGAGGCGGCAGTCCCCTGTGACATGCGCATGAGGTAATCCACAAGAACACCGTTCTGTAGATTGCGGTTGCTGATGAGCACGCTTTCAAAGCCCTGCTCTTCCATGATTGTCTGCAGCACCGCCGCGCCGCCAATCAACACGTCTGCCCGGTTTGGATTGATGCCGGGCAGGGCGCGGCGCTCTTCCACCGTGCGAGAACGCAGCTCCCGCACAACCCGCAGCAGGCCGTCGTAACTCAGCACACCACGGTCGGCCCGTGACGGACGGCCAGCCTTCTGAGCGTCGGCCTCCTCCATGCTGGCCGCTATTTCCGCCAGGTTCTGCGCTGTGCCTGAACTGGCCACAGCCTCGGCAATGTCGAAACCGGCAATGCGCTGGAACGCATGCAGGGCCACGCCGCGCACATATCCCTGCACCGTCGCATATTCCTTG
Organism: uncultured Desulfovibrionaceae bacterium; assembly: GCA_944325325.1. Taxonomy (GTDB): domain Bacteria; phylum Desulfobacterota; class Desulfovibrionia; order Desulfovibrionales; family Desulfovibrionaceae; genus Avidesulfovibrio. The sequence continues at coordinate 2,731 of CALUZP010000045.1, forward strand.
GCAGAAACAGGCCCTGTCTTTTCTTTAAAAAACAAATTGGTCAGACGCACACAACCGAGCTTGACCGACTCGAGCGTTTTGTATCCTCGTGAATTACCAACGGCAAGTTCCGTGCTGCCACCGCCGATGTCGATAAACAGCCGCAGCTTATTCGTATGTTCCAGGCCGCTCGACACACCAAGGTAGATCAGCCTGGCCTCCTCACTGCCGGAGATGGCAGACATCTCAATGCCTGTCCTCTCCTTGACGCGGGCAAGAAACTCCTTGCCGTTCTCAGCGTCACGCACGGCTGCCGTGGCAACAGCCACCAGATCCGACACTTTGTAGGCCGCACACATCCTGGACATGCTGTCCAGGACATCCAGTGTGCGGGCCATGGCGGCTTCCTGCAGGTGGCTATGAAGGAAGCCGCCTTCGCCAAGCCGGACCATCTGCTTGACCTGATTGAGCACCGTCGTCGAACCGTCCGGATGGATCCGGGCGATCATCAGTCTGAGCGAGTTGCTCCCCAGATCGATGATCCCGAGACATTTCTCCGGCAATGGTGCTAGTCGGGCTGACATGCGCACTCCACCTGAAGCCCGAAAACATGGGCAAACAAATCTCCCTTGCGGACAGCCCGCTCCATTTCCTGCGGACACTCAGCCTTGCCGTGCAGCACAAGCACGACGGAACGAGGCTTCATCGTGACTGCCAGACCCTTGACTAGCGATTGATGCGTATAGTCCAGCCCATCAGCAACGCGCAGCAGCGCCGCGGCACGCCTGAGAGCCTTGCGCGTTGCCCGAGGCAATGCGGCAAACTGGCCGTGCTTGCAGGATGGCCAGGCCTTGCGGTGGTAACGGGCCAACAAGGCGACCAGCGGACGATCTTCAGAAGGCAGCTTGATCTCCTCGTCATCCAGAATGCGCCGCATGCTGGCCTTATGGTGCCCCTTCTTCCCAGTCACAAATCCGATGTCATGCAGTCGGGCTGCCTCAAGAAGCCGCCTGCGCCAGTCCGGATCAAGCCCGTGCAGATCCTGCAGCTGATCAAACAGAGCGCCAGCCAGACGGGCCACATGTTCGCCGTGCCGCAACGCCTCGGCCAGAACGTCTGCAGCGGCCGGTTCGTTCCCGGAGTCAGAGGACTTCTGCTGCCTTACGACAGCAGGTATTTTTGCCTGGGACGGCTCTTTCCGAGCCGTTTTAGCCTTTGTTGTGTCGCCGGAAACGGCCCGCTCCGCCGTGCATTTCCCTGCTGCACGCGCTTTGGCCACCGGTTTCCGTACATTCTGCTCGTCTTCGCACGAAGCGACTTCTCCGGAGCAGGCCTGGGCCGAAGCCTGTCCCAGGGAAGGCGCCTTTTCTCCGGTCTTCACAGCCGCCGGCTGACGGCTGGCCTTTATCGTGGCGGAAGTCTTTGCGGCTGGCCGGCTTTTCGCGGATGCAGACGGCTTTGCTGCAGCCGGCCCGGCAGGCACAGTCCGCTTGTCACCGGACGTTGAAGATGCCGCCACACTGGAATCCTTTGCTGCCACGCCGTTCACCGGTGGCATCTCCCCCTTCTGGACGGTTGCAGCCGGAACGGGCACGCCACTGTGCGCCGCGGCGGAATCCCCCTCCGCCTTTGCAGTTTCCTGCTGCTGTTTGACAACATCCGTCATGCTTCTTGTCCTCCATAAAAACAGATTCTCTCGTTGAAATATGAAATAGCCCGGATCCAGCGCCATCGGCACACGCCTTGGGGCAAAGTTACGTCGTGTTACGGCCTCAAAACAGCCCCGACGACAACCGGTCTGTGTTTTTTACAAGCATCCGGCCTGTTGCCGGTACCCCTGCTTCCCCGCGCTTTCCCAACTTGCCTCAGCGGGCATACCGCTGGATCATGATTTCCTGGGAATTGATCCCCTGCTCTTCCGATGCAGGAGACAGACGCAGGTATGTAGCATCGCTTTGCAACGCCCAGGCCTGCATGTTGTCACGCAGGTGCGTCTCCAGAATTTCATCGCGCAGCATCCGGCGCAACTTCGGATCCAGAATCGGCGTCAGCACTTCGATCCGCCTGTCAAGATTGCGGGGCATGAGATCCGCACTGCCGATATACAGGCTGCCTTCGCCGTCGGCATTGAACCAGTACAGCCGGGAATGCTCAAGGAAACGTCCGACGATGGATGTCACCGTAATGTTTTCGCTCACTCCCGGTACGCCTGGCCGCAGGCAGCAGATCCCGCGGATCTGCAGGCGGATTTTCACTCCGGCCATGGACGCGCGGTACAGTGCACGGATGATTTCCTTGTCAACCAGCTGATTGCACTTGAAGACGATCTCGCCGTGCCCGTGCTGCTGATGCAGCGTTACCTCACGATCAATCAGGGCCAATAATGACGAGCGCATGGACACCGGAGACACCAGAATGCGCCGATACGATTCAAGATGCGCATACCCTGTCATGACATTGAACAGATCAGTGACATCTGCGCAAATGTCCTGATTGCTGGTAAACAGCCCCATATCCGTATACAGTTTGGCGCTGGAGGGGTTATAGTTGCCAGTGCCAATATGCACATACCGGCGCACGCCGTCGGCCTCCCGGCGCACCACAAGACAGAGCTTGGCGTGAATCTTCATGCCAACAAGGCCATAGACCACATTCACGCCTTCCTTTTCCATTTCTTCAGCCCAGTTGATGTTGCGCTCCTCATCGAAACGAGCCTTCAACTCAACAACGGCTGTAACCTGCTTGCCACGCCGGCGCGCCTCAATAAGCGCACGGACAATAGGCGAATCGTTGCCCACGCGGTACAGCGTCTGCTTGATGGCGACAACGCCGGGATCTTCGCTTGAACGGCGCAGAAATTCCAGCACTGACGAAAAGCTCTCATAGGGGTGATAAACCAGAATATCCCTTTTTTGCAGGCTGGCGTACAGGTCACCTTCGGTAAACACTGCCGGCATGCTGCTCTGAAAAGGCGGAGTCTTGAGGCGCGGCCTGTCCAACCCATACAGGGCCATGAATTCCGAAAAGGCCAGCGGCCCTTTTATCCGATAGACCTGAAACGGCCGGACTCCCAGGTGGTCCGTCAAAAACTTCCGCAACTCAACCGCCATGCCATGGGCCACTTCAAGCCTGACCACATTGCCGAACCGGCGCTGATCGACAAGATCCTTGACAGCCTCCAAAAGATCGTCGGCCTCGTCCTCCTCGATTTCCACATCAGTGTTCCGCGTGATGCGAAACAGCCCGGCACTGAGAACCTCATTGCCCGGAAACAGTTCTCCCAGATGCTCTGCAATCAGATCCTCAAGCAGAACAATGTCCTCATCACGGGCGCCGGTGTCAACGCCCAGCGAAGCGTAGTTCTTGGCTTCCTTGCTCTGCGGAACAAAAATAAACCGCGAGACGTTGTTGGGGCACTTGAGGCGTGCAAAACGGATCATTCCGTCACGCTTGTCACACAGCTGAACAACAAAGTTGATGCTGGTATTCGAGATCGTCGGGAAGGGGTGACCCGGATCAATGGCCTGCGGAGTCAGAATGGGATAAATTTCGTTTCGAAAATACCCCTCCAGAAAATGCCGCTGCTTCTCGCGAAGCTGACGGTAACGCACCAGTCTGACATTTCTTTCGGTCAGCTGGGGCGCCAGCCTTTTGCGCCAGCAGGTCTGCGCCCGATCAAGCAACATGACAGTCCGGCGGCGAATTTCCGCCAGCACACGGGACGGAGGGAGTCTGTCCGGCGACGTTGTCACGGCCCCGCTGCTGCACTGACGCATGACATTGGCCACCCGGACCATGAAAAACTCATCAAGATTGTTATAAAAAATTGACAGGAACTTGAGCCGTTCCAAAAGCGGCAGGGACGGCTCTTCAGCGACCTCCAGAACCTTGGCGTCAAAATCAAGCCAGTTGATTTCACGGTTCAAGTACAGGTTGGGGCAGTCCAGATCCTTGATTTCCTCAGGCGAACATCCCTGTTCCGGATACGTTGCAGCAGTTTTTTTTGACGACACCATGTCCTCCGGCATCCAACGATTGATGGCCTTCTATACAACACGCCTGGCAAGCCGTCTGTAAGCCGTCTGTAAAGACTGTGTAAAATATATACCCGTTGCCAGCCATTAAAACAACACCTTACTCTGTGCTGTCAGCCTTGACGAAACACCAGCGCCAGCAAAGTTGTCCCAGGCATACACGATTGTGCCGCATATAGCATGGACAGGTAGACCAAATGCGCCATTCCGTCAATGCCGCGAGCTTTTAGCCGGTTGCCTTCACCTGCCCCGGTCACACTCAAACAACCTCACTCCGACGCGGTGCTGCCGCAAAACAATGTCCTCTGCCGGCATGCTGAACGAACATACTGGCATTTCTCTGCGTCATGCTCGACTGTCCTCATACGTCCCAGACCGGAGACATCCGTCTCACAACGAGCCTGTCCCATGCGCCATGTGTTGTGCCATGTCTGGTCGTAGTCCACCCTTCCCGCTGCCGGCAGCAATCGGAGTTGTCCGGGATCGGGCCCGTCCTGCCTGCCAACGCCCCGCCGGACAACAATCTTCCGCCGACAAGCCCGGGCCGGTTTGCCTGGCCGGAAAGCAGCAGACAACAGCACACGCGCATGGCCTTGGCGGTACATCTCCGGGGCTGCCGACTGCCCCGGTAGCGTGAACGCAACAATCCATGGACACTTCGCAGACACCGCCACGATCTCACGCAGCACCCGGAAAAACGCATAACACGGACTACACGCCCTGCGCCGTGCAAAAAACCAAAGAATAACAGCCAAGACGACACCAGAACCTGCTGCCCGGGCTGACTCGACAACACTTCATGCGCGCCATCCGCTCCACTCTGCAGCAGAAGGCCTCATCCGCTCTGACTGCCCCCCTTGCTGCGTCTTGTCCAGCTCCAGCGCTGTTCCATCAACATGCCTGCCGGCAAGCGGTCTGCCAGACCGTTTCAACGGCATAAAAAAGGGACTCCGGCAGAACGCCGGAGCCCCGGTCCCCTGAAAAATTTTTCAGGGTTCTGTTTTATACTTTATAGTAGTCGTCCACGAAAGGTTTGATGCGGGCCTGCGACGCTTCAATACGGGCCTTGAGCGACGCCGCGTAGGCTTCCAGGTCATCAATGGGCCGCGTGGCCACGCCAGAATCCATGGCAGCCTTGGCCACGGCAGGCGTCACCCAGGTCAGGATGCGCGGATCAAGCGGCTTGGGCAGAATGTAGTCCGGACCAAATTCCAGTTTCTCTACGTTATAGGCAGCGCACACATCTTCGGGAACCGGTTCCTTAGCCAGCTCTGCCAGAGCATACGCCGCGGCAATCTTCATTTCGTCGTTGATTGCGGTGGCTTCCACATCCAGCGCGCCACGGAAAATATAGGGGAAGCCGGACACGTTGTTGATCTGGTTGGGATAGTCAGAGCGCCCTGTTCCCATGATGCAGGAAGGCACCGCTTCCTTGGCGTCTTCATAGGAGATTTCAGGCACAGGGTTGGCCATGGCAAACAGAATCGGGTTCGGTGCCATGGACTTGACCATTTCCTTGGTGACCAGATTGGCTTTGGACAGGCCAAGGAACAGGTCAGCGCCCTTCATGCAGTCAGCGAGAGTCCCCAAATTTTCCTTCTGCGCAAAGAACTGCTTGTAGCGATCCACATTGGCACGCCCTTCATAGATAAGTCCGCGCGAGTCAAACATGCAGATGTTTTCGCGGCGCACCCCCAGATCCACATAGAAACGACCACAGGCAATGCCGGCAGCGCCAGCCCCCACGATGACCACACGCACGTCTTCGAGCTTGCGGCCGGTCACTTCGCAGGCGTTGAGCAGCGCCGCGCCAGAAATGATAGCCGTACCGTGCTGGTCATCATGGAATACCGGAATCTTCATCACGGCCTTCAGAGCATCCTCAATGGCAAAGCATTCCGGGGCCTTGATGTCTTCCAGGTTAATGCCGCCAAACGTCGGCTCCATGGCTTCCACAATGCTGACCAGTTGGCCGGGCTTGGGTGCGTCAAGGCAGATGTCGTACACGTCGATGTCGGCAAACACCTTGAACAGCACTCCCTTGCCTTCCATCACAGGCTAGCCGGCATACGGGCCAATGTTGCCAAGGCCCAGCACTGCAGTGCCGTTGGAAACGACAGCCACCAGGTTGGAACGACCGGTGTACTCGCTGACGAGCTCACGCTTTTCCACGATGGCGTTGCAGGCTTCAGCCACACCGGGCGAATAGGCCAGGGACAAATCTTTCTGCGTGACACAGGGCTTGGTAGGAATCACTTCCAGCTTCCCGCGCCGCGGGACACGATGGTATTCCAGAGCTTCTTCACGGGTAAACAGAGCCATTGACGGAATCCCTCCTTGGAGAATAGCAAAAAATTATTCGCTACCTAAAGGTACTAGCTGCCTTTCAGGGCTTTTTCAATAGGAAGCGGACATAAGATTTTTATCACAATACCTGCAGCCCGCCTGTGCAACGCAAGCCTTGCCTGCCAGGCACAAAGCGCATAAAACCGCAAAACAAGCTCCAATCATGGCCAGCATACCCGTCTTACACGGGAATGCCCCTCGTTTTCTTTTTCAATCGTGAGAGTTCTGCCCATGACATGTTCTGCTGCCCCTCTGCCGTCACTTGCGGCTTTGCAACATGATGTTTCGTTAACTGTTTCGGCCATGCGTGCTGCAACACCACTTGTACACAACATCACAAATCTTGTAGTGATGCACACCACGGCCAACGCACTCCTGGCGGCAGGCGCCTCCCCCATCATGGCCCATGCTGAAGAAGAGCTGCCTGAGATGCTGGGAATGGCCTCTGCGCTGGTACTCAATATCGGCACGCTCGACACGCGCTGGATCGCTTCCATGCGCCGGGCGGGCACGCTGGCACGGGAAAAAAACATCCCGACGGTGCTTGATCCGGTAGGCGCCGGAGCCTCACGCCTGCGCACGGAGACAGCACTTATGCTGCTTGATGTGGCCCGCCCTGCCGTCCTGCGTGGCAACGCCTCCGAAATCATGGCTCTGGCCGGCAGTCAGGCCGCAGGCCGGGGCGTGGACAGCCTGTGCGGCAGTGAAGCTGCGCTGGCCGCCGCCCGCATCCTGGCGGCGACCTATGGCTGTGTGGTCAGCGTCAGCGGCGAGCAGGATCTGATTACTGACGGTACGGTGCTATTACATATCGTCGGGGGCTCCCCTCTCATGACGCGCGTCACCGGTATGGGCTGCACGTCAACCGCCATCACAGCCGCCTGCCTTGCCGGAGCGCGCAGGGCTGGCTTGTCCGCTCTCATCGGTGCTGCCGCCGGCATGAGCATGATGGCTGAAGCCGGGGATCGCTCGGCAGCACGCTGCGCTGGACCGGGCAGCTTCCTCATCCATTTCCTTGACGCGCTTTCGGACTTGACGCCAGACAACGCCGCTACCCATGTAGCACACGTCGAACGGCTCCACTGAGTGCCCGATCTTGCCAGCCAGGCTGTGTCGCAGGACGAAAGGAGACTTTCATTCTTCTAGTGATGCCTCCTTTCGCCTTCGTACAAGTCACTCCCCTCAGCTTTGCACTACATTTCTGTATGTTTTCCACAGCCTGTTTTCATAATGCCGTCGCCCCCGGATACCTCTTTACCACCCATAGCACTGGCGTCGTCCTCTTCCCGAAGCCCACTGAACGCCAGCAGAGGCCTCTCCTCAACGTCCAGTTCCCCTCTGCCTCTCTCGCTGCCATCACATATTGACGGGTGCCGACCGGCAGAAGAAGACGCAAAACGGCATAAACGGCTCCCTGATAAAGCCTGTAGGATGGCACACATAACAAAACAGCTGTGGCCCCGATGCGTTATCGGAGGCCACAGCTGGTTACACCGCCTTTTCAATAATGCGGCGTTATAGACTTATTCGGATCAGTCGCGACGGCGGCGACGTTCGCCACGATCGTGGTCGCGGCCTTCACCCCGCGGCGGACGGCTCGTCTGTTCGGGAGTCCATGCCACTCCCTGTTCTTCAAGCAGCACGGCCTTGCGGCTGGCGCGGATACGATCGCCATTGATCTCAATAACTTTAACGACAAGATCCTGACCAAGCTGCACGGCATCAGACACTTTTTCCACACGGCCTACATCGAGCTGCGACACATGCACCAACGCCTCCACATTAGGCATGATTTCTACAATGGCACCGATTTCCAGGATCTTGCGAACCTTGGCCGTATAGTTCTTGCCCAGTTCGGGCCGCTGATCGTAATAGAGCACCAGCTCGCGGGCCTGACGCATGGCCTCCGCCGTCGGCGCAAAAATGGAGATGCGTCCGGAGTCGTCAATATCCACAGAAGCGCCTGTCGCAGCGGTAATGGCCTTAATATTCTTGCCACCAGGGCCGATGATCATACGGATCACGTCGGGGTTGACCATCACTTCATCATGCTGAGGGGCATAGGGTGACAGATGCTCACGCGGTCCAGGCAATGCCTTGGCCATTTCTCCAAGGATATGCATACGTCCTTCATGAGCCTGCTGCATGGCGCGGCGCATGACTTCAGTGGGCAGACCCGTAATCTTAATGTCCATCTGGACGGCCGTTACGCCTTCGGCAGTACCGGCAATCTTGAAATCCATGTCACCAAGGGCGTCTTCATCACCAAGGATGTCAGTAAGCACGACATACTTGTCGCCATCCTTGATGAGCCCCATCGCCACACCGGCCACGGGAGCCTTAATCGGAATGCCAGCATCCATGAGCGACAGGCAGCCACCGCACACTGCCGCCATAGACGACGAGCCGTTGGACTCCAGCGTATCCGCTACCACACGCACGGTGAAGGGGAAGGTCTCAAGCGGCGGAATGATCGGCCGCAAAGCCTTTTCAGCCAGCGCACCATGCCCTATTTCACGCCGGGAAATGCGCACGGGCTTCACTTCGCCTACAGTGAAGGGGGGGAAGTTATAATGCAGCATGAAATACTTCGTCACGTCGCCAGCCAGACTGTCAACGCGCTGGTTGTCTGCAGAGCTGCCCAGCGTAGTCACACACAAAGACTGGGTTTCGCCACGGGTAAACAGCGCTGAACCGTGCGCACGCGGCAGGAACCCAGGCTCGATGGCAATAGGCCGCACCGTATGCGTATCGCGCCCATCGATACGAATGCCTTCATCCAGAATACGGCGGCGTACAACCTTTTTCTCAACGGCGGTCAACATATCGGCGACAGGGGCAAGGCGTTCCGGCGTCTCTGCATAGGCGGGATCCGCCTTCAGGGCCTCCATGACGGCATCCTTGACCTTCTGACGGGCAACTTTGCGATCCAGCTTGCCAGGCACGCGCATGGATTCGACAACACCGGCATCCATGGCCAGTTTTTCTACTTTTTCAAGCAGTTCTGTATCATCCAGAGCAGGCGTAAACGACATCTTGGGCTTGCCGGCCAGCTCACGCAGGCGTTCCTGCGCTTCGACAAGCGGCTGCAGCGCCTTGCGTCCCCATTCCAGGGCATCGATGATCACATCTTCGGGCACGAACTCAGCTTCGCCTTCCACCATGGTCAGGGCATCACGCGAGGCGGCAAACACGATGTTCAGATCGCTCCGCTCCATTTCAGCAAGCGTAGGATTGAGCACGAATTCACCGTTGATGCGACCGATGCGACCGCCGGCTACAGGCCCCTCAAACGGCAGAGGGGAAAGCATCACGGCCGCCGATGCTCCCGTCAGGGCCAGCACATCGGACTCGTTCTGCTGATCGGACGAAATGACTGTAGCCAGAAGCTGCACATCTTCCTGGAGTCCCTTGGGGAACAGAGGGCGAATAGGCCGGTCGATCAAACGGGAAACCAGTGTCTCACGCTCGGAGGGACGGCCAATTTCACGCCGGAAAAAACTGCCTGGAATCCGGCCGGCTGCATACATCCTCTCGGAATATTCCACGGTGAGCGGGAAAAAACCGCGATCTGCCTCAAGAGGCTGCGAGCAGACCGTCACCAGCACCATGGTATCGCCACAGCGTACTGTAACCGAACCGTGGGCCTGGGTAGCCACGCGACCGGTCTCAATAATCACGTCCTTGCCATTGATATTGGCAGTGACGCTTACAGGATCTTTTCTAAAACTCATACTGTCTTCCTTTGGTTTGAAGGAGACTCCGTGTAAAACGCCGGCTGCACAAGCCGCGGCTTCACACGGACCCTCCTTCACTGTCAATCTGAACGGGAAACACCCCGCAAAAACATCAAACCGGCATACTGTGCCCGGCTGGAGCACTTGCTGCCCGAATTCGGGAGCACTCTCCGGCAGGCCATGATGCCCGCTACGGGATCCATTGTCCATCAGGCGGCCAAATCCCGATCAGAGAGATTGTTGCGCCGGCGCACAAGAAAACGGATCCGGGGCAGCACCCTGGCCCGGCAGGCAGACGCTGCCTGTAAGCCCGGTCCTCCGCCTTTTTCAGGCAGTAACATACAACAGGCAGAAAGGCAAAACACTGCCTATCATATTCCAGCCACTTCCCTGCCAGTCATGCCTCTCTGCCGACGCACCGCAGACAGCCCTGAACGGCAAGGCCCCTCTGCCAAAATGCCAGACGCCCCGGGCAACACAGAATTGCCCGGGGCCGCATGGTCACTACTTGCGCAGACCGAGTTTTTCAATCAGCGCGCGGTAACGCTGAATGTCATGACTCTTCAAGTAGTTGAGAAGATTACGACGACGGCCGACCAGCTTCAGCAGCCCCTGCCGGGAGTGGAAGTCCTTCTTGTGGACCTTGAAGTGTCCGGTCAGTCCTTCAATGCGGGCGGTCAGCAGCGCAACCTGAACTTCAGGGGAACCGGTGTCGCCCTCGTGTTTGGCGTGCGCTTCAATAACGGCCTTTTTCTGATCTGCATTCATTGCCACAGCTAACTCCTTAAGAAGTCGGGTTAAGGTTATGCCCAAAGTCCCCTTAGCACATTCCATGCGCGGTAGCCGGTGCTGTCAGAAGCTTCAGCCAGCGCCAGCGGCTCTCCACTTCCGTTCACAAGGATAGCCCTGACACCCGGTTGCCATGCACTGGCAGCGCCTTTGCCCTGCCACATGACCTTTCCATCCGCCAAAGGCATGCCGTGTCGCACCGCCACCTCGTCATCCAGTGTGACCTGCAGGACAGGCCAGTCAGGCAACGCCGCGGTGATGGGCAGCACACTTTCGCGCAAAAGCTCCGGATTGGCTGTCACGCTGTCCAGCGAAACGGCGTTCTCCAGGCCGAAGGGATGGCTGTACTCCCGAATCAGTTCCATAAGTACGGCTCCGCATCCCATTCGCGTCCCCAAGCTGTGGGCCAGGGATCGAATATAGGTGCCGGAACTGCACACGACCCGGAAGGCTGCACGCGGAAGATCAACCCAGAGAACTTCCGCCTGCAAAATATGTATTGTCTTAACTTTTTCCGGTATATCATGCCCGGCGCGGGCCAGGCTGTAAAGAGGCCGGCCTTCATGCTTTGCAGCCGAATAGGCGGGAACAACCTGACGCATTTCGCCGGACCAGGAGGCTACCTCGGCACGCAGGGCCGCCTCAAAGTCCGGCCGTTCCAGCACCTGCTGCCGCAGCGCCCTGTCATCGAGCGCAGCCACGGTCGCACCGTCATCATCCCATGTATCGGTAATGCGGCCAAACTCCACTACAGCCGCATAGCGCTTCTCGCCACCGGCCATCAGATGACCGGAAATCTTGGTAGCCTGCCCGAGCAACACCAGCAGGACTCCCTGAGCCATGGGATCAAGGGTACCGGCGTGGCCTATCTTACGCTGCCCGAGCCTCTTCAGCCGGTTGGTGCACTGCGCCGACGACATGCCCCGAGGCTTATTAACTACCAGAAGACCATGCAACTGTTCCATAAGGAAAGGGACATTACCCTGTAACCGGTCTGCCGTCCAGCAAAAAATTATCTGCTGCCTCCAACTCCCGACGCGTCAGAATGCTTTTGACACACGGGCGCTCCCTGAGCATTACAGTCCGAATCCGGTATCCGGATTTCAAGCGTTGACTGCATCCGGGCATCCGTCCTGGCAACTCTCACGCACCAGCCAGCTCCCCGGGCAACGGAGTTGCCGTCAACGCATCAACGGCATCGCTCCCCGTCCTGCCGCTCTGCACAGCTTTTGCTGTACGTTGAAGAGCAATTCGGCTACACTGCCGCCATGAAAACATCCACCCCCGCTGTACAGGAATTTGCGTCATGATGCCCCGCGCCGCCCGTGTCCACCTGGCCCGCCGGCTCGGGCCAAGCCCCATGCCCGCAGCACTGGCCTACTGGGCAACAGGTCTCGGCTTCTGCCTTGCCGCCTGGAAAATCGATCAGATCGATCATGTCACCGGTTCCATCATGCTGGGGCTGTCCACCTTTATCAACCTGTTCTGTTTCATGCAGGGAGTCAACCGCATGCGCCGAGCTCTGGCGCGCTCACTGACCTTATACCGGGCAGCGTTCCTCAATCTCACCCCCGAACACGTCTGTCACGAGGCAGGATTCATTGTTATGGATGGACGGCGTGGCATACTGATCTGCAACGGCAGGGTAATGCACTATGCCGACATCACGCGTGTCGTCTGCACCAGCACATGGCTTGCCAACAAAATTGAACTGCACGGTCGCACACGCTTTCCCCTGGTCCTTGGCTTTATGAACAGAGACTCCATGCTCGAACACTGCCATGCCCTGCGTGAGGCCATTGCGCATGCACGCGGCTCCGATCCGGAATTCGTCCTGAAGGACGAACGCGCCACGGCAAACAATACCGCCAGCGCGTGACCTTCTCTTTTCATCCACCTTCACAGCAAGGATCCCTGCCTATGCCCATCCACACCTTTGCCATCGGCCCGCTGGATACCAACTGCTATGTGGTGTCCCGCGACAGCGACGCCCTGATTGTCGATCCCGGCGGCGATCGTTCCTGGGGACTTGATACGGTACTCCAGTTTATGGAGCGCAATAAGCTGGTCTTGCGCGCCGTTCTCCTGACGCATCTGCATTTTGACCACACCTATGGCGTTGCCGATCTTATTGGAGACGGTTCCTCGGTGCATGCCTATGCCTCGGCAAGCGATCTGCCCCTGTTGTCCTCGTTCAGGCACACGGGCGAGACCTGGGGACTGCCGCCAGTGACGCCCTTTACCCCCGATCCCATTGCAGAAGGCCCCTGCCGCTTCGGCGCCATCCAGGGCGAAATTCGCTCCACCCCCGGCCATTCGCCGGGAGGACTCGCCCTCTATTTGCCCGATGAAAAAGCAGCCATCGTTGGCGACAGCCTTTTCTACCGCTCCATCGGGCGCACGGATCTGCCGGGCGGACACCTGCCAACACTGTTAAGCTCCATCCGCAGCCGTCTGTTCAGCCTGCCGGACGACACCGTCGTCTACCCCGGGCATGGTCCATCAACCACCATTGGTGACGAAAAGGCCCACAACCCCATGCTGTAGGAACAGTAACAGGCTGTCCCGGCCGCGCCGGTCTCAATCCGGTCAGTGAACGGACGGCCTGCCAGCTAAAAGCGCCTGGGTTGACCAGCCTTATCATACAGGGCTGCCGAGCGCTGCCAGACACGGCGCTTTCCCCTGCCTGAAAAAAACTCTGACAGTCTCGCTGCTCCTCTGATCCAAAAGGTTCACAGGGGCAGCGATAACGTCTATGCAGGCGGTGAGTGTCCGGCGCTCCTGTCTTTTGCGCTGAAGCCCCAAGTGCTTTTCCCGCATGGCAGGGACAATGTGGCTTTGTACAGGCAGACCCCGCACAGCCAGACTTTTCAGCTTTTCTGTCTCATCCGGCCGTTCGTATGCTCCCCCGAATTCGAATTCCTGGCAAATCGGTTTCCTGCCGCTTTGGGTTTGACTTCACTGCGCCGGAAGTCTATTTTATTGCCCCGCAACAACTGTTTATTCTACTCCCAAGGAGTCTCTCATGTCCGGCAAAGTGAAAAAAGTGGTACTGGCCTATTCCGGTGGCCTGGATACGTCCGTCATCCTGAAGTGGCTCATCGTGACCTACGGCTGTGAAGTCATCACCATGACGGCCGACCTCGGCCAGGACGACGACCTCAACGGCGTGGACGAAAAAGCCATCCGCACGGGTGCCTCCAAGGCCTATGTGGAAGACCTGCGCGAAGAATTCGTGCGTGACTATGTGTTCCCCATGATGCGCGCGGGCGCCATCTATGAAGGCCGCTATCTGCTCGGCACCTCCGTGGCCCGTCCGCTGATCACCAAACGCCTTGTTGAAATCGCCCGCGCCGAAGGCGCTGACGCGCTGGCCCACGGTGCAACGGGCAAGGGCAACGACCAGGTTCGCTTCGAAATGGCTGCCGCCGCACTGGCCCCGGATCTGCGCGTCATCGCCCCCTGGCGTGAATGGAATCTGCACGGCCGCGCCCAGCTGAACGCCTTTGCCGAAGAACACGGCATTCCGATCAGTTCCGGCAACAAGCACTACAGCATGGACCGCAACCTCCTGCACTGCAGCTTTGAAGGCGGCGAACTGGAAAACCCGTGGGAAGAACCCCTGCCGCAATCCCACATCATGGCAGTGCCCATCGAACAGGCCCCGAACGAGCCGGAATACATCACCATCGACTTTGAACACGGCGATCCCGTGGCCATCAACGATGAAAAAATGTCCCCCGCTGCCCTGCTCGCCAAACTGAACCAGATCGGCAGCAAGCACGGTATCGGCCGCGTCGATATGGTGGAAAACCGCTATGTGGGCATCAAGTCCCGCGGCGTGTACGAAACCCCCGGTGGCACGATCATCCATGTGGCCCATCAGGATCTCGAAGGGATCTGCCTTGACCGCCAGACCATGCGCGTACGCGACACCATCATGCCCGCTTATGCCGACGCCATCTACAACGGCTACTGGTTCGCTCCCGAACGTGAAGCCATGCAGGCGTTCATGGATCAGGCCCAGCAGCGCGTTACCGGCACTGTCCGCCTGAAGCTCTACAAGGGCACGGCCTGGCCGGTGGGGCGGGAATCGCCCTTCACCCTGTACTGCCACGACCTGGCTTCCTTCGAAGAATGCGGCACCTACGATCACCACGACGCCGCCGGCTTCATCAAACTCAACTCGCTGCGCATTTACGGCTACAAGCGGATGCGCTAACCGGCCTCTTCAGCGCCGTCTTTCCACCTTCGGAAAGACGGCGCTCCCCCTTTCCACACAGGGGTGTTCCCCGACGTTACCCAAAAGCACAACCTTGCAGACGGCAGCACTGCCATGCAGGGTGGCAGGCCCCCCTGGTTCCGTGCTCTGCGGGGTTTCCTCTGATTTTCTTCAACCATCAGCGAGAACAGCAATGACCAAACTCTGGGGCGGGCGGTTCAAGGGAAAAACCGCCACCGACGTCGAAGCCTATACCCAGTCCATTTCGTATGACGCAGCCCTGTATGCGCAGGACATCCGCGGGTCGCAGGCCCATGCCCGGATGCTCGCCCGCCAGGGCGTCTTGACCCCTGAAGAAGCCGATCAGCTTGTTGCTGGGCTTGAACGCATCCGCGCCGACATTGAAGCAGGACAGTTTACCTGGAAACCGGAGCTGGAAGACGTGCACATGAATATCGAATCACGTCTGACGGAACTGGTCGGCGACGTGGGCAAAAAACTGCACACCGGCCGCAGCCGCAATGATCAGGTGGCGCTGGACTTCCGTCTTTTTGTCTCTGACCGTTTGCGTGTCTGGCGCAAACTTACGGTGGAGCTTGTCCGGGTTTTCCTCAAACGGGCCCGCGAACACCGCGACACGCTTCTGCCTGGCTGCACTCACATGCAGCCGGCCCAGCCCGTCAGCCTGGCCCAGCACCTGCTGGCCTATGCCTGGATGTTCACCCGTGACGCAGGCCGACTGAGCGACTGTGAACGCCGTACTCGGGTAAGCCCTCTGGGTGCAGCCGCATTGGCCGGCACCACCTACCCGCTCGATCCCGCCTCCGTTGCCAAAGAGCTTGGCATGTACGGCACGTTTGACAACAGCATGGACGCCGTCTCAGACCGTGACTTTGTCATTGAATCGCTGTTCTGCGCCAGCGCCATTATGATGCACCTCTCCCGCTTCTGCGAAGAAATCATCTACTGGGCAAACCCGTCATTCGGCTTTGTGCGCCTGCCCGATGCCTATTCCACCGGCTCCTCCATCATGCCTCAGAAAAAAAATCCCGACGTGGCCGAACTGATGCGCGGCAAGGTCGGCCGGGTTTACGGCGATCTGACTGCCATGCTGACCATCCTGAAGGGCCTTCCGCTCACCTACAACCGTGATCTTCAGGAGGA
>CALUZP010000046.1 GCA_944325325.1 uncultured Desulfovibrionaceae bacterium
GGACGAGGCGTCGGCCGGTGCGGCAAGCGTCATGGAGAGCTGCGGCGTTGCCAGCAGCAGGCAGGCCAGCAGAAACGAAAGGCAGATCCAGAAACGAGTGGCGGCGTGTTGAGTCATAGTATCAGGATACCCCGCTGACAGGAAAGCGTGGAAGTATTTTTTCAGTGCTGGATCGGGCAGAACGCGTCGATTTGCCAAGCTGTCTGCCAGACGGGAAACAACCGTCCGGCAGACAGCTTTCATAGCTCATTGCCCTGTCGATGTCCACGTATCACACCGTGATACAACGCAGATTTTCGTGAAAGCCGGCACAGCGCGGACGCTGCGTGCTGACGCCGCCTGTGGCTCGCCTCCCAGGAGGCTGCGCCTGAACCGCCTGGAGGGGAAGAAAGACCATTGGCCGCCGGCCTGGGGAAATCTCCCGGCCTGATCCTGCTCGGGAGGGCGGGGCTGAGAACCGGCACGTCTGCCAGTGCTGAGCCGTGTTCTGTGACCAGACGTCCCGCGTGAACGGAGTGTCGGGGACTGGACGCCTTCTCTGCTCCTGCAGCCGGTGCCGCCAGAGCGGCATAGACAGAGAAGACGGGCAAACGCTGGGCTGGCAGGGAAATCGCTATTTTATTAATGTAATATATTCAATATGTTGTATGTATAGACGAAACATGGGAAAAAAGCTATTTTAGCGCTGACTGCCGGCGTTGATCGGGAGTGCCGTGGCTGGGCCGGCCGGCTGTCGTGCCGGGTCGGGCCGCAGTGGAGGCCATGGCGTTGTATCTTTAACCTGTGACGATTGCATGTCAAAAAACGCGTCCGCTCCGTCAGAGACCCTGACGTTTGATGATCCGTCACTGGCCAACCTGCTGTTCGGGCCCCAGAACGCGCACCTTGCGCAGCTGTCGGCCAGAACCGGCGCGCAGCTGTCCTCCTGCGGGGCGACACTGAGCGTAAGCTGCCGTGATGCCGCACTCAGGGAACATCTTCTCAATCTTTTCACACAGTTTTATGGTGTCGTCCGTGCAGGACAGATGGTGGAATACCGGGATCTGGAGCAAGGGCTGCAATTGCTGGCCGGCGATGAGAGCGTCGACCTGCGGGAAGTTTTCCGGCAGTCGGCGTCTCTGGCTCTGCCGCGCAAGACGCTGACTGCGCGCAATGCGGCCCAGCGAGCCTACATCGAAACACTGCGCTCTGAAGAAATGGTGTTTGCCACGGGCCCCGCCGGAACGGGCAAGACCTATCTCGCCGTGGGCGTAGGCCTTTCGATGCTGCTTGCACGGCGGGTGCGCCGCATCGTGCTGACGCGTCCGGCCGTGGAGGCCGGTGAACGCCTGGGCTTTCTGCCCGGGGATCTGGCCGAGAAGGTCAACCCGTACCTGCGCCCTCTGTACGATGCGCTGCAGGACATGCTGGGTCCCCAGAAGCTGGCGGCGCTGCAGGAATCCGGAGCCATCGAGGTCGCCCCTCTGGCCTTCATGCGCGGGCGCACACTCAACGACGCTTTTATTATTCTCGACGAGGCGCAGAACACCACCCGTGAGCAGATGAAGATGTTTCTCACCCGCCTGGGATTCGGGTCGCGTGCGGTCATCACCGGCGACGTGACGCAGATCGATCTGCCTGCGTCGCGGGAACAGTCCGGCCCCGGGCGATCCGGCCTGCTGCACGCTCTGGAAGTGCTGCAGAACGTCAAAGGTGTGGCGTTCAGACGGTTTACCGCAGCCGATGTGGTCAGACACCCCCTCGTGGGCCGCATCGTACAGGCATATGACGCACATGAAAAACGCACTGAGTCTGATTGAATTATCCCGGGTCATGCGCAATGCGCTGACATACCATCACTCCGGGCGCGGCCTGCTGATTCTTGTTGCAACGCTGTTTCTGATGTCGGTTCTGGCCGGCCTGGAACCGTCCGCCAGGCACAGGCTGTTCGTCGCCGGCGAGGTGGCGGATACGGACGTCATCGCGCACCGCGACCTGACGGTAGAGGACGCCGAGGCGACCAAGCATCAGCGGGAAAAGGTGGCTGAGCTGCAGCCGACGGTGTTCACGCTGGACACCGGCGTCATCAAGACGCTGCGGGATCAGGTGAGCGCCGTGCTCAAGCTGGTCAATACCGGAGGCACCGGGCAGGAGGAGCCTGAAGCTGCGGCAAGGTCCGGAGCCGAAACGGCCGTTTCTGAAGCGGAAACGGTCACACCGGCCGTGGCCGAGACGCAGCCTGCGCCGGAAGAGGCAGAGGCTAAGGAGGACGAGGAGGCGGATCCTGATGATGACGACGAGGCCTACGCTTCCCCGCAGACGTCCGAAGCCGTGCTGGCTGCGCCGTTGAGCGAAAACCTGCTCAAGCAGCTGAGCGTGCACCTTGGCGCGCCGGTTTCCCAGAGCCTGGCGCAGCAGTGGGCGCAGCCGGCAGTGCAGAGTTTTATCCTCAACAGGGCGCTGCCCTGGTTTGAGCGCCAGTTGTCTTCCGGCGTTGTCGGAGACTCGCGCCAGATTCTGGCATCCAAGGGCGGCATCCTCATCCGTGACACCGATTCGGACATGGAAGTGCTCCGGCATGACGCGGTGGACATCCCGGATCTGTCGCTGCTGCTCGTGCAGTTCAGCCAGCTGATGCGCGATGACACCCGGCTGGACACCCCGGCACGCAGAGCGGTGGACCGACTGTTTTCTCTGCTGGTCAAGCCGTCGATGGTCGTCAACCGCGAAGCCACGCTGAAGCTCGGGGCACAGATGGCCAGCAGCGTCAAGCCGGTGCTCTACAGCATCCGCAAGGGCGAACTGGTGGTGTCGCGCGGCGAAATTGTCACTCGTGAAACCCAGCTCAAACTGCAGGGGCTGTTCGGGCGGAGCCAGGAGTTCCTGCAGCTGTGGTATGTGGGCGGGCTGTTCCTGGTATCACTGCTGTTGTGCATGGGCATGTTCCAGGCTCCCAGCGGCAAGATGGGCACGCCGTTGCGCGAAAAGGATTTCCTGCTTATTGCCCTGTTGCTTGTGCTGACCGTCATCCTGGCCAAGGGGGCCTTTCTGCTGTTCGGACGGCTCATGACGCCCGGGATGCTCAGCATGTCCGTATACGGCTTCCCGCTGGCAGGCATTGCCGGACTTTCGTCACTCATGTTTGCCGCACGACGCTACTGCGTGGTGGGGATCCTGCTGTCGCTGTTCTCTGTGGCACTGTTCAAGGCCAATATCCCGGCGTTCATGTTCTTCTACCTGTCGGCCATGGTCAACACCTGGCTGATCCTGCGCTCTCAGACCCGTCAGGATGTGGTGCGCGGGGTGGTGCCGCTCTTTTTGGCCATGGCCGCCCTGGCCATCGGCTGTGGCTGGATGGAAGGCTACCGGGGGGCGGAATCCACGCTCATGCTGGTGGGCTTTGCCGCAATCAACGCCTTCCTTTCCCTGCTCATCCTGTTTGCGGTCAGTCCGCTGCTGGAAATGCTGTTCCACTATACAACGCGCTTCAGGCTCATGGAGCTGATGAGCATGGAACAGCCCCTGCTGCAGGAACTGATGGTGACCATCCCCGGCACCTATCATCATTCGCTGGTCGTCTCCAACATGGTCGAGGCCGGAGCCAAGGCCGTCAATGCCAACAGCCTGCTGTGCAAGGTGGCTGCACTCTACCATGATGTAGGCAAGCTCGCGCGGCCGGAGTATTTCATTGAAAACCAGTTTGGCGGTCCCAACAAGCACGACAAGCTCGCCCCCGCCATGAGCGCGCTCATTCTCGGCTCGCACGTCAAGAAGGGCACGGAGCTTGCTCAGAAATATCACCTGGGTGAAGAAATCGAGGACATCATCCGCCAGCACCACGGCACCAGCGTCATGCGCTTTTTCTACCGCAAGGCCCAGGAGCTTGGTGAATCGCCCAAGGTGGAGGATTTCTCCTACCCCGGCCCCAGGCCGCAGACTCGTGAGGCGGCCATCGTCATGCTGGCTGACGTTGTGGAAGCGTCGAGCCGTACACTGACGGATCCGACGCCGGCGCGCATCCGCAGCCACATCGACACCATCGTCAAGGGCATCTTTGCCGACGGCCAGCTTGACGAATCGGAACTGACGTTCAAGGATCTGCACAAGCTGTCAGACAGCTTTGCCCGGATTCTCATCGGCCTTTTCCATCAGCGGATTGCCTATCCCGAGGCCAAGAAAAACGAAAAGGAAGGCCAGAACGGGGCCGCCCGGGCGCATGAAGCCAAGCCTGTCTCGGCGGCTGCAACCGGGGCCGGCACCGCCACGGTGTCTGGAGGCACGGCTGAAGGCACGGCAAAAAGCGCACCGGCAGGCGGGACGGGCAATAACGCACAGCCCGCAGCCCCCCGGGCCGGCAGTGCGGCGGCTGCGCCGGCCACCACCGCTACGCATGCTTCGGAAACAGGCAGGGGCAACCCCTCTGCCGGGAAACCCGCCGCATGAGCGCTCAGCCCCTGAACCCACGGCCGCCGGAAGACACGGTCTGGATCGGCGGCCGGGAACATGCCTGGCTTTTGCCCCTGGCTGTCCCGGAACTCAGGCAGGCGCTTGCGGCCATGCTTCGTTCGGCCAGGCGGCACAGTGCTTCTGCACCCGCCAGTGTGGAGCTCCTGCTTGTACGCGATGGTGAAATGACCGGCTGCAACAGAGACGCCATGGGCTGTGTGGGGCCAACCAACATTCTGTCGTTTCCTCCTGCTGATGCGGAAGAGGGGAGCCCTGAACTCTGCGGGAGTCTGCCGCAGATGCCCGGCAGCCTGATTTTATCCGTTGATGCAGTCTGCCGGGAGGCATTTCTGTTCCGTCAGGAGCCGCAGGAGCACCTTCTGCGCCTTTTGTCACATGGCATGGGGCACCTGTGCGGACTCGATCACGGGCCGGAAATGGATAGTTTGTGCGATAACATTTTGAATTACCAGTGAGAGGTGAAATTTTCAGAGACAAGACAGCCTGCCTGGCGGTTATTCCCCTTGCTATTTATTGCAGTTTATGGCAAAGGGGACACAGTCTATAGGCGAACACGAGTGAGCTGTATAAAAACATGGCTCTCCCGCGAGAGCTCGATGGATGGATCCCCGTCCAAAGACTAGTCTTAAGAGGAGGAACCTAATGGCTGAAGTGACTTACAAGGGCAAAACCTTCGAAGTTGATGAAGACGGTTTCCTGCTGAAGTTCGATACCTGGTGCCCCGAATGGATGGAATATGTGATGGAATCCGAAGGGATTACTGAACTGACCCCCGACCACCAGAAGATCCTGGACTTCCTGCAGGATTACTACCGTAAGAACGGCATCGCTCCGATGGTGCGTATCCTGTCCAAGAACACGGGATACAAGCTGAAGGAAGTGTACGAACTCTTCCCGTCCGGACCTGGGAAGGGAGCCTGCAAGATGGCCGGTCTGCCCAAGCCCACCGGCTGCGTGTAGGCCGTACCCGGGAAGCCGTCTTGTGACGGATCCTGATTTTTTGAGGCGCATCCTGGCAACAGGGTGCGCCTCATGTTTTTGTCCCGCCTGCAGGGGCAGGGAACCGCAGGGGGATGCTCGACACGCCCCTGGCCTCCAGGCGACTGCCACACGGCAGGCGCTGCCAGTCTGGCGGCTTCAGGCTTGTGCCTCTCTGCGGCTCCGGATGCATGTCGCGGACGGCATCCGGCATGGATGCAGCATTGCCTGACGCCATGGGGTTCCATGCGCGTGTTGCGGACGGCCTCCGCGTGCGGCAGGGGAGCATGCTGCATGCGGCTTTTGCCCGGCCCGGCCCGGTCGTTCAGGCAGATCCGGCGCATGCAGATCTGGCAGAATAAAAAAATTTTAAAAAAATGTGCTTCTCCTGCAAAAAAGGCTTGACGGCAGGGGGGGCAAGGGGTAAACACATTTCTCGGTTGCGCTAGTAGCTCAGCTGGATAGAGCAACAGGCTACGAACCTGTAGGCCGGGAGTTCGAATCTCTCCTGGCGCGCCAGAAATTTGAAGGACTTGTGGATTCCACAAGTCCTTTTTCTGTTTACAGGGCAGGGTGTACCGGCAGCGTGCCCTGGAATTTTCTCTCCCCAGCAGGAACACCTCCGGCAATGGGCGGGCTGTCGCGCAGGCATGGCGGACTCCTCCCCGCAGACAGGGACGTCCCGTTCCCCCTGTCAGCGTTTCCCTCTGTTCTTTTTCTCGTTTCCGTGCAGCCACAGCAGCGGTCCTGTCCGGTCTGGGCAGGGCTTTCCTCGGCAAGGGCACGGCAGGCGGTCTGCGGAGTCTTCACACGTTTTCGGCTTGATGGCGTTTGCCGGACAGCACCTGTGGCGAGTGAGGCAGAGGACGGCTCCTGTCCGGCCCGTTACGCATGACAGAGCTTTTTTTCGTGGCAGAGTCGCCCCTATGCGCTCAGTCTTTCGGGGGACAGGACGTCTTCCTGTGGCAAGCGTCAGTCCTTGTTGTCTCAGTAAAGTCAAGGCGGCTGGGCCAGTGCGTCCCCTGTGTCCGGAAGGCGGCCTGCGGGGGCGTTGATGAAGCCTTGATGTGCAGCGTGCGCCGCACAGCCGGAGAGCAGCTGCGTTGAGATGGGCTAGGAGAAATTTCCTGGCAGGCCAGGGCCCCCTGTGCCCTGTGCGGGCAGGCTCTGGACGTCTGTGAGCGCTTGAGGAATTGCGACGTGTGGCAGGCGGACAGGGCGGCATGGCGGCCACCTGAGCCTGCTGCCTGGTGGTGGAGATATGGAGGGAACAGCGCCGGAAGAAAGGAAGCCCTCTGAAAAAGGAGCTTCGGCTTTCCTCCGGCGTCTGCGTTGAAACTTCCTGAGGCCGCTACAGCCAGCTTACGGTTTCGGAAAGGGGCTTGCGCACGCTGTGTGCCGGGGCAGGGGCGGCGTCTTCGGCCGCATAGCCCAGCAGAAGCAGGGCAAAGGGAATTTCCTGCTCGGGCAGTTCAAAGGTGTCGGTGACCTTTTGCGGGTCAAACATGCCGACCCAGAGGGAGCCCAGACCCAGATCCGTAGCTTTGAGCATCATGTGGCAGGTGACGATGGCCACGTCCGTTTCGGTGTGGTTGAAGTGGCTGAAGGGGTTGACCCAGCCTTTGCTTACGTCGCCGCAGCAAATGAGCACGACCGGAGCGTTGAAGGCGCAGCGGACGACTTCGCGGATTTTGGCCAGGGCTTCAGGCGACTGGATGACGCGGATGCGCTGGGGCTGAAGATTCTTGGCCGTAGGCGCAAGGCGTCCGGCTTCGAGGACAGCCTGGATTTTTCGGGTTCGACAGGACGGTCGGCATAGTTGCGGACCGAATAGCGTTTGGCGGCAAGTTCGGTGAAATCCATGACAGACTCCTTGGCGGGATTCGCCGGTTTACAGAACGACGCGCACGGCGCTAGCCGGCTGCGTCAACAGAGACAAAGCAGAAACGATCCACATCGAACAGACCCCGGGCTGTGAGCTTGAGCGACGGGATGACGGGCAGAGCCATAAAGCTCAGGGACATCAGAGGATCCACTTCATCGGGAATGCCCAGTGTTGCGTGGGCCAGGCGGTTGATGCCCGTCAGGGTTTTGCTCACAGTTGCGGGATCGTCGTCACTCATCAGGCCGGCCAGAGGCAGGGCCAGACCGGCCAGCGGCTCTGTGCCCCGGCAGATGACGCAGCCGCCGCCCATGGCAACAAGCCTGTCCACGGCTGCGCGCATGGCTTCGTCCGAGTCTCCAGCCACAACAATGTTGTGGGAGTCGTGCGCCACGGATGTGGCCACAGCCCCGCCGTGCAGGCCGTAGCCCGCCAGCAGGCCGGTGCCCACAAGGCCGGTGCCCTTGTGGCGTTCGATAACGGCAAGCTTGCAGAGGCCGGGGTTGGCAGCCGGATCAAACAGTCCGTCAGGAGTGGTGCGTACGTCGCGCACCTCATGCCGGGTGACGAGGGAGCCGCCGTCAAGTCCGATGACCCGGGCGCGTCCGGAAGGCACGCGGACATCCAGGGCGCGGGGCGCCAGCGGGGCCGGGCGGACAGTCCCCGTCAGGGCCGAGGCGTCGATGTGCGGCAACTCGGCCAGGAGCCTGCCTTCAGCCGCCACACAGCGGCCGCCGACCCAGGTGCGCAGTACGGTAAAGTCGTGCAGGTTGTCCACCAGGGCCAGGTCGGCGTCCCAGCCCGGGGCAATGCCGCCCTTGCCGCGCAGGCCCATGGCTTCTGCGGCGTTGAGCGTGCAGAGCGTGACGGCCAGAACCGGTTCCGTGCCCCCGGCCACAGCCAGGCGCAGCAGGTGGTCCATATGTCCGTCGCGCAGGAAGTCTTCGGCATGGCGGTCGTCACAGCACAGGGCGCAGCGGCGCGCGTTGGCAGGGGTAACCCCCTGCAGCAGGCGGGAAAGGTTCCTGGCCGCCGATCCTTCACGCAGCAGGACATAGCCGCCCCGGCGCAGGATTTCGTGCATTTCCTGTACGGTATTGCATTCGTGGTTGTTGTGGACGCCGGCGGCCATATAGGCGTCAAGCTCCCTGCCCGGCAGGCTGACAACATGTCCGTCGATGCCGCGCCCGGACGCGTGGCCCAGCTGGAGCTTGTCAAGCACGTCGGAGTCGCCGGCAATCACACCAGGAAAGTTCATCATTTCTCCGACGCTGACGACATAGGGATCGTGCATGAACGGGGCCATGTCCTTGGCGGACAGGATGGCCCCCGCGTCTTCAAACGGCGTGGCCGGCACGCACGAAGGAACGGCAATGCGCAGGTTGAGCGGAAGGCGCGCGGCGCATTCCAGAAAATAGCGCAACCCCGTAACGCCCGTTACGTTGACGAGCTCGTGCGGGTCAGCCACAACGGTGGCCGTGCCGCGCGGCAGTACAAGCTCGGCAAAGCGTGCCGGGCTGAGCATGCTCGATTCAATATGGATATGCGCGTCAATAAGGCCGGGCAGCAGGTATGCCCCGCCCGCGTCGAACACCTGAACGGCGTCGCGGGGGCCGTACCCGAGGATGACACCGTCACCTATGGCAATATCGGTGTGCTCGATGTCTCCGGTAAAGACGTTGACGACGCGCGCGTTGGCAATCAGCAGATCGGCGGGTTCGCGGCCGGCGGCCATGTTGATGCGGCGTTGCAGACTGTTGGCCATGGCAAGGATCCTTTCATACGGAGCAGTTCACGGGTGATCGGGGACAGATGAGGGAGCCTGAAAGAGCTTGCCTCCTCGCAGCCTCCGCCTTCTTTGACACAACGTTTGGCCTGCGCGGTGTTCTGGGCGGCGCGTGCGGCGTCTGCCTGCAGCGCGCGGTGCGTCCCTGGTGCAACCGGCCCCTGGCGGTGCGCAGTGCCGCGCACAGAGCAGCATGGCGGGCACGCTTTGCCACGGCGGCAGGACACGGCAGAAATGGGCAGGCCGCGTGGATCACGGATCCGGCGTCCCTTGTCCGGAAGTGCTGCCGTGCCGTACGCCTCATCCAGCATTCGCCATACTGGCGCGCCTGTCTCAATCTGAGCACTCAGCTGACACTGCCCTGCGGGAGCTGGCAGGCAGAGGCCCGAACGGCAGAGCGCCGGCCGCGGTCCCTCCAGCATCGTGATCCGTAATGGCACAGGGAGCCTGCACCATGCGGCAGGCTTTGCGGCTGTAGGGCGTTTCTGTGATCCCTGCCGGGGGGCTGGAGCCTTTGAGCCTGTTCAGCCTGGAGCAGCGCCGCACAGTGTGGGCAGAATGCCACCTTTCGCCGCGGCACAAGCCCCCTCCTTTTGCCGAAAAACGTAACGCGCAGCCTGCACCGTGCGGCAGCAGCCCGGGTGGCGCAGCGGTCTGCCTGAAGGCGGCAGGCAGACCGTTTTCCCACTGTTTCGGGGCTATGCCTCCAGAAGCGCCCGGGCGTAATCGTCACCGTTGAACGGGCGCAGATCTTCCATCTTTTCGCCAAGCCCCACAAACGTGATGGGAATGCCAAACTGCATGGCCACGGCCACAGCCACACCGCCCTTGGCCGTGCCGTCAAGCTTGGTGAGGATGATTTCGTCAATGCCGGCAGCCTCTTTGAACAGCTTGACCTGCGACAGGGCGTTCTGTCCCGTGGTGGCGTCAAGAATCAGCACACTGCGGTGGGGTGCGCCGGGATGCTTGCGGCCGATGACCGTGCGCACCTTTTTGAGTTCTTCCATCAAGTTCGTCTTGGTATGCAGGCGTCCGGCAGTATCCACAAACAGTACGTCCACCTGCTCGGCCACAGCACGGTCAACGGCTTCCCAGGCCACGGCGGAAGGATCGGCATTCTGGCCCTTGGCATGGAACAGGGATCCCGTGCGCTTGGCCCAGATACCGAGCTGTTCCACAGCGGCGGCGCGGAACGTATCGCCAGCCGCCAGCATGACTTTTTTGCCCTGGGAGCGGGCGCGATAAGCCAGCTTGGCAATCGTTGTGGTCTTGCCCACACCGTTGACCCCGATGACAAGCACGATTTCCGGTGGATTGATCGCTGTCACACGGCGCGGAATGCGGAAAATGTCAGACAGTTCGGCCGCCAGCAGGGGCTGGAGCTCGGCAGGCGTCTTCGCGCCGGCTTCCCGAGCCCGGTTGCGCAGCCTGTCACAGAGGGTGGTGGCTGCTTCCATGCCCATGTCGGCCATGATGAACAGCTCGAGCAGCTCATCCCAGAATGCGGGCGACAGTTCGCCATATCCGGCAAACAGCGTCTGCAGCCCCTGACCCAGCTGGGCGCGCGTCTTGGCAAGCCCCTCCTGGAGCTTCACAAACAGGCGGCTGCGTTCGTCCTCCTCGTCTTCCAGATCCAGCGCCAGCGCCAGCCGGTATTGAAGCTCTGAGCGGAAGTCGGCCAGATCCTCATAGCCCATGGCCTCGGTCCACTCCGACAGATCACGGATGAATGCCTCGGTTTCCTCATCACCCGCATCCAGCGCGCGCAGCAGAAAGCGCAGCCGCTGCCACAGCGTGTCGCCCGTACGGGAAACGCCTTCCAGCGCAACAGCCAGCCAGGCTGACAGACGCGGTTCCGCCTCACGCAGGCGGATGGTCATGGCTTTTTCTTCATCATCCTGTGCCGGTGCAGCCGGCCGGGCCGGGGTCTCTTCCCGGGGGGCGCTGTTCTCCGGGATCTCCGCTGAAACGGAGGATTCAGCTTCGGCCTCAGGCTGCCCTGGCGCAGCTCCGGCCTGCGCCGCCTGGGCGCCGCCTTCTGCCGGCGGGCTGACCTCTCCCGCATCCCCTTCGGCCCCTCTGTCCGTTATTACGGACTGGTCGGCCTGTGCTCCGTCCGCCTGTGCTTCGCCGTCTGCCGGCATCTCAGCACCGGCCTCGCTGGCATCGGCTGCACCGGCTGGTGCTGGAGCGTTGGATCCGGCTTCTTGCCGGGGTGCATCGGTTTCAGTATCGGCTTCCGACGGCTTCGAGCCAAACAGATTTTTTATGGAAGAAAAAAAGCCCATAGCAGTTCCTGTCCTAAGGCTAAAAGGTGTCTGAACGATGGTGCGGCAGCCGGCCGCGGCGG
Organism: uncultured Desulfovibrionaceae bacterium; assembly: GCA_944325325.1. Lineage (GTDB taxonomy): Bacteria > Desulfobacterota > Desulfovibrionia > Desulfovibrionales > Desulfovibrionaceae > Avidesulfovibrio. The sequence goes on from CALUZP010000046.1 coordinate 11,443, forward strand.
CGTGCCCTGCCTTCCGCCGGAAAAGGGACGCCGTGCCGGACAAACAGCCCTGAAGACAGGCGTCAGTCCAGACAGAAAAAACAGCACCGCCCTCCCGCACGAAGGCCCGCCCCGCCTGTCCGGGCTGTCCGGCAGGACGGCGACCACAGGCTGGCGGCTTCGCCTTGCCGTGGTTGCAGGCCGGAAGGCGGAGATCCGGCTGTCCTCTTAGAGCCTTTTTAGTTCGAACAGCTGCGCGTTTCAAACCATGCAGCCTGTCGTTTCGCGGGGAAAGCGAGGTTTTTCCGCTCAGTTATGGCCGGGCGGCGCGGTGCTGCGCCTCGCGTTCCGTCTTCTTCAATGGCAAAACGCTCTAGAGACAGCCAGCGGACTTGTAGCCGTTTGCCTGCGTGGCGATCCCGGGCGTGGCCTTCGCAGTGCCTGCCTCATCCGTGCCGCTCCAGCTGCCTGAGCAGACTGGCAGGGCCCGCCGTGCTGCACACGATAATCCCAGGCAGGCCGTCTGCAGGCAGCAGGCACAGAAAAAACAGCCGAAACATCACTTCAAGGCAAGACCCGCCGCTTGTCAAGCAATGATCTGGCCCCTTGCCGTAGAGCCGGCTGTAGGAGAGATGTGTCGCCTGAAGGCAGTGCCTCCGGCGCAATGTGGTGCGGTTGTCGTGCCGGGAGAAGGCCTGGAAACGCTGGACGGGCCGAACCTCCACGCCACTGGCCGTGTGCCGGAAGGTGGCGCAATGCCCCGTGGTAGTGTCCTTACTGACTCAGAACCAGGCGGCATAACTGGTGTTTCCCTGCAACGCTGCCGGAGCATGCTGAGGCTGGAGCTGTGCACATCCAGTCGCACAACACGGAGCATGGGAGTCTGTCCTCATGCAACGGACACGGGCGCGGCCCTCCAGCATAAAACATACGCATTGGCACCTCCGGCCATACGCAGCGGACACGGGAAGCACAGGTTTCCCGTATAGCCCGGTCATGTCAGGACCGTGTGGCAGACTGCTGCATACAGAGAGTGCGTTGTTCATGGGACAGCACCGCATGTGGAAGAAGGCGGATGGAGCTGGTTGTGTCAAACACGGGCTGTTGCTCTGCCGCCTTGCCACCCTGAGGATTGCCGGCGGCGCGTGTGGAAGAGTGCAACAGGGTGATGTCCATCTATTATATAAGATAGCGATGCGCGGAGCCGTGCTGCGCAGAAAAAGCCCTGGGGGGCAGGGCGGTCGGTTCGGGAAAACTGCCCAACCCGTTCTGAACATATTGAGGGCAGACGTGTAAATAAAAAATTTCAGACAGGAACACCCTGCCATAGGGCGCTGCAGTGCCAGCGCCACAGGAATCCCCGGAGTCTCGGACCACAGCACAGGACAGCCATAGAGCAACGCACTCAGGGAACCGAACAGGAAGGGCCGTGTCCGGAACCCAAAGACAGGCGCTATAGTTAATGATAGGGGTGGTGGCGCTGAGAAAAGATCGCGAAGATCGTGCAGAGACCGTGTGGGCAGGGGCTGGCCGCGGGTAAACAGGGCTGGCCGCGCGATGCTGCTTCATTGCGCCGCGGGCAGGCCTTGCCGTCTAACGGGTTTTGTTTTTTGTCCCGTATGAGAGAGGTAGAAAGTGCGCCTGCGTGGCGGGAAAGATGCCGGAGATGGCTGTTTTGTCTAACATATAATGCAAATAAGTTTAATGAGATAAATGAATATAATCGGGCATGACGGTGAGGTTGTAGAAGGTTGGTCTAATTTGGTAAAATTTTTTTGACCAAAACGCTTGTCAAAAAAATTGAACTGTGCCATAACACTCTCACCTGCGAAAGGGTTCGCAGGCAACCTGCCGGTAACGCTCTTTTTGGAAGGAAGGGCCCCGCCGCTCAGGTGGAACCGGACAGGGATCCGGAAGGATCGAAGGATTCAAAATAAAGAAGGAAGGATTTTCCCATGAAACGCATCATGACGCTTCTTCTTGCGGCCGGCCTCGTTTTTGGCGCTACCGCCGGCTCCGCGAAGGCTGTGGAACTTACCGCTAATGGTACCTGGCAGTTCGGCTGGTCCTGGATGGAAAGCGCCGGCGGCGACACCTCCGACACCTTCAAGGCTAAGCAGCGTCTGCGTACCCAGTTCAACTTCATCGCCTCTGAAGATCTGAAGGGCGTGCTGTTCACCGAAATCGGTAACGGCAACTGGGGCGGATCCGACGGTTGGGCTACCGGTACCGACGGCAAGCAGATCAAAGTGCGTTACGCCTATGTGGACTGGGTTGTGCCGGTTGCTGACATCAAGGTGCGCATGGGCTTGCAGCCCATTGCCCAGCCCGCCTACACCTTCAACCGTCCTGTGATGGGCAAGAGCTACGACGTGGCCGGCATCACTGCCAGCTACCAGTTCAACGACATGGTCGGCCTGACCCTGGCCTGGACCCGTCCGTACAACGACGATGATACGCCGCACAACTCCATCGATACCTTCATGCTGGCCGTGCCTGTGACGGGTGAAGGCTGGTCGGTGACCCCCTATGGCATGTACGGCGCCATCGGCTCCGACGCCATGCAGAGCGCCTATGACGGCCTGCATAATTCGGATCCTTGGGAGGATGCCTGGGGTTCTGACATCAAGTACATGCTCGCCGGCATGCTGCCTGTGGGTGGCTTCACCTACGGCGACGGCGACAGCGGCAACGCCTGGTGGCTGGGTATCGGCGGCGAACTGACCATGTTCGATCCTTTCCGCGTCGCTCTTGACTTCGTGTACGGCTCCGTGGACCTTGGCGACAACGGCGTCATGGATCTGAAGCGTCGTGGTTGGGCCATCAGCGCTGAAGCTTCCTACACCCTCGACTTCGTGACCCCGACCCTGCGTGGCTGGTACTCCTCCGGTGACGACAGCGATCCGTACGACGGTTCCGAACGTCTGCCCAGCCTGCGCAGCATCAGCGAATTCACCAACTTCGGCTACGATGGTGGCTGGTATGATGCTGACCAGATCGGCGTTGGCAGCAACGGTCAGTGGGGGATTGGCCTGCACTTCGACAACATCCAGCTGATCGAAGACCTGAAGCACGACCTGCGCTTCTCCTACATCCAGGGCACCAACAACCGCGCCATGGCTGACTTCTATCAGCTTGTCGGCAGCGACACCACCGGTACCGAAGGCGTCTACATGACCAACCATGACAAGGCCTGGGAAATCGACTTCGACACGAAGTACGACATCTACAAGAACCTGGCCATGCATGTGGAACTGTCCTATATCAAGTTCGACATGGACGAAGCAACTTGGGGTAACGACTACAAGTACGTGAAAGATGACGACGCCTACAAGGCCGGTATCTATCTGACCTACAAGTTCTAGTCTCGCCTGAATTATGGTCCCGCGCCCGGCGCGGGGTTGCAGGGAGGGCAGTAATATGCCCTCCCTTTTTTTACCTTGCCTTGCTTTTCCTCGTACAGGGGAGCACGCCGGGCGGTTACCGCCTTAGCCAGCCTGGCCTTCAGCAGACTGGGCGCACCACAGCGTCAACGCCTGCATGCAGCACAATTTCCCTTTTTCTTTGAGCTGTGGATACGGCTCCGACTGCCTCAAGTGCTATGGCAGCGGGCAAGCGCTCCTGACAGCACGGCCTGTTTGTCAGAAAACGTGCACCTCTGTGGGAAAAGCGTCTGACGCAACTTTTTTCAGGAGATATTCCATGAAACGGATGATGACGCTTCTGCTGGCTGCCGGCCTTATGCTCGGCGCTGGCGCGGGTTCGGCCAAGGCCGTGGAACTGACGGCCAACGGTACCTGGCAGTTTGGCTGGTCATGGATGCAGGGCCTTGGCGGGGATGCTGCCGACACGTCTGACACCTTCAAGGCCAAATCACGCCTGCGTACCCAGTTCAATTTCATTGCCTCTGAAGAGCTGCAGGGTGTGTTGCAGATTGAAATCGGCAATGCCGACTGGGGTGGCGCGGACGGCTGGGCCACCGGCACCGACGGCAAGAACATCAAGGTGCGCTATGCCTACGTGGACTGGATGGTCCCGGGCACCGACCTGCATGTGCGCATGGGCCTGCAGCCCATTACGACCCCTACCTACACCTTCAACGGCGCGCTGATGTATGAATCTGACATGGCGGCCCTGACGGCCAGCTATCAGTTCAACGAAATGGTCGGCCTGACCCTGGCCTGGATGCGCCCGTACAACGACGACGATACCCCGCACGACGCCATTGACCTGTTCCTGCTGTCTGTGCCGGTGACGGGTGAAGGCTGGCAGGTTACTCCTTACGGCATCTACGGCAGCATCGGCCGGCATGCCATGGAAGGTGTGATCGCGCATGAGGACTGGGGTTCGGAACTGGGCTGGCTGACGGCCGGCCTGCTGCCTGTGAACGGCCCGGCATTCCTGCCTGGGGATAAGAACCACGGCAACGTCTGGTGGCTGGGCATCGGCGGCGAACTGACCATGTTCGATCCTTTCCGCGTCGCTCTTGACTTCGTGTACGGCTCGGTGGATCTGGGCGACAACAGCGGCATGGATCTGAAGCGCCGCGGCTGGGTCGCTTCGGCCGAAGCGTCCTACGCGCTTGATTTCATGACACCTAAAGTCGGGTTCTGGTACGCTTCGGGTGACGACGGCAACGCCATGGACGGCTCCGAACGCATGCCGGTCATCTATCCTTCCAACGGCATCAACAATTTTGGCTTTGATGGCGGCTGGTATGACGCCGACCAGATTTCTGTGGGCAGCGCCGGCATGTGGGGCGCCAGCCTCCAGTTCAATGACATTCAGATCATTGATAATCTGTACCACGATCTGCGCGGCACCTATGTGCAGGGCACCAACAACCGTGCCATGGCTGCCATGGCCGGCGCGCCCATGCACAACTATGACGGCCTGTATCTGACCACGGGCGACAGTGCCTGGGAAGTGGATTTCGACACCAAGTACCAGATCTACAAGAACCTGGCTCTGCATGTCGAACTGTCCTACATCAAGCTTGATCTGGATGAAGCGGCCTGGGGCCCTGTCGACAACGACGCCGACGACGCCTACAAGGCCGGCATCTATCTGACCTACAAGTTCTAATTCGTTATCCTTTCCTGTGGAGGGAAGGGTGAGCCCTGTTTGCGACGGGGCTGGCCCTTCCCTCCATCGTTTCCATTTCCTCTTCGCCATTGCCCGCATGCTCATCCAGGACAGGGTGGCAGACGGACGTGCCGTTTCGGGGCTGCCAGCTCTGCTGAAGCTGAGCCTTCTGGCCGTGTTGTTATACAGGTTGGACATGGTGCTGTCCGGGCGGCAGGCCGGGCAGCCGCTGCCCTGGGAGCTGGCCAGGTCGAAAGAGTACGCCGCCCCCCGCTGGCGTGGCGGGCGGTTCCGGCTGTGCGGCATGGCTCCCTGCTCCACAGGACAGAAGAGCTCTGCGTTGCTGTATTGTTTTGCTGTTGTGCACAGCTAATGATGCTGGGCGGGCCGCACAGCAGGTTCTTTGTACACCCATAGTGCTGCCGGCATGGTTGTGGTGCGGCAACCACGAAGTCAGTGCCGCCGCAGGACTGCTGCAGCACTGCAGACGGGACACACCGTCTTTCTCTCCATGCATGACGCGCCAGACTGGTTCCCCCCACACGCGGACTTGCCGCCTGCGTAGAGGCCGGCCGGCTGGTGTGGATGTGATTTTCATACGGATTTGGCCGGTCAGTTTTTTGGGTGGGGAAGCCTGTCGTACACAGAAACAGGCCGTAATGAACGGTGGCCTGCGCGGGGAACAGTGCCGGTAAACGTTTTGGGAAGGAGCATGGGGGTAAGGGGGGAAAGAGGAGAACCCTTTTGCAAAAGGGTTTCCTCGTTCCCCCCTGTTCTTCCAACCTACGAAAGCTGTCAGGGCTACTGGCAGGCCTGGCGCACGACGGCAGCCAGTTCGGTGGCCAGTTCGCGGACTTCGCCGATGTCCGGGCCTTCCACCATGACACGGCAGAGAGGTTCGGTGCCCGAATAGCGCAGCAGGACGCGTCCGCGGCCATGGAGTTGCTGCTCCGTGCGGGCTACGGCGTCCTGGACGGCGGCGTTGCCGGTCAGATCCGGCTTGTTGGGCGCCGGTACGTTGATCAGCTCCTGCGGGTAGGGCGTCAGCAGGCCGGCCAGTTCGGACAGGGGTTTTTGTTCCTTGCGCATGATCGCCAGGATTTGCAGGGCGGCAAGCAGGCCGTCCCCGGTGGTGCTGTATTCGCGAAAAATCAGATGGCCGGACTGTTCTCCGCCCAGGGTGGCCCCGGTCTCACGCATGGCCGCGACCACATGGCGGTCGCCGACCGGTGTGCGCAGCAGCGAGCCGCCCTGTTCGCGCATGAAGACTTCCAGAGCCATATTGCTCATGACGGTCGCCACAAGAAGATTGCCGGGCAGGCGGTTCTGGCGCATGAGATCGCGTGCGCACAGGGCCATGATCTGGTCTCCGTCCAGCACGTTTCCCTTTTCATCCACCACAATGAGGCGATCCGCGTCGCCATCAAGGGCGAGGCCGATGTCGGCGCGGGTTTCGCGAACCTTGGCCACCACGCCTTCGGGATGGAGCGATCCGCACTGATAGTTGATGTTCAGCCCGTTGGGCTCGGTGCTCATGCGCACGACATCGGCCCCGAGCTCTTCGAGCGCCATGGGCGCGACAAGGTAGTTGGCTCCGTTGGCACAGTCGATGACGACGCGCAGTCCTTCCAGCGAGAGATGCGCAGGAAAACTGTTCTTGATGTAAACGATATAGCGGCCCGGAGCGTCCTTGATTTTGTAGGCGCGGCCTGTATGGGCAGGATCCGGGTAATCCCAGTGGTGATCGGGGTCAAGCACCAGATCGGTCATGCGCTGCTCGGCTTCATCAGGGATTTTAAAGCCTTCGGCGTCGAAAAATTTGATGCCGTTGTCGTGGTAGGGGTTGTGCGAAGCTGAAATCACAATGCCCAGATCCGCGCGCATGTTGGTGGTCAGAAACGAGATGGCCGGCGTGGGCAGCGGGCCTACAAGGAAGACGTCCATGCCGGCGGCAAGGAGCCCTGCGGTCAGGGCGTTTTCAAAGATGTAGCCGGAAAGACGGGTATCCTTGCCGATGACCACACGGCCGCCGCGGCCATGACGGTGCCGGTACAGGGTGCCGGCCGCCAGGCCGAGGCGCAGGGCAATATCGGGGGTCATGGGCGCGGTGTTGACGCGTCCGCGCATGCCGTCAGTTCCAAATAAGCGTTGCGTCATGGTTGTTCCTTTACAGGTTGAGGCTGCGGCCGCGGGCGCCGGGCCGGTTGATGTCTGGGATCAGGCGCAAGGGGTTGCCACCCCCCTGCGGGGGACTCTGCCGTCTGCCCCGTACAGCGCCGGAGGGAGTCTGGTCCTGCCTGCTGAGGCAGGATTGCATCCGGCCTGCCCCGTACAGCGCGGGAAAAAACAGCTGGTATCTCTCCATGGCATGCAGGCCTGTTTGCATCACTCTCAGGCACAGGGCTGGGGACGGACCCTGTAAGGGCAGCGGAGACTGCTGCCTGCAGCCGTTTACAGGCCGTTTCTCTCCTTCTGGCGCTGTCGAACGGGTTTTCAGGCCCTGTTGTTTGGGTTGCCCATCAAGGGCGGGCTGCTGGTCAGGCCGGGCGTGCAGCTGCTGACAATCCGGAGTGTCCTGGCTGTGGCCGTCACGTCATGCACACGGTGATAGGGCACCCCGCGCGCAGCCAGAAGTGCCGTGGCAACCTGGGTGGCCGTATCCCGTTCGCCTGTGGGCAGGTCAAGCAGCCAGCCAAACAGCGACTTGCGCGAAAGCCCCACATACAGGGGACGTCCCAGCGCGTTCAGCGCCTCGATGTCGTGCAGAATCCGCCAGTTTTCTTCCCCCGTTTTGCCAAAGCCGATACCGGGGTCAAGCACAATACGGTTTTCCCTGAGGCCGGCGCGGACGAGCCGGTTCAGTTCCTGCTCGAAAAAGCGGAGGAGCAGGGCACAGGGCGGAGTAGTAGCAGAACAGCCCTCCATGTGCATGATCCCGGCAAAATGTTCCCTGCCGCCGTGGGTCAGCACATAGCCCGGCTGGTATTCGACGAGCACGTCTGTCAGTGCCCTGTCGCGGCAGCAGGCCGACACGTCGTTGATGATCTGCGCTCCGGCCTCCAGGGCTGCGCGGGCCACGGAGGCCCGGCAGGTGTCGATGGAGATCAGCGCATCGGGGCGTTCGCGCTTCAGGGCCTGCAGGACGGGCATAAGCCGGTGCAGTTCCCCGCTTTCGTCGACGGGGGCAGCTCCTGGCCGGGTGGATTCGGCCCCCAGATCGAGCATGCCGCAGCCTGCCGCGTCAAGCGCGTCCAGTTTTCCTCTGGCCCGGTCCAGCAGGGCCGGCAGCGGAGCCAGTACTCCCCGGCCGTCGGAAAAAGAGTCCGGCGTCAGGTTCATAATGCCTGCGATGCAGAAGGGGGCAGGTTGGATAACCCGCCCCCCCAGCACCGTCCATGCGGTGCGATCACTCATGCCTTGCCGTCGTCCCTGCGGTTTTCCCCGGCCTTGCCGGTGGCGTCCTGCCCGGCGCTGCCCGCCGGTTCGGCGTGCTCAGCAGGGGGTTGTGCCGTAGCGTCGGCCGTGCCGTCCTGCGCCGCAGGAGGCTGCCCTGCCGGCTTTGCCGCTTCAGTGCCTGTTCCGGCGGCTGGCGGCGTTGCCGTGGAGGCTGCCGGGGTATCGGCCGTGCCTGAATCGAGCTTGAACGTGTCCCCGTCGTTCCCGGCAGCAGGCTGTGCCTGCGGCTGGGTGGAGGACTGCGCCTTGGGCGCGCCGCTTTTGGAGCGCTCCACGTCAACGGGCGGCAGCGGTTCACCCTTGATCAGCAGGTCGATATCTTCGCCGCTGATGGTTTCACGTTCCAGAAGAGCTCCGGCCACAGCGTGCAGGATGTCGATGTTCTCGGTCAGAAGGCGGGTGCACCCTTCGCGGGCGCTGTCCACGAAACGCTTGACTTCGTCATCGACCGTGCGGGCGGTTTCTTCACTGTAGTTGCGGCTGTGGCCCCAGTCGCGGCCGAGGAACACCTCGTCGTGCTGATCGCCGACAGCCATGGGGCCGATGACTTCGCTCATGCCCCATTCGCAGACCATCTTGCGGGCCATGCCGGTGGCGCGTTCGATGTCGTTGCCTGCACCGGTGGTGATGGTTTCAAAGATGAGTTCTTCGGCCACACGGCCGGCCAGAAGCACCATCAGGTTGTTGGTGAGGAACTTCTTGGAGTAGCTGTGCCGGTCGGCCTCGGGCAGCTGCATGGTCACGCCCAGCGCGCGCCCGTGAGGGATGATCGTGACCTTGTGCACAGGATCCGAACCCGGCAGGAGCTTGGCCACCAGCGCGTGCCCTGCTTCGTGATAGGCGGTGATCCGCTTTTCCTCGTCGGTGAGGATGAGGCTGCGGCGTTCCTTGCCCATGAGGACCTTGTCCTTGGCGGCTTCAAAGTCCTTCATGGTCACGGTGTCCTGATTGAGGCGGGCTGCCTGCAGAGCGGCTTCGTTGACCAGGTTTTCGAGCGCGGCACCGGAGAATCCGGGGGTCCCGCGGGCGATGACGTCAAGATTGACGTCGCTGGCCAGAGGCGTGCGCTTGGTGTGGACATTCAGGATGGCCAGACGGCCCTTGACGTCCGGGGTGGGCACCACGACCTGGCGGTCAAAGCGCCCGGGCCGCAGCAGCGCGGGATCGAGCACGTCGGGGCGGTTGGTGGCCGCGATCAGGATGACGCCTTCGTTGGATTCAAAGCCGTCCATTTCCACAAGCAGCTGGTTCAGGGTCTGCTCGCGTTCGTCATGCCCGCCGCCAAGCCCTGCGCCGCGCTGACGGCCCACGGCGTCGATTTCGTCAATGAAAATGAGGCAGGGCGCGTTCTTCTTGCCCTGGATGAAAAGGTCACGCACGCGCGAAGCCCCGACGCCGACAAACATTTCCACAAAGTCGGAGCCGGAAATGGAGAAGAAGGGCACGCCGGCTTCACCGGCTACGGCCCGCGCCAGCAGGGTCTTGCCGGTGCCTGGAGGCCCGACAAGCAGCACACCCTTGGGAATACGACCTCCCAGCCTGGTGAATTTTTTAGGATTTGAAAGAAAATCAACAATTTCAGAAAGTTCTTCCTTGGCTTCATCAACGCCGGCCACGTCGTCAAACGTCACGCGGGCCTGATCCTGATTGAGCATTTTGGCCTTGGAACGGCCGAAGGACATGGCTTTGCCCGCGCCGCCCTGCATCTGGCGCATATAGAAAATCCACACGCCGATGAGCAGAAGCATGGGCACCCATGACGCCAGAAGGCTGATCCAGGGAGAATCTTCGACAGGTTCGGCCTTGACCTCCACCTTGTTGGCTAACAGCTTGTCAATGAGGCCGTTATCCCGCGGGGCAAAGAACTGAAACGGCTTGCCGTCGCTGGTGCGCCCCTTGATGGTGTTGCCCTGCAGGGTGACGTCGGAAACCTGCCCGCTTTCCACCTGGCGCAGGAATTCGCTGTAGGTGAGCTGGCTTCCGGACACCGTCGACTGTTGCGGGCTGAACAGGTTGAAAACGAGCACCATAGCCAGGGAAATGACACCCCAGAGAATGAGATTCCTTGTATTCAAGATGACCTCCGAAAATAGCGCGCCCCGTAGGGTCCCGGTAACCGGTGATCGCGTCCCCTACAGTGTAAGGACTCTTTTCGTATTTGACAATTCCTGAACAGGCAGGTTTGTCCCGGAATCAGGCGGTGCAAGCCGTCTGGATGGCCGTATGGCGCGCGTACAGCCTTTCTTGCCGGCCGTATGGAAAATCCGTGCGGAAAGCCATGCCTGGGCGTCCGGGGCACCCGCGCTCCGGCACTGCACTGCTAAAGGCACGCTGCGATAGCGGCCGCCTGCCGCGGTATCACGCCACAGTCTGCCGGAAGATGGCAGGTGCGTCCCGGCGAAGCCTGCGGCGGCCTGTGGCCGGTGTGCGGCGGGGAACCGGCACAGGCGCGCAGTTCCACGGCGCCGCAGCCCCTGCCTTCGGCTCTCCGGCCCACAGAAGCGGCCGCAGCCGTGCGGATTCGTGCGAACCTGGCGGCCCTCTCCCTGCACACCATCGGAAGCGTCCGCAGCCGTACGATTCATGGATCCTTCTGCACATCTTCAGGACTGGACATAAAGCCGACCGTAGCCATGTTCGCAGATTCGTGAAGGCAGAGATCTGAGCGAAGAAGTTGCCGAAGATCGCAGGCATGCATGGTGGCGGGGGAATATCTTTCTAAAACTGCCTGAGGCCGGTTCTGGGGGCAGGCTGTAATGGCGCAGGCGGGAAAAGGCAGCTCCGATCCGCAGCACGGAGGCTTTGGGGGCAGCCGTGCGGCACAGCCTGGCCCGGATTCGGGCAGACGCGCGTCCGGACGGGACTGATGTCTGTCCGATTGCCGCAACGGCTGTGGCGCTGCAATTCGGGCTGGATAGCGGCCTCCGCCACGGGGGGCGTTTTGCCGTCACTCCGGCAGAAAAAACGTCTTCCCTGCCGGATAGACCTTGCAGCGTGGACTGTTTTACGAAATAATATCGCGTTCGTGTGCGACGACGCGAGACGGCCTGTGCTGAACCGCCCGGTGCGGCAGGCTGCCGCCCGTGTCCGGCTCAGGTGCAGCGTCTCCCCGCTTTCCGGCGCAGACGCCCCGGCTGTGCCGGAGGGTCGTTGTGCAGCTTTGGAGGTTCCCGTTTCAAACGGCGTCACGCTGCCGGCGCCACCTTATGGAGAGTTTTTGTATGGAAGCAACCTTTTTCCCGAATATTGCCGCCTTCCTCTGGATCGGCATCATGCTCATGCTGGGGACGTTCATCCGCGCCACGGTGCCGTTCTTTCAGAAAATCCTGTTCCCTGCGTCCCTTATCGGGGGACTTATCGGGTTTGTGCTCGTCAACGCGGGCCTGCTTGGCATCCCCACCACGGCCGGATGGAAAGTCATCGATCAGGGGCCGTTCGGTCTGCTGACCTTCCATCTGTTCGCCTTCGGCTTTGTGGGCATCGGCTTCATGGAGCCGGCCAAGAAGAGCAACAGCAAGGTGATCATGCGCGGGGCGCTGTGGATTGCACTGCTGTTTACCATGATGTTCAGCCTGCAGGCGCTGCTCGGCAAGGGCGTGTTTACCCTGTGGCACAACCTGTTTGGCGGCACGTTCGAGACGGTCAACGGCTACCTGCTCGGCGCCGGCTTCACCCAGGGCCCCGGCCAGACGCTGGCGTACGCTTCCATCTGGGAAACCAGCTATAAGACGGCCAACGCCATCAATACCGGCCTGGCCTTTGCCGCCGTGGGCTTCCTTGTGGCGGGTCTTGTCGGCGTGCCGCTCGCCCTGTACGGCATCAAGAAAGGCTGGGCCGTTGCCGAAGACAGCAAGGGCCTGCCCCGCGCCCTCCTGCGCGGCCTGCGCGATGAAGGCGACAGACCTGCCTGTGCCTACAGCACCACCCATCCGGCCAACATCGATTCGCTGGGCTTCCATATGGGCATCATGGCCGCCACGTACGGCATTGCCTATGTGTTCGGCGTGATCTGGACCATGTTTGCCCCCGCCGCCCTGAAAGCCTTCGGGTTCGGCATGATGTTTCTGTGGGGCATGCTGGTGGCGATGGCAATCCGCAAGTTCATGGTCGCCCGCCACATTGACAGTCTGCTCGACAACGAAACCTGCCATCGCATCACCAACATGACGGTGGACTTCATGATCTGCGCGGTGTTCATGGGGATCCGCCTCAGCAGCCTGCAGAACGTGCTCATCCCCTTCATCATCGCCATTATCCTGGGCTCGATCCTGACATTTGTGCTGTGCCTGTGGTTCGGCCGCCGTTCGCCGGAATACGGTTTTGAACGCTGTCTGGCCCTGTTCGGCTACTGCACGGGGACTGCGGCGTCCGGCCTGCTGCTGCTGCGCATCGCCGACCCGGAACTGCGCACTCCGGTCGCTGTGGAAATCGGTGTCATGAACATCTTCCTGATATTCATCTTTGACACCACCATCACGCTGGCCATGCCGTTCGCCCCGGCGGAAGGCTTCCCGATTGTGTGGATTTTCGCCGCAATAGCCGTGGTCATCCCTGTGGCCATGTACTTCCTGAAACTGATCAGAAAACCCATGCTGTAATCACTGGAGGCCGCCGGACAGAACCCCGGCGGCCTCTGCCGTCTGACCGTCTTGCGCGTGCCGGGCGCCCGTCAGCGCTGCCTCTGCCGGATCCTGTCCGGCGGTTCCGCGTGCAGGCGTATCCTGTCCGGCGGCGCCCCGGGCACCGTCCGGCAGGGCGCGCGGCTGCCGCACATTCCCTTGCCCCTGTGCCGGAAGGTCCGTGCCGCGTTCCGGAATGCCGTTCCGGGATGTTGCGTTGCTCCCAGAATGTTTTGCCATTGAAAAAGGCGGAACGCGAGGCGGCAGCACAGCGCCGCCCGGCCAGAACCGAGCGGAAAACCGCGTTGTTTTGCGAAACGGCAGGCCTATGGCTTGAAACGCGGAGCGTTTCAAACTGAAAAGGCTCCAGAATTTCACCCCGCCTGATGCGTCGGGATTGCTGCATTCGGGGCTGACGCCGCAGGCCGTCTGCTGGACCGGCGGGACGGGCTTCCCGAGTGCGGAGGTTCGCCGGCCGTCGTGGAAGTCCGGGACATGTTGAACACGCGGAGGCCCGGCGTTATGCTGCTGCCAGTCCGGCATGCTGCCTGAAGTGCATACGCCGTGGCAGAATGGACGGAAAGCCTCCCGGAAGGCCGAATGTCTGAAAGGCCTAATGCCCGGAAAGCCGAACGCCGGAAGGGCGGTGCGGGATCCCGGGCCTGTCTGCACAGCTGGCGCAACCGCCTGCGCAGGACTGCCCGACGGACGGCACGGGCGCACCGGACGCATGCCGGAATTCGTTTCAGCCACACGTTTTTCCCTGTCCGGACTTGAGGGGACTGGCTGCGCCGGCCCTGGAGAACATTCAAATTGCACCTGGTATAAGGAGTCCCATCCATGACCTATGCCACCCAGCTGCTCTGGAACGCCAACATCCTGACCATGGACGAGCACGATACGTCTGCCTCGGCCATCGCTCTGGATGGCGACCGGATCCTTGCTGTCGGAACCCGTGAGGAGCTCGAACCGTATGTCGGCCCCGAAACCTGCCTGCGCGACATGGAAGGCCGGACCATCATGCCCGGTTTCTGTGATGCCCACGGGCACATCATCCTGCTGGCTTCCATGCTCGACTGGGAAGATCTCAACGCGCCGCCCATTGGCGAATGCCGCAGCCTCGAGGACTGTCTGGCGCGTCTGCGCGAGCGCGCTGCACGCACGCCGGCCGGCGAATGGATCCTGGCGCGCGGCTTCGACGACACACTCATGCGGGAAAAGCGCTTCCCCACACGGCAGGAACTGGACGCCGTCACCAGGGATCATCCAGTGTTCGTCCAGCATATTTCCATCCATCTTGGCGTGCTCAATAGCGCCGGATTTGCCGCACTGGGCATTGACGAGCATACACCTGATCCGGAAGGCGGCGTCATCCGTCATGCGCAGGACGGTTCACTCCATGGCGTGGTGGAAGAGCGCGCCATGTTCGATCTGGTTTCCCCGCGCCTGCCGGTGTTCCCCCTGGATCATCAGGTCGAAAATATTGCCCGGGCCACACGGGAAATCTACGCTGAACAGGGCGTCACCACGGCCCTTGATGCCGGTGTGCTCGACTGCGAGAGCGCTGAGGCCCTGCAGGAGGCCAACCGGCGCGGGCTGCTTGCCGTGCGGGTGCATATGAACCCTTACTACTATCT
>CALUZP010000047.1 GCA_944325325.1 uncultured Desulfovibrionaceae bacterium
CAGGTGCGCTGGCGGGGCTTTCGGGGAATGGCCAGGGCGTTTCGGTCATGGCGGAAAGGACGGCCCGCCTGGCCGACAGCGAAGCGGCTGTGGCCCGCACGATGGAGCCGTCGCGCGCGGTGACGAAACATTCGTAGCAGGGGACGCCAAAAGGGGTACAGAGCTCGCGGAACTGGACGATGACGCCACGATCCCTGTACGCCTTCAACAGCGTGTCAAGATGCGGGTCACGCGTGGCCAGCAGGAAGACGCCACCCGGAATCCACGGCGTGGTGGCCTCCGCATCGCGTTCGAGCACCTCGAGCAGGGCGGCAAGTCTGGCTTCGGCCATGGTGTTGCCTGTGGCCAGTCCGGTGGACACCGGCGGCAGCAGCAGGGACGGTTCGTCCAGGTTGCAGAAGAGTGTCACGGCCTGCACGGGAACCAGCAGGGCGCGTCCGTGGCTGTCTGTGGCCGGCATCCAGTGCAGGGGGGCATCGTCGCTGGGCAGGCCTGTGGGGAGCGTGTCCGGATCCAGGGCGGCCAGCCCTTGTGCGCACAGTTCGCTGTAGCGGGCCTTACGCAGGGTGACGGGGCGGAGCCTGCCTTGCAGGGTCATGTCCTGCACGCTCGCGTAGGCAGAAATCCGTTCAACCATTTCCATGGCGCAGGATACGCGCGCGTCGGCCAGTGAAAGGCCGCGCCCCCAGGACACGCCTTCGCCTTCAAGCGAAAAGCGGAGCCTGCCGTTGGCGGTGTCGAGCTGCAGCGGCCAGCGGCGCAGCAGGGCGATGGGCGACAGCGAAGCAACATGCCGCAGTTCGGGACCGGTGATGCAGTCGGCGTCCATGAGCCGTTCCAGGGCCAGTGTGGCGGTTTCGGTGGCTGAGGGGCGCGGTCTGGCCGGGGGGGCGGCAAAGCCGGTCCTCAGTTCGGCCAGGCAGGGGCCTGCCGAGTCGCCGATTCTGGCTGCGGCGTCGAGCAGGGCCTGTGGCAGGGGGTGTTCGCCGGGATCCGGCAGCGGACGGTGTTCAAGAATGTTGGCGGCATAGTGACGGCTCCAGGCGCGCACCGCCTGGCGATCGGCACGCAGGCCCCAGCGTGGCAGGGGCAGTCCTGTTTCACGGGCAAGCGCGTCCAGACGTGTGGCGGGGAAGGCTTCTGCCAGGGCGGCGGGCATGCCGGGCAAGAGCAGTGCGGCCTCTGCGGCAAGCGCGGCCAGTACAGGGCGGCCGGGCGCGGCAGCCAGGAGAGCGTCGATGAGGCCCTCGCCGGAGGTCACCTTGCGCAGCAGCCAGTCATGCAGGAACTGATCGGCCGGGCAGGCCTCAAACCGGGCCATGGCCGGGCTTGCGGCAAGATCCGGCCCGGCGGCAAGATTTTCGGGCTCGCAGGAAAAATAACCGATGGTCGAGGCGGTGTGATCAAGGACATAACGATAACGGACAGGCTCCATGCAAAACTCCTGCGCTGATGATGTGTCAGTTTGCCCCGGCGCGCCGAAAAAGGCAAATGAACCGTGATAACTGAAAAATCTTGACACTAAAGTGAATTTGAGTAAAAGAGATCCTTTTGAAACGCTGTGGCTTTTTTATAGAAACAAGCGTGTCCGCACGCAGGAGGTTTTGAGGCATGAGTGAAGTGAAAGCCCTGGTTGGTGCCGTAAAGAATGAAAACGGCGTGGAACTCAACGGGTTCCAGCTGAAGCCTGTTGTCGAGCAGTGCGCCGGCTGTGACCGTGTGCGCAGCTTTGAAGATGCGCAGTACTGCAGCTCCTATCCTGATCCTGCCCGCAAGTGGGCCGGTGGCCGCTGCAACTTTGCAACCCACGCCAAGGCGGAAACGGTCAAGGCCGCCAAGGTCAACCCGTTGAAGGCGTCCAAGCGCGCCGCCAAGGGTCGCTAGGCCGGGCTGGGCGCGGGGCGCAAGTCCCCTGCGTGCAGATTCCGATTGCCGGTGCAGCGCCCGTTGCGCCCTGCGCAGAGCTGAGAGCCCGTGTCGTATCCGTCGCGGGCTTTTCGTGTTTGTACAGGCAGGCCAGGGATCGCAGGCATTACACGCCTGGCTGCCGCGTCTGCGGGAGCGCCATCGAGGGCGCGAGACTGGCGGTTTTCTCATTCTGGAGGGCATCCCGGCTGTTGAAACCGGCCTGATGACGCGCTACTCTGAAGGGGGAGCGTTCCGGCGCCGCAGTCTGGCTTCTGCCAGTGTTGCCGCCGCTGCCGGTGCAGCGCCGTCTGATATGAAGGAGGAAGGCATGTCTTGTTCCACGAACAGCCAGGTTCTGCAGTCCTGGATTGCGGCCCGGCAGGCCCGCGTGATTGACTGGCAGCGGCAGATGACCGCCATCCCGGCCCTGGGCCCGGAAAACGGCGGCACAGGCGAGATGGCCAAAGCCCGCTATCTTGAAAGTGTGCTGCACGACCTCGGGGGCGTCGAAATCCTGCGTGTTGACGCGCCGGATACGCGTGTGCCTGACGGTGTCAGACCGAACATTGTTGCGCGGATGCCCGGGGCTGGCCCGCGCCGGCTCTGGCTGCTCGGCCACATGGATGTGGTGCCGCCGGGTGAGGCGCAGGCCTGGAAGACCGATCCCTGGACGCTCCAGGTGGATGGCGACAGGCTGATTGGCCGCGGGGTGGAAGACAACCAGCAGGCCATTGTGTCCATGCTGCTTGTGGCGGAAGCGCTGCGCGCCACCGGAGTGACGCCGGATCTCGGACTGGGGCTGCTCTTTGTGTCTGATGAGGAGTGCGGCAGCCGCTATGGCATGGAGCACGTCATTCGGGAACGGCCGGATCTGTTTGGCCCGGAGGATCTGATTGTGGTGCCGGACATGGGCGTTGAGGACAGTTCGCTCATCGAGGTTGCCGAAAAGGGGTCGGTGTGGGTCAAGGTAACGGTTTCGGGCCGGCAGTGCCATGCCTCGACGCCGGAGGAAGGCCGCAACGCGCTCGTGGCTGCCTCCGACATGATTCTGCACGTCAAGGATGTGCAGGCCCGGTTTGCCGCGGTGGATCCGCTGTTTGACTCGCCCTCCACCTTCGTGCCCACGCGGCATGAGGAAAACGTGCCCAACATCAACACGCTCCCCGGCAAGGATGTGTTTTATGTGGACTGCCGGATTCTGCCCTGCTACGCCTGTCAGGATGTGCTGGATGCCTTTGCTGCAACTTTTGGGGAGATAGCCCGCCAGCATGGGGTTGACGTAACGGTCGAAGCTTACAAAACCCAGCCCCCCACGCCGGTTACGCCGGTCGATGCCCCCGTGGTGCAGCGGTTGTCCAGCGCCATCCGGAAGGTGCTTGGCGTCACGCCGCGGCATCTGGGCATTGGCGGCATGACGGTGGCTGCGGTGTTCCGTGCCCAGGGCTTTAACGCAGTGGGCTGGGCCACGCTGGGCGGCACCATGCATCAGCCCAACGAAGAGTCGCGTATTTCGCGTGCCATAGGTGATGCCCGCGTGTTTGCGGAAATGCTGTTTGACTAGGGCGTTCCGGCACTGACCAGGCCTCTGGCTGATCCCGGGCAAACCGCCCGGCGGTGGAAAGCGGGGGCCTGTGGCAAGCGGCAGGCTTTGCAGGAGCGCGCCGGGTGCGGCAGGGGTGATGGAGAACACGTACGTTTCTGGCAGGGATGGGAGCGGTGCATGAGGAAGGAAGAATGCTGGGACTGCATTGTCGTGGGCGGTGGTCATGCCGGCTGTGAGGCTGCCATGGCCCTGGCCCGGCTGGGCCATGCCACGCTGCTTGTCACCGGGAACGTGGATCGCATAGGGCATCTGTCCTGCAACCCGGCCATCGGCGGCCTGGCCAAGGGACATATGGTGCGTGAAATTGACGCACTGGGCGGGCGCATGGGCGTCTGGGCCGACGCGGCGGGCATCCAGTTCCGCACGCTCAACAGCAGCAAGGGGCCTGCCGTACGCGCCACCCGGGCGCAGATCGACCGCGAAGCCTATATGGCCGTTGTCAGGGCGGACGTTTTTCATGCGCCGGGCCTTGCCGTGTGGCAGGACGCGGTGGAGGGGCTGCTTGTGCAGGACGGGCGTGCGGCTGGCGTGCGCACACAGCTTGGCAAGCAGTTTTATGGCCGCCATGTGCTGCTGACGACCGGCACGTTCCTGCGGGGGCTCATCCATGTGGGGCTGACGCATTTTCCGGGGGGCCGGCTTGGCGACGCGGCCTGTGCCGGGCTTTCCGGCGAGCTGCAGCAGCTCGGCATCCGCCTCGGCCGTCTGAAGACCGGCACCACGCCACGGCTGCTCAAGTCGTCCATCAACTTTGCGGCCATGGAAGAACAGCCCGGTGACACGCCCCTGCCGCGTTTCAGTTTTCACGGGCCTGCGCCTGCGCTCCCTCAGGTCTGCTGTCACATCACCTGGACCAACGAGGCTACCCATGCGGCCATCCGCGCCGGGCTTGACCGCTCGCCGCTGTTTACCGGCGTCATCGAGGGCACGGGGGCGCGCTACTGCCCTTCCGTTGAAGACAAGGTCGCCCGCTTTCCCGACAGGGAGCGCCATCACGTCTTTGTGGAGCCGGAGGGGCTGGACAGCCCGGAATGTTACGTCAACGGCCTGTCGACAAGTCTTCCTCTGGACGTGCAGGAAGCGTTCATCGCCACGGTGCCCGGGCTTGAGCACGCCCGCATCGTGCGGCCCGGCTATGCCATCGAATACGATTACGCCGATCCTGTTCAGCTGCGTCCCACACTTGAAACCCGCGCCGTCCCCGGGCTGTGGTTTGCCGGTCAGATCAACGGGACGTCCGGCTATGAGGAGGCCGCCGCGCAGGGGTTATGGGCGGCCCTGAACATTGCCGGGCAGCTTTCCGGACGCGGGGTGTTCCGTCCTGGCCGCAACGAAGCCTATATGGCCGTGCTTGTGGATGACCTTGTCACGCGGGGCACGCAGGAGCCTTACCGGATGTTCACGTCCCGTGCGGAATACCGCCTGCTGCTGCGCGAAGCCAATGCCGACGCCCGCCTGACGCCCCTCGGGCGGGAACTGGGGCTTGTTTCCGACAGTCAGTGGGCGCTGTTCTGTGACAAGCAGCGCCGGATTGCGGCCGTCATGGAGCAGCTGAACCAGACGCGGATTCACCCCGATGCCGGAACCCGGGACCGCCTGGCGGCTCTGGGGCAGCCTGAGCCCTCGCGTTCCCTTACTCTGGCAGAGCTGCTGCGCC
>CALUZP010000048.1 GCA_944325325.1 uncultured Desulfovibrionaceae bacterium
TTGGGCGGTATGGGGGTGGGGAGGGTGGGTGGGGGGGGGGGGGGGGGGGGGGGCACCTCTTGGAAAGGTGTCCCCCCCTCCCCCCCGGATAGCGGCGCGTGTCCTTCTGGTTTCAGAGCAGCAGGAAGGCGGCTGCGTGGCGTACGACGACAGCCAGGGTGTAGGCCACGAGGGTATTGAAGATCAGGCTGAACAGGGGCCAGCGCCAGGAGCCTGTTTCGTGCCGGATAGCCACGAGGGTGACGAGGCAGGGGGCATAGAGGAGGACGAACACGAGCAGGGCCAGGGCGGTAGCGGGGTTCCAGCGGGGGTCTTCGCGGATGCGTTCAGCCAGCTGGGGGTTTTCGCCTTCGGCGTCGATTTCGCCCAGGGAGTAGGCGGTGCCCATGGTGGCGACGATGACTTCCTTGGCGGCGAATCCGCCGATAAGGGCTATATCTGTGCGCCAGTCGAAGCCTGCGGCCTGGGTCAGGGGTTCGATAGCCAGGCCCACGCGTCCGGCGATGGTATGGCGCAGGGCGAGGGTAGCCTGTTCGCGGGCGAGGTTTTCTTTGGCACTGGCGAGGAGGGGTGCCTGTTCAGGAGCGCTGTACTGGGCTTCGATGGCGGCTTCTCTGGCGGCGAAGTCGGCGAGGGTGGCGTCAGGCAGGCGCGGGTAGGTCATGGCGGCCCAGAACATGATGGACACGGCCAGGATGACGGTCCAGGCTTTTTTGAAGTATTCCCAGGTTCGTTCGAGGGTATGGATGCACAGGCCCTGGAGTGTGGGGAAGCGGTAGGGCGGCAGTTCCATGACGAAGGGGGTTGCGGGGCCGCGGATGACGGTGGAGCGCAGCAGGCGGGCGCAGAGCATGGCGACGATCCAGCCTGTGAGGGTGAGGCCGAAGATGACCATGGCCTGGTGGGCCGGGAAGAAGATGCCTGCGAAGAGGATGAACACGGGGAGTTTTGCGCCGCAGGCCATGAAGGGCACGGTGAGCAGGGTGGCCAGTTTTTCGCGCGGGCTGCGCAGGGTTCGGGCTGCGAGCACGCCCGGCACGGCGCAGCCGCCGGCGATGCCGCCGCCCACGATGAAGGGCATGACGGAAGCGCCGTGCAGGCCGAACACGCGGAAGATGCGGTCGAGCATGTAGGCCATGCGGGCCATGTATCCGGAGTCTTCGAGGATGGCGATGAGCATGAACATGATCATGATGAGCGGCACGAAGCTCATGACGCCGCCCACGCCGTCGATGATGCCGGAGATGATCATGGATTTGAGCATGCCGTCGGCCATGGCGCTTTCTGCGGTATTGCGCAGGAAGCCGAAGAAGGCGGTAACGAGTTCCATGGGCCATTCGCCGAGGGTGAAGGTGACCTGATAGATCATGTACAGGATGAAGAGCATGATCAGCGGTCCGAGCAGCTCGTGAGTGAGCACCTTGTCCATGCGGTCGGAGAGGGCTCTGCGGGCGTGGCGGTCTTCCTGGCGGACGAGGACGCCGTCGCGCAGGATGGAGGAGATGGCGCCGTAGCGGTAGTCAGCGATGACGCCTTCCGGGCCTGTGCTGAGGGTGGCGTGCAGGTGGGCGGAGACTTCTTTGACTTCGGCTTCGAAGCTGGCGCACAGTTCTGGTGCGAGTTCGCGGCACTGGGAGATGATTTCGCGGTCCTGTTCCAGAAATTTGAGGGCGACCCAGCGTGCGGGGTAGACGTCGGCGAGCAGTCCGGCCTCTTCAACGCGTTGCTGGATGCGGGTGAGAACGGGATCGAGGTCCGGCCCGTAGGAGATGTTGAGCGGCTTCCAGGGCTGTCCCTGGCGTTTGCGGGCTTCTTTTACGGCGGCCTGGAGCAGTTCCGGCAGGCCGTATCCTGTGCGGGCCACGGCGGGCAGCACGGGGATACCCAGGCGTTCGGAGAGCCTGGCCATATCGATGATTACGCCGTGGTCTCTGGCTTCGTCCATCATGTTCAGGCCGAGCACCACGGGGATGCCCAGTTCCAGCAGCTGGACGGCAAGGTAAAGGTTGCGCTCCAGGGCTCCGGCGTTGAGGATGTCGATGACCACATCCGGCCGTTCGCTGGCCAGGACCTGCCTGGCGACGGTTTCCTCCTGGGTGTAGGCCGACAGTGAATAGACGCCGGGCAGGTCGATGAGGCGGAGGGTTTCGCCGTCCGGCAGGGTGACGGAGCCTTCCTTGCGTTCGACGGTAATGCCCGGATAGTTGCCCACATGCTGGTGGGCGCCTGTAAACGCATTGAACGCTGTGGTTTTGCCGGAGTTCGGGTTTCCGGCCAGCGCGGCGACAAGCGTGGTGTTCATGGCTGTACGGGGTGGCTGTTCTGGTCTTCAAGCGGGATGACGTAGACGTGATCCGCTTCGTTGTTGCGCAGGCTGAGGGTGAAGCCGGGCAGGCGCAGGGCCACGGGATCATGCAGCGGGGCGCGCCCCACGACTTCCACATCCACGCCGGGCACAAGTCCCATGTCGCGGATGCGCCGGCCGAGTTCGCCCTCCGCCTGGACGCTCACAATGCGGGCTTTGCTGCCTACCTCCAGTTTTCGCAAGGAAATCATGTTCCCCCCTCCTTTTGGATGGCGTTGTGTGACAGGGTTCTTAGAACCCGAGCCGAAAGATAGGGTTATTGAAAATGCCTGTCAACTTTTTCTCTGAAATGGTTTTTCAAAATCGTGCAAAAAAGCGCAAAACTGTTCAGGATACTGGTCAATTATACCGAACTAGCGGACAAGGTTGACATATTTCCAGGATACGGCTACACATTCACTATGCAAAAAACGACACCCAGACATTTTTTCCTGCTTGCGATGTGCGGCCTGCTGGCATTTGGCACAATGTCGCTGGCAGGATGCAGTGGGCGTTCCGCGCAACCTGCGCCAGAGCTGGAATCCGTAGCCTGGTGGGAAGGGGAGGTCGTGGACACCTGGGCCGAGCCTCTCGATGAAGAGGCCCGCTTTGTTCTGTCCCGGGAAATCTTGCTGGATACGGCGCAAGTGGCCCTGGGGACTCCCTATCGCAGCGGAGGAACCAGCCTGGGCAGCGGGTTTGACTGTTCCGGGTTTGTCCAGTGGGCCTACAAGAGCCTGGGCATTGATCTTCCGCGCACCGCCCGCGAGCAGTCCCGCTTTGGCGAGCCGGTCAGCCGCGATGAGCTGCGTGAAGGCGATATCGTAGCCTTCCGCCATCCCCGCCGGGGCTACCACACCGGCATCTATGTGGGCGACGGCAAGTTCATCCACAGCCCGCGCCAGCGTTCTTCCGTCAAAATTGTTTCGCTTGACGACGCGTATTTCAAGCCGATTTTCATCGGCGCGCGGCGGCTTCCCGTGCCTGACAATCAGATGCTTGCGGAAGCCATGACCCGCCTTGAGGAATACAAGGCGTTCAAGGCTGCCAGACCCAAGGCGGCCTCGAGCAAGCGCGCCACCAGGGCCCGTTCGGCCCGTTAGTGCCAGTTTCCCGGCAGATGCGCCCCGGTTGCGGGGTCTGCTGCCCGTTAAGGCGTGCAAGACGTTTCCTGCACGCCGGGTGGTGTTTTGTGCGGCCTGTCTGCCGTGCAGCCCGGCAAGAGGGCAGCCTGCAGAAGGCACAGCCCTCCGGCGTATGGCGCGCCGGGCGTATGGCACTCCGGACGTGCGGACGTGCGATGCCGGACGCGCGATGATTCAGAAGGCGTGGCCGGCTGGCTGTAAGAGCCCTCTGGACGTGCGGCGCTGCGGGCACATGTTCCCTGAACGTTTTTATGGTTCCCGGAGGCATGATCCCCGGACGGCAGTGTTGTGGCATGCCAAAGTCCGGCAGTGCGGCTTTCAGCAGCCCGGCGTGCATGGAGCAGGGCAAACGCGCAAGATCCGGCAGGCTTTCAACCGGCAGGCTTTCAAGATCCGGCAGGCTCTGCCGGACAGCGGCCCGGCACGCATAGGGGCGGAGCCGCTCTCCGGGAGTCATGGACGTCTGGAGTTGTGGACTTCGGGAGCCGTGCATGCTGGCCAGTCTGGCCGTCTGTCTGCAGCGGCCGGCGCGCAGCAGGCAAAATTTGCTGACAACGACAGTGTTTTATGGCACACCCGTCCCGGCGACAGAGCACGGCTCTGCTGCCGGTTTTTTTATATGTGCCTGCTGACTGCCGCTGCCGGCAGCGGCAGGGCGCTGTCAGAGGCATGCGGGACGTGTGCGCCAGGGGTGCATTCTGAAGGCTGCGGGGGCTGCGGGAGCATGGCCCCGGCCGTGTGTGACGTGCGCCGCCGGCCTGCTTTGTACGCCTTCAAGGGCGCGCCGCCTGATTTTTCAGGAATCCGGCTGCCGCGCCGGGAAACAACGACGTGTAGTGCGGCAATCCGCATCAGAGGGAGACTTGTGCATGATGGTTACTCCATTCCGAACGTTGCGCGGCCTGACGCTGGGGGTTCTGTGCGGCCTGATGGCGGGTGTCTGCACTCCGGAGACCGCTTCCGGGGCCGGCGCTCCGAAAGCTTCGCTGCAGAGTCCCGTTGAGCAGAAGATTGTCGAGGAAAACGCGCGGATCACAATCCGAGTGCGCTATCCGCAATTCGGCATGGACAGTGTGGACAGGGACATCCGGCAGTGGGCTTTCAGTGTTGCCGGCGAGTTCCGTTCCGAATACGGCGGGGAGGCGCTTGGCGAAACGCATGTGCCGTATCTGCTGGACATCACCTATGAAGTCGTGACGCCGCCCGGCGGCATGATCAGCGTGGTCTGGCAGGAGGCGTCCTATACGGCCGGCGCACACGGGCAGCTCAACCTCCTGTCGTTCAACTACGCACCGGGGACAGGCAAGCCCGTGGCCCTGCTTGATCTGTTCGCGTCGCCCTCTGTGGCGCTGCAGGCCATGTCGGCCTATGCCGAAAAGATTCTTTCCCGCCGCCTTGGCGACATGAAGGTGGACGACATGCTGCACGACGGCCTGCTGCCCGAGGCGGACAACTTTGCCACATTTGCCGTCACGCCCGACGGGCTGCGGGTCTATTTCCCGCCGTATCAGGTTGCGCCCTGGGCGGCCGGGCCGCAGTCAGTGGACATTCCTCTGTCCGTCCTCAAGCCGGCCGGGCCGGATTTGCGCTACTGGGGCAAATAGCCGGTTCTGACGGGCGGCGCAGCATCGTCCCCTGTGTGCCCGTCCGGGGATCATCTGCCAGATTCTGCGGCGCCCGCCTGTGGCGTTCCCGTGCCGGTATGTGCGGCACGGGCGGATTTGGCTGTGTTTCAGCCGGGCAGAAGCGTCAGAGAG
>CALUZP010000049.1 GCA_944325325.1 uncultured Desulfovibrionaceae bacterium
CAATAAGCAGCGTCACATAAAAAAAAGCTTCCAGTGCCGCACTGCGCAGGCTTTCTCCCACTTTGGGTCCAACAGTTTCCAGCCGGAGGACGGCAGCCTGATTGCTATCCATGGCCTGAAGGGCTCTGGCAATGATAGGGAAGGCCCGTTCGCTGGTTATGTTGTCTTCAGGCAGTGCGAAGCGCACAAGCCAGCCGGTTCCTTCTGTGCCAAACTGCTGGACGGTCAACCCCTGAAGGCCGGAGCTTGCAAGACGCTGTTTGAGCACGACCCCTTCTACGGGCCGCTCAAAGTCAAGCTGGGCCACGACGCCGCCGGCAAAATCCACGCCGTAGCGCAGCCCTCCCAGCAGAATGGCGGCGACAGAAATCACGATGAGCAGGGTGGAAATCCCGTAGCCAACATACCGGAACCGGATGAAGTCAAAGTGGAATTCCTTGGGGAGAAAGGCAAGACGCATAAAGCAGAGGCTCCTACATCCTGAAAGACTTTCCGGCGTTATGCTGCGACCACAGCGTGAACACGACGCGGGAGACGAAGATGGCGGTGAACATGGAGGCCAGGATGCCGATGGACAAGGTCACCGCAAAGCCTCGTACAGGGCCTGTCCCGAACTGATAGAGCACGGCGGCGGCGAGCAGAGTCGTAAGGTTGGCGTCCAAAATGGATGTGCTGGCCCGTTCGAAACCGGCGCGGATAACTTCCCGGGGTGAGAGGCCCTTTTGGGCTTCTTCGCGCATTCGCTCAAAAATCAGCACATTGGTGTCAACAGACATGCCGATGGTCAGTACAATTCCGGCAATACCCGGCAGGGTCAGTGTCGCTCCAAACAGGGCGAGTCCCGCCAGAAGCAGAATGATGGTGAACAGCAGCATGACATCGGCAACAAGACCGGCCAGTCCATAGTACAGGATCATGATCAGCGCTACCGCCGCCGTACCCACAAAGGAGGCCCGCAGTCCCTGCTCGATGGATTCCTGCCCGAGTGTCGGTCCGACGTTGCGTTCTTCAAGGATAGACACGGGGGCGGGGAGGGAGCCCGATCTGAGGACAATGGCCAGATCCTGCGCCTCCGCAGCGGTAAAATATCCGGTGATGCTGGCGCCTCCGCCTACAATGCGCTCGCGGATAATCGGAATGGTGTAAATTTTACCATCCAGCACGATGGCCAGTCGTTTGTTCAGATGCTGTCCTGTGATGCGTTCCAGATCGGCTGCGCCACGCTGGTTGAAATGCAGGGCGACACAGGGGCGATTACTGCCATCGAACGCAGGACGCGCGTCCATGATATTTTCGCCAGTCATCAGCGGCGTATTGTCCAGGAGGACCGGCTCGCTGGAAGATACGGCCCCTGAGGCCTTATTGATGACTTGGGGATAGGGGCGAACACCTTCAGGCAGGGGATCGCCCGGTTTGAGATCGTCACGGACAAGATGAAAGGCCAGCTGGGCAGTCTGCCCGATAAGCTGGATAGCCCGATCCGGATCAGACAGGCCCGGCAGCTGCAGCTGAATCTGATAGCCCGACTGCTTGCGGATGTCCGGCTCGCTCACGCCGAACTGATCGATGCGTTCTCGCAGGGTGCGCACAATTTGATCAACAGCCATCTCTCTGAGGCTGTCAGCATACTCTTGGGTGAACTGCCCGCGATAGACGATGTCGCCGGTTCCGTCACTGTCCGTTGCAAACTGCATGTGCGCAAAACGGCGCCGCAGCAGAGCGTCAAATTGTGCCTGCCGGGTAACGTCAGTCAGGTGCAGTATGGCGGCGCGATCTTCCATCTGCGGCGTTGTGACCGGCAGGCCGGCCTTCTGCGCCTGCCGAAACATTTCTTCAGCCGTCTGCATCAGTCTGTCGGCAACATGTTTTTCGACATCAACGCCCAGAGTCAGATGCGTCCCTCCTCGCAGATCGAGACCGAGGCGGATGCGCGTGTCAGGCAGGAACTCGGCCAGCAGTGAACCTTCCATGCCTGGCAGTGAGGGCAGGAGTGAAACGAGGCTGGCAACAAGTGCCAGGACAATGATGGCAATGCGCCAGGTGAGTTTTTTCATGCAATTCCCGAAAGGCTGTGGCCGCAGACTGGCGGACTGCGATGGCGATCAAAAAAGGGAGCCCGGCAGGAGCGGCCCGCCAGGGCCTTTCGTGCGGTCTCCCTTGATGATCAGGTCGCAGGGCAAGAAGCTACTTGGCTTCCTTGTCCTTGTTTTCAACCAGGCCACTGATGAAGCCACGGCCGATGTTCACTTCGGTCTTGCCGAGGTCGATGGTCAGGATGTCGCCGTCAATGGCCGTAATGCGGCCGAGCAGGCCACCGGAGGTCATGACCTGGTCACCCTTCTTCAGCGCAGCAAGCATGGCGCGGTGCTGTTTGGCACGCTTCTGCTGCGGGCGAATAAGCAGGAAATAGAAGATGACCAGCATGAGGATCAGGGGAATAAACTGCATAAAAGCGCCTTCGGGGGTGCCAGCGGCGCCAGAGGTACCCATGGCGTGGGCGACGGAAACGAACATGATGCCTCCAGGAAGCTAGGTTGATGTGAATATGCGTTGCTGCGGCGCCATCCCCGGGATGTACCGCTGGAAAACCGGTGTTGCTGAGGAGAAGAGCGGTTTTCCATAACAGCCTTTCTCGTCTCAGGTAGTGGAGTAT
>CALUZP010000050.1 GCA_944325325.1 uncultured Desulfovibrionaceae bacterium
GGGCTGTTGTCCACTATTTGACTGACAGCTTTCAGCCCGACCGCGAGCCTGAGGAAAATTACCGCAAGGCACAGCGCAAGCTGTCGCGGTCGTTCAACGAGTTTGTGAAAGGTCTTGTCGGCGCTGACGAACTCGACGCTTTCTAAGCAGTCCCCGGCCGGATCTGCAGCGTTCCTGACGGCACGCCGCAGATCCGGCCGTGCTGTATGCTGTTGTCCCCGTAAATCGAACGGGGACGGGGGAATGCCATGGATCCATTTACGCATGCACTCAGTGGCGCGGTGCTCGTCTGCAGCATCCCTTCCCGGTACCGTGCCGGGTGGATGCCGCTCTGGGGCGCACTGGTTGCGGCCTGCCCTGACCTTGACGTGCTGGTCGTGCATTCCCCGCTTGAATATATTCTCTGGCACCGCGGGCCGACGCATTCACTCCTGGGTATTGCGTTGATTGCCGTGCTGGCGGCCGCGGCGCTGCTGGCGTGTCTGGCGCTGGATCACCGGAGAAGACCGCCAGGAGATCGCCCGGAACTTGTCGGATGGACGCCAGCGGCTGCGTGGAAGCTGTCTTTTGCACTGCTTTTGCTGCACGTCTGGCTTGACTGCGTGACGTCCTATGGCACGCAGGTTTTCTGGCCTTTCAGTAACTGCCGGGTACGCTTCAGCGGTCTGTTTATCGTGGACGCGCTGCTGCTTTTGCCTCTTGCCGCAGGGGTGCTGTTCTGGCGCAGCCGTCCGAGACGCATGGTATGCCTGTTAATCTGGTGCGTTGTGTATCCGGCGGGCGCCTGTCTGGCCCGGCCGGCGCTCGAGTGGAATCTGGCGTCGGCACTGCCTCCTGCTGTGGAAGGAGGGCGGCCCGTGCAGGCTGTAAACCTGACGCCGGATCTGGGAGCGCCGTTTTTCTGGAGAGCCGTAATCGATACGCCTGAGGATCGGCTTACCGCCACCTACCTTGCTGGCGGGGCGGCGCCATCGCGCTTTGCCGTCTGGTCCAAACCTCCGGAACCACTCTGGACACGGCTGGCTGAAACCGATCGAACCTTTGCAGCCTACAAGGTCTTTGCGCAGTTCCCGGTGCTTGAGGAAACGCTGCCGGAGCCCGGCGGGGTCCATGTGGATGTCTTTACGGACTTGCGTTTTGGCTCCAGTTTTGCGTTTGTCCGTCGTATCCAGCAGACGCATGAGGATGTGGACAAAATTTTTCGCATCATGGCTCGGCTGTCGCCCGGGGGCGTGCTGACCGGCGTGCGGTTTCGTGTGGCTGTGGGCGGAGGCGGTGACAGCGGCTGGCAGGCGCCCCGTCCTCCTGTGGCCCCTGAGGAAGCATGGCCCTGGAGCGAGGCCTCCGGCCTGCAATACCTCTGGCAGTTTTTACGTCCGTGGGCAGAGAGCTAACGCACTTTGTCCTGGTGCGAGGACAGCGTAATCTTGGACGTCTGGCTGGTTCAGGAAACGGCGGCTGTCCCGGCAGCCTGGTACGGCGGCAGTGCCGTTCCGGGCAGATCTATGGCGTGCCCAGGAAAAGCGGGCACGGTGGAAGGAGTGTTATGGTCAAGGATATCAAACAGCATCTGATGGAGCAGGATCACTTTGCCCGTCATGTCGGGGTGATTGTCGAAGAGGCAACACCCGAATATTCCCGTGTGAGCATGCCGCTCGGCGAAAACCAGCGTAATGGCGTGAACCTTGCGCACGGCGGAGCGATTTTTACCCTGGCGGATCTGGCTTTTGCCGCACTGGCCAACGCTGGGCCCGAATCTGTGGCGCTTAACGCCCAGACGTCGATTTCGTTTCTGCGTGGCGGCAGCCATGGGCCGCTGGTTGCCGAGGGCAGGATCCGTCACAGCGGACGGACGCTGCTGACGGTGGACGTGGATGTCCGT
This sequence comes from uncultured Desulfovibrionaceae bacterium, assembly GCA_944325325.1. GTDB lineage: Bacteria > Desulfobacterota > Desulfovibrionia > Desulfovibrionales > Desulfovibrionaceae > Avidesulfovibrio. The sequence goes on from CALUZP010000050.1 coordinate 1,883, forward strand.
GACGCCGACGGCGTGCTGCTGGCTACAGCAATCTGCACAGGATGCCGGACATCCAGGAACATCGCGGACTGAACGGCCTGTCCGGAAAGGTGAGTGCACAAGGAGCGGGGGATTCCCCGCTCCTTTCGTTTTGTGCAGCAGAGCCTGTTGTGTACAGCAGCAGGCCGGGATCAGTCTGGTATGGAGTCAGACCAGGCCGGAAAGACGCACACGAACCAGGGCTGGCATGGCCGGCTCCTGCCGGGACTGTGTTCTGTCGGATATAGGTTTTTCAGAGCGGTTTGATCGGCACAGCGTCCCAGCGCTCCTCGGGTGCGCCGTTGCCTTGGAGAAAGCAGCGCTGGCGGGACGCAGGCAGGTCCTGCACAACGATCCAGCCGGAGTGGTCCAGTCCATGCCAAGGATGTAACGGCACATTCAATACGCGGAACATGCGACGATACGGCTGCACAGAAGGCGTCAGAGGGCCGTCTTTGGACAGCTCAGAGCCTGTGCCTTTCAGAGAGCATGGCATCATGGCAGTGTGTCTGCAGGAGTGCATTTCAGTCAAGACAGGGCGGCAGCGGACAGAAAAAGGGCCGCCTCTTTCCAAAGAGCGGCCCTGACTGATGTGCACTGCGCACTGGCTGTGCCCGGTGCAATACCGGTGGTTAGAAGAGGGGGGTCAGCAGCGCGAAGTGATCCCGGGGATGGGCGCATGCCGGACAGAGTTCCGGAGCTTCGGTGCCTTCAACGATACAACCGCAGTTCAGGCAGCGCCAGCGGACCGGCGTTTCACGTTTGAATATCCGGCCTTCCTTGATTTCCCTGGCAAAGGCCAGGAAGCGTTCTTCATGGTACTGTTCGGCCACAGCGATGCTGCGCATCACTGCGGCGATTTCGGCAAAGCCTTCTTCCTCGGCAATCTTGGCGAACTCGGGATACATGTGCGTGTATTCGTGGTGTTCGCCGGCGGCGGAGGCAAGGAGGTTGTCGTGAGTGGCGGCGATGATGCCGGCAGGGAAGGCGGCAGTAATGGTCGCCTCGCCGCCTTCAAGGAACTTGAACAGGCGCTTGGCGTGTTCCTTTTCCTGCAGGGCGGTTTCAGCAAAAATCTGCGAAACCTGCACAAAGCCGTCTTTTTTGGCCGCCGCACTGAAAAAATCGTAGCGGTTGCGGGCCTGGGACTCGCCGGCAAAGGCGGTGAGGATATTGATCTCGGTCCGGGTGCCTTTAAGCGATTTCATGGGGTGATTCTCCTGGGGGATCTGCAAAAGGTGTTCCCTAGGCCTTGCCGGCCGCGTCGGGGAGGAGGCTCTCACTTGAGCGATTCGGCGCACTGGGCACAAATGCCTTCAAACTCCACATGGGCTGAAGTGATGGTAAATCCTTCGACCTGGATTTGTTCCACTTCAGGCAGCGTAACGTTGACGTTTTCGATATCGCCAATCCGCCCACAGATTTTGCAGCGGACATGCTGATGCGGGGCAACGCAGCCATCAAAGCGCCGGGTGGATCCAGCCATTTCAAGTTTGAGGATTTCGCCTGATTCAGCAAGAAAGTCGAGGTTCCGGTAAACGGTTCCAAGACTTATATGCGGCAGACGCCTGCGCACGCTCGCGTAGAGTTCATCAGCCGTAGGATGTGTGCGGCTTTTGCGCAATTCTTCAAGAATCAGCATCCGCTGTCGGGTCATACGTGTTTGCGGTCGCATGTCAGTTTTCCTTTTGAGAAAGAATACTGTTAGCAAAAAACAATGTCAAGCTAAAAGGTCCCGGTGCAGGACAGACTGACCTGGCTGTCCGCAGGATGGCGCAGACGTGTACAGGGGGGCAGGCTCGGGCCGTCACATGGCACGGACAGCGCACTGGATTTCTGCCTGCTGCAAGGCAGCAGATGTGCAATTCACGAAAGCGCGGACGGCACACGCGGAGTCCGGGACAAAATCCCCCCTATCGGCCCCTTGCCAAACCGTTTGAGGATGGGCATAATGTCTAATTCCGACAGGATATTGTGCCTGGCGTTTTTTTTGGCGTTGTCATTGGCCGCTGTACGGATATGGCCCTTGGGAGCCGTAGGCGAAGATGGCAGGCAACACGCGCCAGCGGCCGGCGCGAGCTGCTGAATCTGGGGATCTTGTATGGACATCAATGTATTTGTCTTGCTGGAACAGGCCACGCTGGTTGCCAAACTGGTGCTGGCCCTTCTTTTGGTGATGAGCATCGTCAGCTGGGCGTTGATCTTCCAGAAGTGGATCGGGCTCAATGCCGCACAGCGCAAGGCCTTAAGGGGAATGGCGCAGTTTGATCAGTGCCGCGATCTGCGCGAGGCTGTGCAGTCGCTGGGCGCTGATCCGTCTTCGCCTCTGTTCGGTGTGGCCCAGCAGGGCGTGACTGAATACAATCGTTCGCGCGAGGCCGGCAACATGGGTGATGTGGTTGCCGACAACGTGCGCCGTTCGCTCCATCAGGGCGTCAATACCGAGCTTGTCCGGCTTGGGCGTTCCATCTCCCTGCTTGCCACGGCTGCCAACACGGCACCATTTATCGGCCTGTTCGGCACGGTCTGGGGCATCATGCACACTTTCCACGCCATCGGCAGCATGAAGTCGGCTTCACTTGCCACGGTGGCCCCCGGTATTTCGGAAGCGCTCATCGCCACGGCTATGGGGCTTGCCGTAGCCATCCCCGCCACGGTGGGCTACAACGCCTTTCAGGGCAAAATCGATACGCTTGAAACGACGCTGGTCAACTTTGCCGGCATGTTCCTCAACCGTGTCCAGCGCGAAATCAATGCGACCAGGCCTGCTCAGCGCGGAGCCGAATAGGGGACGGGAGAGCCATGGGATCTTCGTCTTCCGGCAAAGGCCGGCTCGTATCAGAAATCAATGTGACGCCCTTTGTGGACGTCATGCTGGTGCTGCTCATCATCTTTATGGTGACTGCCCCCATGATGTCCGAAGGGCTTGAAGTGGATCTGCCCACGACGACCCATGTGGAAAACCTGCCTGCCGAGCAGGAAAACATGGTCATGACCATCCGCAGTGACGGCGCCATCTATCTGGACACCTATGCGGTGCCTCTTGAAGAACTGGAAGAGAAGCTGACCCTGCTCGTCAAGGATCAGAACAAGCAGCTGTTTCTTCAGGCTGACAAGGAAGTGCCGTACGGCGTGGTTGTCGATGTTATGGGCCGCATCCGCGCGGCCGGGATAGACAAACTGGGCATGGTCGCCCAGCGCGACACCGGCAGCGCGACGACCGACACCAAGAACGCCGCCCGCGCAACACGCTGAACGGCCTGTGGGGCTTGACGCATCATGAATTTCGGCAGTGTGCTTTTTTCCATTTTCCTGCACGCGCTTGTCGTGGCGGTGATCTGGCTGTGGCCGTCATCGCCGCCCATCCAGCTGGACAGGCCCGTCATCCAGATCAGCCTGACCATGGGGGCGCCCGGTGGTGACAGGCTGCCCTCGCCGGTTCTGGGGCATGGAGGGTCATCTGCGCCGGCAAAGCCTGCGGCCGAG
>CALUZP010000051.1 GCA_944325325.1 uncultured Desulfovibrionaceae bacterium
TATCATGGCAAGCCCGTGAAGCGAGTTTCTGAGACATGGCGTAGAATATGTGAAAAGGCTGGAATTTCCCGGAGAATAAGACCGTATGACTTGAGACATGCTTTTGCTACAATAAGTATGGCAGAAAGCGGCGACATCAAAAGCATTGCGGAAATCATGGGACATAGCAATTACAACATGCTTTTGTCAGTTTATCAGCATGTTAGCAACAGTTTGAAGATAAAGGCCGTCAATTCTATTCCAGTTTTAAAGAGTCTCAGAAAAAACGCATGAAAAATCCTTCGCATGGAGCGCGCTGTTTCCGGGCTTTGCGTAGATTTTTCCGGCATAGTGAGGGCTGACAGAGGCGGGGGCGCGGCAACGCCCCCACCGGCGGGCTTGGGAGAAGCCCACCACGGCCCCACAAGCGGAGAAAGGCCGCTTGCAGAGTTTCCGCCTGTCGTGTCTGTCCACGCGGGACAAGGCATGGTCTAGCATGGCGTAGCGCATGGGGCAACCGCTGGAAATGTTGAAAATGCAGGAAAAGAAGGAAATCCGCTGTGGTCATTGCAACAAGCTGCTGGGCAAAGGAACCGCCCGCGACCTGGAAATAAAGTGCCCTCGTTGCGGCACGCTGAATCATCTGAGGGACATGATCCCCCGCTCCGAGCCGTCCGACGGCCTGAACGGAGCGCTTTATGCTGATTCCGAAAAAGAAATCGGAAAGTGAAACCATCATCATTGTGGGACCCTACCGTATCCCGGTCACGCGTGAGGCTTTCAGAAAGTGGGAAGCGGAGCTTATGACTGGAGCGGGATTCACCGACAGGGAAATCAAAGCCGAAATCCTGCGGAGGCTGGGGTATGAACAGAATTGAACTGTTGCCCGTTTCCGCCCTGCGTCCCGCCCTGTACAATCCCCGAGAGGCCGACGCGGAACGCCTGGAACTGGTGCGGCTATCTCTTCGCAAGCTAGGCTTCCTGCTGCCGCTGGTGGCGACCACGGACGGGGAAATCCTCTCCGGCCATCAGCGGCACGCCGTGGCCGTAGACATGGGGATTACCCGCGTCCCCGTGCTGCGTGTGGACGTGCCGGAAAAAAGGCGGCGCGGCATCAATATCCTGTTCAACCGGGCAACCAATGACATAGCCGTACAGGATACAGAGCGGGACATGAGCGCGGCCCTGCGCGGGGCTGACGTTCATTCCCTGTCCGAAAAACTGCCGGATATTTCTCCAGACAGCCCGGCTTTCTTCCCCTGCATGGCCGCTGAGATGCGGGAAGTCTCGCCTCTTGCCCGGCGCAACGTATCCCGCTTCGTACGTCATGCCGCTAATGTGGGCCGGATGCTGGCGCGCCTCGGCGTTCATCTGCCCATCGTAACCACGCCGGACGGCACGGTCATCAACGGCGTGGGCAGGCTGGAAGCCGCCGCCCGCAAGGGTCGGAAGGAAATATCCGTGGTCACGCTGGACGAAAACCGGGCGGAACTGGCACGCGCCATGTTGAACCTTTTGAGCATGGACTTCCGGTTCACGGGGGACAATGCCGATTTTCTGCGCTACGGCGCGTTCCGGCGGAAATGGTTGCATCGCACCTATCTTGGTCGGGCATTTGTGTTGCCGGTGTACCGGCACAAGCGGCTTTCCGACGTACGACTGGATGCCGCCTTCATGGGAAAATGGAAGGCCGCCTGCGGGGAAAGCGTGCTGGACTTCGGTTCGGGACAGGGCGACGAAGCCAGGATGCTCCGGGACGCGGGCATCCGCGTGACGGAGTTTGAGCCGTATCCCGCTGACGGCGACACGGTAAACAGGGAAAAAGGGCGCGCTTCGGCCATGGGATTTCTTTCCGCCGTGCGGGCAGGTACGCCATTCAGCGCCATTTTCGTTTCCAGCGTGTTGAACAGCGTGCCGTTCCCGGAGGACAGGGAGCACATTTTGCGCATCGTGGCGGCCCTGTGCGCCCCGGAAACACTGGTATGCGCGGCAGCACGCGGTACGAAAAGCAGTTCCTGGAGCTGGTTCACAAATGGCGAAGCCCTGAGCCAGAGAGCATCCAGAGCGTGCAATTTCCCGTTGAACATGGAAAAAGGCGTGATTCTGGGGGATATAGCCACGGCTCCCAAGGCGCAGAAGTTCTTTGAGGAAGCGGAATGGCTGGAATTGTGGAGCAGGTATTTCGGCTCCGTGGAAGCCGGATTATCCGACGGCATGGTGACGGTTCGTTGCCGCAGGCCGCTGGCATGGCATCCGCGAGAATTGGCCGCAAGCCTGCGCTTTGAGTTCGACCTGCCGTACCCGGACGGTCAGCGCATGGGGCTTGTCCGACTGGCGCTCAAGTCGTTTTCCCAGCGGCTGAGGCTGAACTTGGAGGACGTATGAGTCAGGGGAGAGATTGGACGTTCCACGGCTTTGCCGGAGAGTTTGACGGGCATGTCCGGGAACAACTGCCCTGGTATGAGCTGGCCAGCGCCGCTATGGGGCTGATAGCTCGGCAATACATCCCGAAAGAAGGCAAGGTCTATGACCTTGGGGCGTCCACGGGAAACGTGGGGCGCGTTCTGGCTCCCACGCTTGAGGCACGTTGTGCGCGGCTGACGGCTCTGGATGAATGCCCGGATATGGTGGAGGCGTACAACGCGCCGGGACGGGCACTGCGGGCCGATATAACGCGGTTCGACTACAAGCCCTTCGACGTGGCTGTGGCCTTTTTGGTGTTCATGTTTCTTGCTGTGCCCGCCCGCAGAAAACTGCTGGCCCGTCTGCGGCAGCAGCTACGCCCCGGCGGGGCCATCATCGTCTTTGATAAGCTGGTGCCGCCCGGTGGCTATCCGGCCACTGTCCTGGCAAGGCTGACTTGGGCTTCCAAGTTGGACCAGGGGGCGGAACCTGGAGCCGTAGTCAGAAAGGAACTCTCCCTGTCGGGAATCCAGCGACCGCTTTATCCCGGAGAGCTGGGAGAGGACGCCGTGGAGGTTTTCAGGTTCGGGGACTTCGCGGGCTGGATTATTGAGGGCTGAAAAATGGGCGTGGTTTCGTGTATGTTTTGACACACAGCCCGCGCCCCTAAAATCTTCATTCAAAAAACGTGCCAAAGTATGAAAAATGCTCTGGCACGTTCTCATTTCTCTTGCGGAATATTCTCATTTCTCTTGCGCCTTCACACAAAGACAGCAGGTAGTCGCGCAGGAGCTTGTCGATATGTCCGTCGAGCACGGCATCCACATCACCGATTTCGGTATTGGTCCGGTGATCCTTGACCAGCCGGTAGGGCTGAAGGGTATAGGTCCGGATCTGGCTGCCGAAGCTGATAGCGTTCTTGCCGGCGTATTCGGCCTGCTGCTCCGCCTCGCGCTTGCGCAGTTCAAGCTCATACAGGCGGGCGCGCAGGATGCGCATGGCCGAATCCTTATTGTGGTGCTGCGATTTTTCGTTCTGACACTGGGCAGAAATCCCTGTGGGGATGTGCGTGACGCGCACGGCCGACGAGGTGGTGTTGACGCTCTGCCCGCCCGGGCCGGAAGAGCGGAAGATGTCCACGCGGATGTCGCTGTCCTTGATGTCGATTTCGATTTCCTGCCCCACATCGGGAATGACGTCGACCGAGGCAAACGACGTGTGCCGGCGTCCTGACGAGTCAAACGGCGAAATCCGGATCAGCCGGTGGATACCCTTCTCGCCCTTGAGCAGGCCATAGGCGTTTTCGCCATCGATGCGCAGCGTGACGCTTTTGATCCCTGCCTCGTCGCCAGGCAGGTAGTCCAGTTCCTCCACCGCAAACTTGTGCTGGTCAGCCCAGCGCAGGTACATGCGCTGCAGCATCTCGGCCCAGTCCTGTGCCTCGGTGCCGCCGGCCCCGGGATGGATTTCCAGGATGGCGGGCAGATGATCCTCCTCGCAGGACAGCATGAGCGAAGTTTCGGTTTCCTCCAGCAGTTCGGCAAGCCGGTCGATCTGGGCGCTCAGGGAATTCAGTGCCTCCTCACGCTCTGCGGCGTCGCCGCCCTGCTCTTCCAGATCCTGGGCCAGGCCGAGCCAGTCCTTCATATCGTTGTAGGCCGACTCCAGCCGCGACAGCCGTGCCAGACTCGCTTCAAGCCGGCTCTTTTCCTGCAGGACGGGCGTCAGCTTGTCCGGCTGCGCCCAGGCGTCCGGCCGGGAAAGCTCCTCCTCAATCTCCTTGAGGCGCACGGCATGAGCAGGCTGGTCAAAGACGCCTCCACAACGCGTCATACTGTTGGGAAAGGGCCGCGGTCCTGGACTTCAAATCGGCAAGCTGCAACATGATTCTTCCTTACGCTGAAAAACGTTCACGGCGCGCACGGCGCCGGACAACATACACACACAGCGCGCCGCACACGGCCAGCGCGCATCCCGGCAGCCACGGGGCCAGCCGGTAAAACACTGTCGTCTCCGTCCCGGGGGCCACGCGGGCGTGCAGCGTCGTGGCCACAAACAGGCCGCTGTGCATAACCACCCTGCCCCGACTGTCCACAAAGGCCGAAACCCCCGTGTTGGTGGACCGCACCAGCGGACGGCCGTATTCCACCGCCCGCAATACCGCCGCATGCAAATGCTGCCATGGCGCACTGGTGCGGCCAAACCACGCGTCGTTGCTGATGTTGACCAGCACATTCGCGCCGTCGCGCACCCTGGCCCGGGCAAGCTCGGGGAAGAGACTTTCATAGCAAATCAAAAGGCCTGGAACAAGCCCCCCCTCCGACGCGCTCCGGCTCAACACAAACGGCGCAGTGGCCCTGCCGGGCGCAAACGTGCCCACGCCCTGCAGCAAAGGCCGCAAAAACGGCAAATCCAGAAACGGCGGCGTGTACTCGCCAAACGGCACAAGGTGCTCCTTCTCATAAAGCCCCCCGTCCGTGCCGTCCGCCAAAATCAGGTAGGCGCGGTTAAGATACTTGCGGGTCACCGCATCCATGCCGATGGATCCGGTCACCAGATCCGCCCTCTCCAGACGGCACAGCGCCCGCAGCGGAGCCACAAATCCCGGCGCCCGCTCCATGTCAAACGGCATGCTCGTCTCCGGCCACACAAGCAGCGCCGCGCCCCTGTCCTGCGGCAGCGCGTCCAGCGCCCCCCGCGACAGCGTCAGATAACGCTCGATGGTAGCCCGCTGCATGCCGGGCTCCCATTTCACATTCTGATTGAGGTTGCCCTGCACCAACACCACATCGACACCGCCGGTCCCTTCCGCCGGAGCGCCGTCAAGCACGCTCCATCCACCGGCCCACAGCGCCGCAAACCCCGCAGCCGCAACGCCCGTCAGCAGCAGGCCGCGCCGCAGCCCCTGCGACAGTCCCAGCCCTACCAGCGCCGCAAGCCCCGCAAACAGTCCGCTCAGCCCGTACGCGCCAAGGACAGAAGCCCCCTGCAGCAACGCCGGCCAGGGGACAAACGCCGCCGACAGAGGCGCCCACGCAAACCCCGTGAACAGCCACCCGCGCAGCCACTCAAGCAGATACCACCCCAGCCCCAAAACCAGTGCCGCCACCCAGGACGGCGCCCGCAACACGGCCAGCTCCCGCGCACACAGCGCAAACGCCCCGCCGTACACGCCCATATACAGCCCCAGCAGCACCGGACAGGGCAACGCCAGAAGCCACGGCAGCATCCCGAACTCATGCACGGGCACCGCAATCCAGTACAGCACGCACACCCAGCCCAGCGCCCCGCACAGCCACCCGCGCCGCACAGCACTCCAGCGCCGGGGCACAACGCCGCCATCCCCCCAGCCAAGCCGCACCAGCGCCAGCGGAAAAACCAGAGCCAGCAGCGGCCCCTGCCACAACGGATTAGGCATGCCCAGCGCCAGACCCAGCGCACCGGCCACCACCCATAAAGCTGTTGTCATCATGGGGGGAACTCAAGCCGACTCCTGCAAAAATGTCAAGCCATTCATGCGCCATAACAGCCCGTCCACACACCCGGAGGACAGACACAGCGGGATAACGGCGCGCATGGACCGCAAGACTCAGCCGCCACAGCCGGGGGGGGGGGGGGACACCCCCCGGCGCAGGGGGGCCCGCCCCGCCCCCCGGCCCCCCCCCCACCCCCCCGCACAGCGAGACGCGCGGGCGCGGGTAGCC
>CALUZP010000052.1 GCA_944325325.1 uncultured Desulfovibrionaceae bacterium
CATTGGTGAGCTTTACTACCGGCTTGAAGGAACACAAACTGAACTCTTCATCTCCGGTGGCTTTGCTGAAGTGTCTGACAACAAAGTCAGCATTCTCGCTGAATCGGCCGAGCGCAAGCAGGATATCGATATTGAGCGCGCCCGCAAGGCCTTGATGCGTGCAGAAAAACGCCTCGAAGCCTCACGTCAGGGGGACGCCAACATCGATGTCTCCCGCGCGCATGCAGCTCTTTCGCGTGCGCTCGGGCGGTTGCGTGTTGCCGGCGTCTAACCAACACACTCGTTCCATTCCCCCCGCAGTCCTCTGACTGCGGGGTTTTTTTGTATCAGAACGGCTCCATCAGCATGCCTTTCAACCTCTTGACAAGCCCTACCCAGTTCTTTCATCTAGAACCGGCCACGCCATCTTACTGCTTGCAGAATTTACGATCGACTCAGCACAGAAATTTGGGACAGGCATGAGAAGAATGCTTCCTTTGCTTCCCCCGACTACAGACAATCTGTGAATGTTGAAGGTGTCTGACGGGACTGTACCCCGCAATTTCGCTGTGTCCGTATCAGAGACATGCTCCGGGTACCTCCCTGCTGGTGCTCTGGAAAAATTGCTTTGGGGGACATCCCCCTCCTTTGGGGGATCGCATTAACAAAGACACCTCCAGGAACCGTGCCTTCTCCCAGGAAGTCTCCTACCCTATAGCCATCGAACTCCACCGAATCCGCTCCCGGTAACGCCATTCGCAACCTGTCCTCAACCTTCAGGAATACATGCTATGGAACACCTCCTGCAAAAATTGGCCAGTCAGCTTGACGCCATGGATGAAGCGTCCCTTATGTCCCTTTGGGACAAATACGCTGCCATTGTTTCCCGGTTTGAACCCTCCCGCCGTTGGGAGGAAGCCGTACTGATCTTCGGCCTCATTCAGGCCAAGCATTGGAAGAACCAGCTGCTCAATCATCAGCTTGTCGCCAACTCCAAACCTTCTGCAGCACGGCCTGACGCTCCAGTCTCCAGTTCCTCCCGTCTTGCCCAGGCTCTGCTTGAGCCCCAGCACGCGCCCAGACACGAGCCTTCCAAAGCGCCACACCGCGCAACCATCATTCCGTTCGTTCCCCGCAAGAAACCTGAGACGGACACAGATACTGAGTAGGATCGCCGTACGTCCGATGCAACGACTCAGCAGAACAAGGGCATACTTTCCCACCGGAACACAGAACACCCTGCTGCTGCCAGATAAGAATTTTTCATGACAGACACAAATCCAGCCAGTCAGACTGACATCCGAGTCAGCTCGGTCGTGTTCTCCCGCCCCCGATACGCCTGCCCCGACGACTACGGGTACCTGCTAAGGATCTGGGAGCGGGCTGTGCGCGCGACACATCTTTTTTTATCAGATCAGGCTATCGCTGCGTTGCGTACCGAGATCCCCGCATACTTCTCCCATGTCGAGCTGTGGGTCATTGACACAAACAGGCAGCCAGCTGGATTTATGGGACTGGATGGACGCCACATTGCTATGCTGTTTGTTGATCCGCGCTGGCACAGGACTGGCATGGGATCCGCGCTGATCGACTTTGCCAGGCACCACTGCGGACTCCCTCTTACTGTCGACGTCAACGAACAAAATCCCGCCGCCCAAGCCTTTTATCAGCGTCGAGGCTTCAAGCTTGTCGGGCGCTCAGCGCTGGATGCGCAGGGACGCCCCTTTCCCCTGCTTCATCTGTGCTTAAACGCGAACTGCTGAGCCGTGCTGTGCAGCCCCGTCTGAGGACATGACCGGACATCTCGTCCGGCCAGTCCCTGAGAAGACCTCCTTTGAGAACGAACCTGCTCAGCCCTGCAGCATGTTCCGGGAACCGGCCAAACTGGCAAGAAACAGCACAAGGCCAGTAACCTGTAACTCCTGCTCAGCGGTGGAGTCCTGCAGTTTTTTCCGAGCAGCATGGCGAATGACATGCGCCTATTACTCGCGCAAACCGCCCCCCCCGTGTATGGCAAATCCGTTTCTTCCCCCTGTTCAGACGCCACCGACAGCGCTCACAACCAGGGACAACATGCTAAAACGACACCCGGAAAAATTTCTGCATGGCTGCATGCAAGCTTGCCATTTGCCCATGCGGCCAGGCGCACACAGTGCGGAACCATGCAGGCTCCTTGTGCTGATGCTGCCGCGTCTCGCATAAAGCAACTGTCCTCTGCTCCACCCTCTTTTCCTGGAGCAGTATGCAGCCACGTCATGTGAAAATTTTCTTATAACTGCGTCAGATAACATCCGACAAGCAACAGCGGAGCAACACGGACTATGACGGCTGTTTCAGACAAAACATTGCTATTTCAAGTTGATAGGATCCCTTACTACTGAAATTTCTCTTATTGACTGCCTGGATACCATTGACGGATGCGCTGTCCGTTATGTATCCTTATTTAAGGCTTCCTATGCGTACCCTCCCGCACAGTGCAGGGGGGCGACTCCGATCTGCTTGAAGGAGCTGATATTCTATGTCCAATGTGGTTATTGTGGGCGCCCAGTGGGGTGACGAAGGCAAAGGGAAGATCGTCGATCTGCTGAGCAAAGATATTGAATTGGTTGTCCGTTTTCAGGGTGGCAACAACGCGGGCCACACGGTGATTGTAGACGGTGCCAAGTATGTGCTGCATTTGGTTCCTTCCGGAATTCTGCATCCCGGTAAGATCTGCCTTATTGGCAACGGCGTTGTGCTCGATCCAATTGATTTCATAGGGGAACTGGACGCTCTGTTGAAACAGGGACTCGATGTTTCGCCCAGCCGCCTCAAACTGAGCTATAAAACCCAGCTAATCATGCCCTACCACAAGGCGCTTGATCAGGCTCGGGAAAAGCATCTGAGCGCCGGCAAAATCGGCACCACCGGACGGGGAATCGGCCCCTGCTACGAAGACAAGGTCGCCCGTACAGGTATCCGCGCCTGCGATCTGGCCAACCCAGATCTTCTGAAGGCCAAAATTACGGCAGCATTAAAGGAAAAAAACGCACTGCTTGCTCTGTATGGCATGCCCGCAATGCAGCCTGAAGAGGTGTTTGCTCAGGTCAATGCCGTCGCAGCACGCCTTGTACCCTATCTGGCCGATGTGTCCACAGCAATTCACAACGCCTGTGCACAGGGAAAAAACGTCATGTTCGAGGGCGCCCAGGGCGTCCATCTCGACATCGATCACGGCACCTATCCGTTTGTCACATCGTCCAACACAGTCGCCGGCAACGCTGCCGCCGGCAGTGGCATCGGCTCTCAGCTGCTGCACCGGATCATTGGCATCACCAAGGCCTATACTACACGCGTAGGGTCTGGCCCCTTTCCCACCGAACTGGAAGATGCCACAGGCCAGCTTCTGCGCGAGCGGGGTGGTGAATTCGGTGCAACAACGGGCCGCCCGCGGCGCTGCGGCTGGCAGGATGCTGTTGTGCTGCGCCAGAGCGTCCTGCTGAACGGTCTGACAGATATTGCCCTGACCAAGCTGGACGTCCTTTCCGGCCTCAAGGAGATCAACATCTGCGTGGCCTACGAGCAGGACGGCAAACGGATCGAAGGATTCCCGACCGTCAGTGAAGGGCTTGCCGCAGTCCGTCCCATTTATGAAACAGTACCGGGCTGGGATGATGATCTGAGCGCCTGCCGCACATGGGACAGCCTGCCTGCCGCGGCCAGGTCGTATGTCACCCGTCTGGAAGAGCTTGCCGGCATTCCCGTCAGCATTGTTTCTGTGGGCCCTGACCGCGACCAGACGATCATTCGTTAGTCACAACCATCTGCCCTGCCCAGAAATTGCTGGTCAGGGCAGCCCTGTTTCCGCCACTGTCAATGCGCCTCCACGCGCTGCAGACATTGCCTTTGCAAGGACGCTGCCATGAGCTCAGCTTCTTCCCAGTTGGACACGACCGACAAACGGCTTCTGGACATCATCCAGACAGGTTTTCCCATCTGCTCCCGCCCCTATGCTGAGCTGGGCAGGCAACTGAAGCTTACCGAGGCTGAAGCGCTGGCCAGGGTACGCGCGCTGCGCGGCCGGGGCATCATTCGCCGGCTCGGGGCCAACTTCCGGTCAAATGCTCTGGGATTTACTTCCACACTATGCGCAGCCAGCGTTCCAGCGGAACGTCTTGACGCCTTCGTCGCTGAAGTCAACAGCCACGTTGGTGTCACGCACAACTACCTGCGCAACCATCACTACAATGTCTGGTTTACTGTCATCGCTCCATCTTCCGAGGCGCTGCAGGAGCTGCTCGCCGGCATTAGCGAACGCACCGGCATCCGCGTGCTGAACCTGCCTGCAACCCGAATGTACAAAATCCGTGTCGACTTCCAGATGGAAGAATAGCTGCTCACATTCCTCTCAAGACACTGCGCCCAGCTGCTGAAGAGCCAGCCGGGAACCGGTCTGGACAATCAAGCAGACGCGCCTGGCAAAGCCCATGACTGTGTACGCCAGAAATCACATCCGCCTGCGGGGCTGATACATCAACTGGCTTTACAAGGTGTGCAGGCGAAGGCATACAGACGCAAACGCTGCAGCGGAACAGTCCTCTCCCAAAGAGGTTTACATACGGACGCTGGGGCGCAACAGGCTTTTCGCGCCCGGCACAGACTGCTCCATCACAAGTAGCGTACAGACGACGCGTCACCAACCGCCCGCCCCTCCTGCGCAATACAGCTTGAACGTACAACCCGGGCTGAAAACACACGTTCACCCCCATAAGCGCACTGAAGCCGTTCTGGATACGCCCAAAACGGCTTTTCAAAGGGAACATATTCCAACGCCTTGACATCCAATACAGCAGCGGATATAAGCAATGGCTTGTGCATGACGGTTATTGACGTCAACTCTCTGGTTCAACCAGGTTACTATGGTGACGAGGATAGCATGTGGCTTGCTATGTCCGACTTGCCCGCTGAGGGGCGCAGGCTCACCTTTGATGATCCCGCGATATGGACTGTTCCACTGCAGGAATTTGGCATTCCGTGCAGGATCCTTGTGCCACTGGAAGCAGAGCTGTTTGTTGTGCCGCACCATGGTGATGGCGTTGACGGCTGTTTTATCCGGGGAACGCTGCGTGGTGAGGTAAGCCTGCCGTGCAATCGTTGTGCGGAAGATGCAAGAATCGTCATCAACAGTGATTTTGAAACGTTTGAGCCTTTCCCTGTAGAGCATGACGCTGAGAGAGCGTCCCAACAGGAACGGCTCAGCTCTGATGACGTTCCCGATGAGGAAGTTGTCCGGATAAAGGATGGTGTAGCACAGTTCAATCCCCAGGCTCTGCTTTGGGAAGAATTTTCGCTTGCACTTCCTGTCAAGCCATTGTGCCGCCCGGATTGCAAGGGGTTGTGTCCTGTGTGCGGACACAACCGGAACAAAGGTGATTGCTCCTGTGCGACCGAAGAGGGCGACCCCCGACTCGCAGCGTTGAAACTGTTTACTCCGACCAGAAAACAATAACTCTCTGCGGCAAGTCCGCAGCTCATAAGGAGGCCGATCATGGCCGTTCAGCAGAACAAGAAATCCCACTCCAAAAAAGGCATGCGTCGCTCTCACGATCGTGTGGCAAAGCCCACGGTGATTTATTGCTCCTGTGGCGCTCCCACGGTTCCTCATGCGGTTTGCCCCTCCTGCGGCACCTACAGAAGCCGTCAGGTTGTTGAAAAGAAAGCCGACAACGCTGAAGAATAATATGCCTGATGCTGCCTGTAGCAACTCTGCGGGCGTGACAAGCATCACTATTTCGTCCGCAGGCATCGCGCCGGCAGCTCCAGTTTCTCCTTACTGAAAAGCAGATTCTGGGGTTGTCGGTATGCGTGGTTTTTGTCGTACCGGCGCAAAGGTGCTGCTGACGTAACGTTGTCCGGCCATGTGCCGTATCCGGCACACCCCTGATGGCAAAATCTTTAACCGGTTTACCAACGGCCTTTGCTTCAGCGCCGTTCCAACCAGGTCTTGCAGAGGAACGCAATGAGCCTTGAGCAATCTTCCTCCACGACGGATGGAGCAGCCTCACGGCAGGAATCTGTCAAGGAAGCTGTCATACCCAGTGCAGAGCCTGCGCCTGTCGCCTCCTCTGTTGTTTCAACCGCCCCTCAGCGCAAGACGGTTCTTGCCATTGACGCCATGGGGGGTGACTTTGGCCCTTCTGTGGTTGTTGCCGGAGCGGTAGACGCAGCCAGAACACTTGACGCACGCATTCTTCTGGTGGGCCGGGAAGAGGACGTTTCCGCCGAACTGGCCAAGTACGATACGAGCGGACTTGATTTGGATATTGTGCAGGCTTCGGAAGTCGCCCTGATGAACGAAAAGCCTTCTGACATCCTGCGCCGCAAAAAGGATGCATCCATTCAGGTAGCCTGCCGTCTTGTCAAGAACGGAACAGCTGATGGTGTGATCAGCGCCGGTCATTCCGGGGCAACCGTTGCCTGCGGCATGTTCATCATGGGCCGGGTGCCTGGTGTGGAGCGCCCGGCGCTGGCTTCAGTGCTGCCCACAGAAAAAAATCCCACCATCCTTCTGGATGTGGGTGCCACTGTGGACTGCAAGCCCTATCATCTTTTTCAGTTCGGTCTCATGGGCGAAGCCTTTTCGCGCGATCTGCTCGACTGTGAAAACCCGCGCGTAGGGCTGTTGAGCATTGGCGAGGAAGAAGGCAAAGGCAATCTGCAAGTCAAGGAAGCCTACGAACTGCTGAAGATGGTCGAAAACCTCAACTTCGTGGGCAATGTCGAGGGACGCGATCTCTTTAACGGCAACGTCGATGTGACTGTATGCGACGGTTTTATGGGCAATGTTGCCCTGAAACTGAGCGAGGGACTCGGCTCTGCCCTCTGCCGCATTCTCAAACGCGAACTTCTGCATGCCGGCCTCATGTCAAAAATGGGCGCCTACATGTCCCGGCCGGCTTTCCGCAACTTTGCCAAAATTGTTGACTACGCCGAATACGGCGGCGCTCTCCTGCTTGGACTGCGTGGCATTGCCATTGTCTGTCATGGGGCGTCCAATGCCAAAGCCATCCGTAACGCCATCCGCATGGCGGCCATGTTTGTCGAGAAAAAGACCAACGAACGCCTCATGCAGGCCATCAGTGAAAATGAGGAACTGACCCGCTATGGACGCTCCTGCTGATTCTTCTGCTTTTTCCAGTCATTCTCTGTACCTGTCCGGCTTCGGCACCTGTGTCCCTGAAAAAGTTGTCACCAACTTTGACATGGAACAGCTGACCAATACCAATGACGAATGGATTGTCACGCGCACGGGCATCCGCAACCGGCACTTCCTGAGCGGGGATGAACAGCCTTCCGATCTTGCCGTCAAGGCTGCCCAGCAGACGCTGGCCAATACCGGCGTTGCCCTGGAACGCATCACCCATGTCGTTGTCGCCACCTGCACTCCCGAATACCTGAGCCCATCCACAGCCTGTGTTGTCGCCCAGAAGCTGGGGCTGCGTCACTGCATTGCCTTTGACATCAATGCGGCCTGCACGGGATTCATTTATGCGCTGAACGTCTGCCAGGGGTTGTTGTGCGCTGATCCGCAGGCCTGCATCCTGCTTGTCACGGCAGAAGGCTTGAGCCGCCGCCTGAACTGGCAGGATCGCAGCACATGCGTTCTGTTTGGCGATGGCGCAGGCGCAAGCCTTGCAACCGCCCGGCCGCTTGACACTCCGGGCCACCTTTCAGCCAGACTGGGGAGCATCCGGTGTTCCAGCGACACGGACTGCTGGGATTTGATCTGCGTAGGCGGAGGCACACACGATCCCTATACTCTGGGTGAGCCGGTCAACGAACATTTCTTTGTGACCATGCAGGGCCGTGAAGTCTTCAAGCATGCTGTACGCGCGCTGGTGTCCATTTCGCGCGAGGTGCTGGAACAGGAAGGGCTTGGCATTGAAGATGTGGATCTGTTCATCCCGCACCAGGCCAACCTGCGTATCATTGAAGCAGTAGGCAGCCGCCTTGGACTTGCAGATGACAAGGTTTTTGCCAATGTAGGCAGCTATGGCAACACTTCGGCCTCCTCCATTCCCCTGGCCATGGCCGAGGCCTTCAGTCAGGGACGCATCAAGCCGGGCATGAAGGTACTTGTTGCTTCATTTGGCAGCGGCTTTACCTGGGGCGCTGCTGTACTGCAATTTTAATTTGCCTTAAGGAGCGGCTGGCTGCCCTGCCGCTCCTCAGAGTCTGGCCGCCTTGTGCGGTCTTGGCTGACGGCCCTACTTATTCATTGAATTTCATTTGCGCTTGTTTTATATACGGGCATTCCTGACAGCAAAAAGGACGTCACATGGCTGAACTTGTTCCTACAGCGCTGGTGACCGGCGGTTCCCGCGGTATTGGCAAGGCTGTTGTCGAGGCTCTGGCCCGCCGTGGCCTTCAAGTTTTTCTTACCTATGTCAGCAAGCCTGAAGAAGCCCAGGCCGTCGCCGATCGCGTCATTGCCAGCGGCGGCATGGCCCGGGCCTTTCGCCTGAATGTGGGCGACAGCGCTGCAGTGACTGACTTTTTCAAGGAAGAAATCAAGGACAAGGTCGATCTTGCCGTGCTGGTGAACAACGCCGGCATCACCAAGGACGGCCTTATTCTGCGAATGAAAGATGAAGACTTTGACAACGTGATCGGCGTCAATCTGCGGGGAGCGTTTCTCTGTCTGCGCGAGGCCGCCAAAATCATGGCCAAACAGCGTCACGGTCGCATTGTGAGCATCTCTTCTGTAGTCGGCCAGTCCGGCAATGCCGGTCAGGCAAACTACGCTTCGGCCAAGGCCGGCCTGCTCGGCCTGACCAAATCGGCGGCTAAGGAACTTGCCGGGCGCAACATTACCGTCAATGCGGTAGCACCCGGATATATTGAAACTGACATGACCGCCGGACTCAGCGAAGATGTGCGCAAGGCGTTTGCTGCACAGATTCCGCTGGGGCGTCCGGGGTCGCCGGAAGATGTAGCTGCGGCCGTGGCTTTTCTGGCCTCGCCGGAAGCCGGTTACATCACCGGGCAAGTGCTCGCTGTTAACGGCGGCATGTACTGCTGAAACCAACTCGGGAGGATCCCCCATGTCCGTTGAAGAAAAAGTCAAAAGCATCATCATGGAACAGCTCGGCGTTTCCGCTGAAGAAGTAAAGCCTGAAGCCTCGTTTGTGGAAGATCTCGGCGCTGACTCGCTGGATCTGACCGAACTGATCATGGCTATGGAAGAAGCCTTCAACGTGGAAATCGCGGATGAAGACGCCCAGAAGATTCTGAAGGTCAAGGACGCTATCGCCTACGTGGAATCGCATACCAAGTAGGCAGGCTGTCATTGCTTTTGGCAGAGTCGTCCGGCTTTGCGTGATCCTGCGGATCATCGGCAAGGAGCCATCCATGCCTTTTCCTGCGGCGTCGTGGCGGCTCTGCGCGTCATGACGTATCGCACGGACTTTGCCTCCGGCGGCAATCAATCCGAAACCGGTTCTCCTGCCGGGTTCCGCGTGTTTCGGACTGAGGCTGAATTTGTCGGGCGTCCTGTGATTGTTCATAGGGCGCCCGGTATGTTTTTATAGGCGCCCGTCCAGCCGGCCGACACCAGGCCGGAACGGGAGCTTCCCCCCGGGAACTTACAACTGTCCCCGCGACGAGGTTTTGTCATGGAACGTAAACGTGTTGTTGTCACCGGCTATTCCGCCATCACCCCTCTCGCCAATTCCGCATCCGAAAGCTGGGAGGCGCTGCTCGCCGGCAAGTCGGGCATCGCGCCCATCACCCTCTTCGACACGACGGGCTTCGACGCTACTATCGCTGGGGAAGTCAAGGACTTTAACGCGGAAACCTTTGGCGTCCCTGCCAAGCAGCTCAAGCGCATGGATCGCTTTACTCAGCTTGGCGTTGCTGCCGCGCTGGAACTCATGAAGCAGTCCGGGCTTGTCATTAATGACGAAAACGCCTACAGAGTGGGCACCATTCTCGGTGTAGGCCTCGGCGGCCTGCACACCATTGAAGTATTCCATACGAAACTCATGGAATCCGGCCCGAGCCGCGTGTCCCCCTTCATGATCCCCATGCTCATCTCGAACATGGCACCAGGCCATATTTCTATTTTCACGGGCTGCAAGGGGCCCAACATGGTGCTGACCAGCGCCTGTGCCTCGGCCACCCATGCCATTGGCCACGCCTTCTCCGAGCTTTTGCTGGGCCGCTGTGACGCCATGATTACCGGCGGGGTGGAAGCAACCATCACTCCCATGGGCATTTCGGGCTTTACAGCGCTCAAGGCGCTGTGCACCACGCACAATGACGATCCTGCCCACGCCTCGCGTCCCTTTGACAAAACCCGCAGCGGGTTCATCATGGGCGAAGGCACGGGCATGCTGCTCTTGGAAACGCTGGACTCAGCCCTGCGCCGCGGAGCTACCATCTATGCCGAAGTCGTCGGCTTTGGTGCTTCAGCTGACGCCTACCACATGACCGCGCCTGAAGAATCCGGCGAAGGCATGGCTATGGCCATGCGCAACGCCCTGGACGACGCGGGCGTAGCACCTGAAGCAGTAGGGCACATCAACGCACATGGCACGTCCACCCAGCTCAACGATCTGTGTGAAACCCGCGCACTGAAGAAAGTCTTCGGCAAGCACGCCTACGATCTGGCCATCACTGCCAACAAGTCACAAATCGGCCATCTTCTCGGCGCCGCTGGCGGGGTACAGGCTGTTTTCTCGGTTCTGAGCCTCCATACAGGCATGTTCCCGGGAACGATCAACCTCACCCACCCCGATCCTGAATGTGATCTCAATTATATGGCCGATGGTCCAAAGCTCTTGAATCCGGAATTCATCTTGTCCAATTCCTTTGGCTTTGGCGGTACCAACGGCAGCGTCCTCTTCAAGAAGTACGACGCCTGACATTGCCATCCTTCAACCTCCACGAGGGTCTTATCATGGATCAGTTACTGCTGCAGGATCCCGAGCTCGCCAAGGCCATCTGCCTTGAGGGCGACCGTCAGATGAGCAAGCTTGAGCTCATCGCCTCTGAAAACTTTGTCTCCATGGCCGTCCGTGAAGCCATGGGCTCCATCCTTACGCACAAATATGCAGAAGGCTATCCCGGCAAGCGCTATTATGGCGGCTGCGAATTTGTTGACATCGCCGAACAGCTGGCCATCGATCGCGCCAAGCAGCTTTTCGGCTGCACCTATGTCAATGCCCAGCCCCACTCCGGCAGCCAGGCCAACATGGCCGCCTATTTTTCGCTCATCAAGCCCGGCGACACCGTGCTGGGTATGAACCTTTCCCACGGCGGCCACCTGACTCACGGCAGCCCTGTGAACTTCTCGGGCAAGTTCTTCAATATCGTCTCCTACGGTGTCAACCGTGAAACCGGACGCATCGATTATGATGAACTGGCCCAGCTGGCCCGGGAACATCGGCCGGCCCTGATTCTTGCCGGAGCCAGCGCCTATCCGCGGATCATCGACTTTGCCAGGTTCCGTGCCATTGCCGACGAAGTCGGCGCCAAGCTCATGGTCGACATGGCGCATATCGCCGGCCTTGTTGCCACGGGTGAACACCCTTCACCCATCAGTTATGCCGACATCACGACGACCACGACGCACAAGACCCTGCGCGGTCCTCGCGGAGGGCTCATTCTGGCCGACGAAAGCCTGGGCAAGACCATCAACAGTCAGATTTTCCCGGGCATCCAGGGCGGTCCCCTGATGCACATCATCGCGGCCAAGGCCGTAGCCTTTGGTGAAGCTCTCAAGCCTTCGTTCAAGGTCTATCAGCAGCAGACCGTCAAGAAT
The DNA here is from genome assembly GCA_944325325.1 of uncultured Desulfovibrionaceae bacterium. GTDB lineage: Bacteria > Desulfobacterota > Desulfovibrionia > Desulfovibrionales > Desulfovibrionaceae > Avidesulfovibrio. Next base: position 11,783 of record CALUZP010000052.1, read on the forward strand.
GCCGCCACACTCGCCAGGGCGCTGAGCGACGCCGGATTCAACCTGGTGTCAGGCGGCACTGACAACCACCTGATGCTTGTGGATCTGAACAACAAGAACATTACCGGCAAGGACGCCGAACACGCGCTGGACGCCGCCGGCATTACGGTCAACAAGAATACGGTGCCCTTTGAAACCCGCTCGCCCTTTGTCACCTCCGGCATCCGCCTGGGCACGCCGGCGTTGACAACGCGTGGTTTCAAGGAAAACGACATGCTCAAGGTCGCAGCCTGGATTGACGCTGCCATCAGTGCCGCCTACAATGAAACGAAACTTGCGGCAATCCGCCGTGAAGTGGAAACCTTTGCGCGGCAGTTCCCGCTGTTTGCCTGGTAACGCCCTTCTCTGGCGTGTCACCCCTGAGAAAGGGGTGGCACGCGATTTCCTCTATTAAGGACACAAACATGCCCCGCATCGCCTGGCCTGACTACTTCATGCGTATTGCCCTGCTGGTCGCAGAGCGTTCCACCTGCCTGCGCCGCAAGGTCGGGGCTATCGCCGTCAAGGACAGGCGCATCCTTGCCACCGGCTACAACGGCGCTCCTGCCGGGGTTGCCCACTGCGAGGTTGCCGGCGGCTGCCTGCGTGAACGGCTGCATGTACCCTCAGGGGAACGGCATGAACTCTGCCGCGGCCTGCACGCCGAACAGAACGTCATCATTCAGGCTGCCGTGCATGGCATATCCCTTGCCGGCGCTGAAATTTACAGTACTACGCAGCCCTGCCTCATCTGCTCGAAAATGCTTATCAATTGTGGTGTTAAAGCCATTTATTACGCGCAGGGCTATCCAGATTCCCTTGCCGAAAGCATGCTTCAGGAAGCAGGTGTCCACTGTGAATGCCTTCCGGCCGTACCGGAAAGCGTGTGCGTCTCAACTCATCATGATGCGCCGAAGGAGCCGGTATGAGCGCTGAAATATTTGCCCCCTTCATGCGCCGGGCCATCGAACTTGCAGAACGCGGCCGCTGGACCGTTGCCCCAAACCCCACCGTGGGTGCGGTGCTGGTTCAGGACGGCCGCATCGTAGCAGAAGGATGGCACGAAAAGTATGGCGAGGCGCATGCCGAAGTCCGCTGTCTGGAAGATGCCAGGCAAAAGGGCGTTGATCCTGCCCGCTGCACTCTGGTTGTCACGCTGGAGCCGTGCAATCATACCGGCAAGACGCCTCCCTGCGCACAGGCCGTACTTAAGGCGGGCATCCGTCATGTCGTTGTGGGCATGGCTGACCCTACCCCTCAAGCTGGCGGCGGCGCGGAAACATTGCGCGCCCACGGTGTGTGCGTTGATATGGGGATCGAAGAAGACGCCTGCCGGGATCTGATTGCCGATTTTCTTGTCTGGCAGACGACCGATCGCCCCTATATCCTGCTCAAGATGGCGGCGACGCTTGACGGGCGCATCGCCACGCGTACCGGGCATTCCCGC
>CALUZP010000053.1 GCA_944325325.1 uncultured Desulfovibrionaceae bacterium
GCCAGAGCGGAAAGAAGCGGCACATGGCCCGGCATGACACCAAACTGACCGGCTACTCCGGGAACACCGACATAGTCGGCCCCCGTGTTGAGCACGGCTCCGTCGGGTGTGACCACTTCAAGCTGGAGCGAAGCTGCCATACAGCACTCCTAGTTGTTGGCTTCCTGGCTCTTGCGATGCTTGGCGAGCGCCATTTCGATGTCGCCAACCATATAGAAATCGCCTTCAGCCAGATTGTCATAATCGCCGTTCAAGATTCCCTTGAAGCCCTTGATGGTGTCTTCAAGTTTCACATACACGCCTGGCGTGCCGGTGAAGGTTTCGGCGACATGGAACGGCTGGGACAGGAAGCGCTGGATACGGCGTGCACGGGCCACAGTCAGCTTGTCCTCATCAGACAGTTCATCCATGCCGAGAATAGCGATGATGTCCTGCAGTTCCTTGTACTTCTGGAGAACCTGCTGCACCTGCCGGGCCACCTGGTAATGTTCTTCCCCCACGATATTGGGGTCAAGTACACGGGAGGTGGAGTCAAGCGGGTCCACCGCAGGATAGATGCCCAGTTCTGCAATCTGCCGGGAAAGCACGAGCGTTCCGTCAAGGTGCGAGAAGGTCGTGGCCGGAGCAGGGTCAGTCAAGTCGTCAGCAGGCACATACACGGCCTGTACCGAGGTGATCGAGCCCTTGTTCGTCGACGTGATGCGTTCTTCCAGTGCGCCAAGGTCGGTGCCAAGCGTGGGCTGATAGCCCACGGCTGAAGGCATGCGGCCGAGCAGAGCGGACACTTCAGAGCCGGCCTGTGTGAACCGGAAGATGTTGTCGATGAAGAGCAGCACGTCCTGGTTTTCTTCGTCGCGGAAGTACTCGGCGCAGGTCAGGGCGGTAAGGGCCACACGGGCGCGGGCTCCCGGAGGTTCGTTCATCTGTCCGTAGACAAGTGCGGTCTTGTCCAGAACGCCGGCATCCTTCATTTCATGGTAGAGGTCGTTGCCCTCGCGGGTCCGTTCTCCAACGCCGCCAAACACGGAGATCCCGCCGTGCTGCTTGGCAATATTGTTGATCATTTCCATGAGGATAACGGTCTTGCCCACGCCGGCGCCGCCAAAGAGGCCCATTTTGCCGCCTTTGGGGAAAGGCACAAGCAGGTCCACGACCTTGATGCCGGTTTCAAGCACTTCGACCGAAGTGTTCTGTTCTGTGAAGTCGGGGGCTTCACGGTGAATGGGCAGATACGTCTGTGTATCGATGGGCCCCTGCTGGTCAACCGGACGTCCGACGACGTTCATGATACGGCCCAGCGAGGCCTTGCCCACAGGCACCATGATGGGACGCCCGGTATCGACGGCATCCATGCCGCGCACAAGGCCTTCCGTGGCGTCCATGGCGATGGTCCGCACCACGTTGTCACCAAGGTGCTGGGCCACTTCGCAGATGAGGTCTGGGGCGTCGGCGTTGTTGGGATTTTTGATTTCCAGAGCGGTCAGAATACTGGGAAGCTGGCCGCTGGGAAACGCCACGTCAACGACTGCGCCGATGACCTGAACGATTTTGCCGATGTTGTTGCTCATGTAGTGAATGCTCCCTTAGGGCCGTGCCTGTTACTGTAAGGCTTCCGCGCCACCGACGATATCGATGAGTTCGCTGGTGATGGAGGCCTGACGGGTCTTATTGTACAGGAGAGTCAGGGCCCCGGTCATTTCGTCGCAGTTGCGCGTAGCGTTATCCATGGCTGCCATCCGTGCAGCATTTTCGCTGGCGGAGGTATCGAGGAGGCTGCGGTAAATCTGCACGTTGACAAACCGGGGAAGAAGCACGCCGAGCAGCGTGCCCACATCGGGTTCGTAAGTGTAGTCGGCCGTCTCCCTGTCGACAGTATCGCTGTCATGGTCATCCTGCTGCGACTGCACGGGCAGGAGCGGCAGGACAGTAGGCACCTGCCGCGCCACAGACTCGAACCGTCCATAGAGAAGAACGACCTTGTCCACCCTGCCGGAGGTATACTCGCTGATCACTTCCTTGCCAATGGCCGAGGCCAGGGTGAAGTCGAAGTCGCCAAGGACGTCGACATAGGAGGTCAGGAGGTCATAGCCATTCTTGCGGATGGCCTCGCGCCCCTTCTTGCCGACGCAGAGGAACTTCACAGCCCGGCTTTCGGCCTGGGCCTGGCGGGCGATGGCCAAGCCGCGGGCAACAAGTCCCGCATTGAACCCGCCGCAGAGTCCCCTGTCGGAGGTTGCCAGGACAATCAGCGTTGTTCTGGCTTCCGGATGCACTTCCAGCAGTGGATGGGCCGTGCCTTCAGCCTTGTCTGCAAGATCGCTCAGCACGGCATAGAACTTATCCGCGTAAGGGCGGAATCGTTCGATGCGGGCCTGCGCACCACGGAGTTTCGCCGAGGCCACCATGTTCATGGCCTTGGTGATCTGCTTGGTCTTGCGGACTCCGGCAATTTTGCTTCTGACGTCTTTCAGCGAGGGCATGGGCTATCCGTCCTTAGGCCTTGTAGCCCTGTTTGAACGCCATGATGGCGTCTTTCAGGCGGCCTTCAAGATCGGCGTCCAGCACTTTACGCGTTTTGATGTCTTCCAGCACATCAGGCTTGGAGGTACGCAGGTACTCAAGATAGTCGCGTTCAAAGGCCAGGATGTTTTCCACCGGGATATCGTCCATGTAACCGCGGGTTGCCGCGTACATGGAGGCCACCTGTTCGTTGACGGGCATGGGCCGGTACTGGGGCTGCTTGAGCAGTTCAACCAGACGGGCGCCGCGTTCGAGTTTCTGCTTGGTGCTCTTGTCCAGATCGGACCCGAACTGGGCAAAGGCTGCAAGCTCGCGATATTGCGCCAAATCAAGACGCATCGTGCCGGCAACCTGTTTCATGGCCTTGATCTGTGCTGCGCCGCCCACACGGGACACTGACAGACCCACGTTGACAGCCGGACGAATGCCGGCGTTGAACAGGTTAGGCTCAAGATACACCTGGCCGTCAGTGATGGAGATCACGTTGGTCGGGATATACGCGGAGACGTCGCCAGCCTGGGTTTCGATAATGGGCAGAGCTGTCAGCGACCCGGCTCCCAGGGAGTCATCGAGCTTTGCCGCGCGTTCAAGCAGCCGAGAGTGCAGATAAAAGACGTCACCGGGGTAGGCTTCACGTCCCGGAGGACGACGGAGCAGCAGGGACATCTGGCGGTAGGCCACGGCCTGCTTGGAAAGGTCGTCATACACGATGAGGGCGTGCTTTCCGTTGTCGCGGTAGTATTCAGCCATCGTGCAGCCTGTGTATGCCGCAATGTACTGCAGAGGCGCGGCTTCAGAAGCCGAGGCAGAGATGATGGTGGTGTATTCCATAGCGCCGTACTTGCGCAGGGTGTCTGCCACGAGCGCTACCGTTGACTGCTTTTGCCCGATTGCCACATAGAAGCAATGGATGTCCGAATCCCGCTGCGCGAGGATGGCGTCGATGCAGATAGCGGTCTTGCCGGTCTGCCGGTCGCCGATAATCAGTTCGCGCTGCCCCCGGCCGATAGGCGTCATAGCGTCAATGGCCTTGATCCCCGTCAGCATGGGCTCATGCACGCTCTTACGCGCAATGATGCCCGGCGCTTTGACTTCCACCGGACGGAACTCGGTCGTTTCCACCGGTCCCAGGCCGTCAAGCGGCTGCCCGAGGGGGTTCAGGACGCGCCCCATGATGGCGTCGCCCACAGGAACGGAGAAGATGCGGCCAGTACGTTTGACAGGATCACCTTCCTTGATGCCCGTATCCTCGCCGAGGAGCGCCACGCCGACGTTGTCCACTTCGAGGTTGAGCACCATGCCTTGTACGCCACCGGGGAACTCCAGGAGCTCCATGCTCATGGCGTTTTGCACGCCGTAAACACGGGCAATCCCGTCACCTACGGACAGCACCGTGCCGGTTTCCACGGCATCGACGCGCTGTTCGAAGTTCTGGATTTGCTCCTTGATGATGTTGCTGATTTCATCCGCATTGATATGCATGATGCTACTCACCCCTCTTGATGGTGTCGATGAGGGCACGCAATTGTGCCCTAAGACTGGCATCCATGACTGTATTGCCCAGATGCAGCACAATGCCGCCAAGGATGTCCGGATCCACCTCAAAACCGAGAACCAGTTTGCTTCCGGTCTTTTTGCCTAAAGTTGCAGCCACTTCAGCTTCACGCTGGCTGTCCAGAGGAACAGCAGTTACCACGGTACCGCGCACGACGCCCTGAACTTCGTCAAGCCGGGCTCTATAGGCGTCCGCTATAGCGCGCAGTAGCGGCAACCGTGTTTTTTCCGCCAGAAGATGGCAAAAGCTGAGCATGATAGGGCTGGCATCAAGCCCTGCAAGCACTTTGTCGAGGACAGCGTTTTTCTCGCCGGCAGAGATAACCGGCGCACGCAGCAGCCGTTCCAGATCCTTTGATTGGTCAAGCAGGCCCGTCAGTCCTTCCAACGTGCGGCCATAGCTTTCCATCGCTTCGGGCCCTTGTTCCCTGCCGATGGCAAACAGCGCGTTGGCATAGCGCCGGGCTACAATGTCGCCGGTCAATGCAGCACCACCTTTTTCAGAGAGTTGTCGATGAGCGCCGCATGCTGGACAGGCGTAAGCTTTGTCCGCAAGGCCGTTTCCACGGCTTTGGCGAGTTCATCTGCCATTTCGGCACGCAGGCCGGCAAGCTCGGTGCGTACCTGTGAACCGGCAGCCCGCTCCGCTTGTTCGCGGATGCTTGCCGCTTCCTCATGAGCACGGACCAGAATGCCCTCTTTCAGCGCCTCAGCCTGGCGGCGGCTTTCTTCAAGAATGGCCGTGCGCTCGGCGTCAAGGTGTGAAAGACGTGCTTCAAGTTCGGTCAGGTTCCGTTCTGCATCTTCCCGGCGCTGCTTGAGACTTTTCAGTTCCTCGGCAATGGCGTCGCGGCGCGAAGCAAAGAAGCCAAGAACCTGCTTTCCGGCCGCACGCCACAGAATATACAGAAAAACGATAAGGTTTCCTACCCGAGCCAGAAAGTTGATGCTCGAATTCTCTGTGTTGAAGTGGGAGACAACTCCAAGAAGGATCAACGTCCCCAGCGCTACAGCACCATCCCTAGTCAGGAAAAAGCTGGCGAAATTTTTCAAGGTATGCCCCCGTTGACGGGAAAATTGACCGTTACAGACGGCTTGTTATGCCCTTGCCTTTTTCTTGGGACGCGCGGCAGTCTTGCGTTCCTGCGGCCTTGGCGCTGAAGCCTTTGGCACTGATTCTGGCTTGTTTTGCGCTGGCGCCGGGGCCTTCGGAAGAGCACCGACGAGCTTTTCGACGATACCGGCGGTCAGCGCAGGAATGTCGGCCTGCAGGGCTTCGCGACCCTTGCGGACTTCTTCCATGGTGGCCTCACGCTTTTGGGTAATCACGCGGTGCGCGTCGGCATGCGCTTCGGCAAGCACGGCCTGCCCGCTGTTTTCGGCCTCTTCATGGGCCTGCCTGCGCAGAGCGCCGCCTTCTTCGCGCGCGGCTCGCAGAGCGGACTCATAGTTGTCGAGTGCCGTGTTGGTGCGTGCAAGGAACCCGTCTGCCTCAGCAGTGAGAGCCGCTGTCGTTTCATGCCGTTTACGGATGATTTCCCGTACGGGCCGAATGAGCAGCACGTTCAGCACTACGAGGGTGACTAAGAAATTGAAGAGCTGGATGAACAGAGTCAGGTCAAGATCGATCACGAGTACTCTCCCCGTACTGAAGAACAGTCAATACACGCCTGATAGGAGCAGCAGCTTACGATTTTCCCCCAATGTCAAACCGTTTGCTGCAGTAGCGCCAGTTGTTTCACAGGCGTGCGGGCCATGCTGGCCTAACACCCATGAACAGTTGCTGAAAAGCAAGAGAGGCGAATGCGAGAGCTTTCATGCGTAGAAAGTTCTTTCATTCACAATAGCAAAACACCAACAGAAATGCAACTGCGCGCCCCCATTTTTTTGCAGATTCCTTAACAGTCATGTCATTCCGCGGGGGAAGGCTGCCCGTCAGGTACATGGATCTCAGCGTTCAGCCTGCCGCCTTCCTCAATGACAAGTGCTCCGGCATACAAGGTTCCCTTAAGTTCACCTCCTTTATGTATGGTGGCCCGGTGAGCCACATGGGCTACGCCTTCAAACATACCTGCCAAAATCAGTTCCCCTACCCTGGCCTCTCCCTGGATCAGGGCTTCCTTGCCTGCAATGAGGGCGCCTTCAGAGAGAATGTTGCCTTTGAATATCCCGTCAATGCGTACGGCGCCCTTGAAGCTCAGATCGCCGGTATACTCTGTGCCTGCGCCAAGGAAGGCACTGATTTCGTCTTTATTCATGAGGGCTCCTCGGTAAGGGGTTACTCAACTTTTGAATACAAACCGCCGCATGGAAATATTGAGGACAAGTCCGGCAAGGGCAAAGTTGAGCAGCGTTGCGCTGCCGCCATAACTCATAAACGGCAGTGGAATCCCCACAACCGGCATCAGCCCGAGAACCATGCCCATGTTAATGAGGATCTGCCAGAAAAAATAGACAAAGACACCAGCGGCGAGCGTGCTGCCAAAGCGATCTTTGGCGTTGCGGACGGTGTTGAAGATGGCGAGTAAAAAAAGGCAGTAGAGCAGGAGCAGGCCGATACAGCCGACAAACCCCCACTCCTCGCCGAACACGGCAACAGCAAAGTCCGTATGCTTTTCAGGTAAAAAGCGTAGCTGGCTCTGGGTGCCCTGCAGGAAGCCTTTTCCCCAGAACTGGCCGGATCCGATGGCAATTTGTGACTGGGTGATGTGATAACCTGCTCCCAGGGGGTCATTTGACGGATCAAGGAACGTCAGAATGCGCTGCTTCTGGTAATCATGCATCGCAAACCAGCCCAGGGGAAGCAGCAGAGGGATAATGATCAGGCACGTCTTGAATACGGCTGGGCGGATGCCGTGGTAGAGGATCATACCACTGAGAATGAAGAGCAAGGTCAGGCTGGTGCCCAGATCCGGCTGGCAGAGAATAAAGGCTGTTGGGACAAGGCCGACACAAAGAATTTGGGCCAGCTTTGTCCATGACAGGGGATTGGCATCCTGGGAAAGCAGCTGTGCGCCAAGGATAAGAACAGCAATCTTGGCAAACTCGCTGGGCTGAAGCTGGAAAAAACCCAGATCAAGCCAGCGTCTTGCACCGTAGACGACCTTACCGAACAGAGGCACCATGAGCAGCAGCAGCAGGACAACCCCATAGAACAGTGTCGAAATGTTAGCCAGCCGTTTATAGTCGAAGCTCATGACGCACAGCATGGTTACTGTGCCGCATGCACCCCAGACGAGTTGCCTCTGGTAGAAGGAGGACAGACTGAGACCGTCTTCAAGCCGGACGCCGCTGGCGGAATAGAGGTTGAGGACCCCTATGGAGAACAGCGCAAACAGGGTTGCCAGGAGCCCCCAGTTGATGTGTGTGATAAGGCGGCGGTCGATAAGCATGGTGTGTCCAGACGGGGCATTCTGACACGCGCGGGCAGCAGCCCGGAGTATGACAGAGTGGCCACAACGTGTAACAGGTGCTTAACGGAAGAATGCTACGCTGCCAGTTTTATAACGGGTGCGGCGGACACATCCCGAGACGGTATTGAAGCCTTGTTTTCAGGCAGGCGTGAAACATTCCGCTCCGTATCCGGCCCGGAGGAGCAGCTCTCCTGTTCCGGGATGCTTGACAGCCTGTTGCAAACGGCTGTGCAGCAGCAAGCAACCGGGATATACTGCCGCCTGACGGCAGCCGGCGTTATTAGGATACGCCTTTCGGCAACGCCAGGCCGACCGCGGCGGTATTGCACCAGCATGTTGCAGAATAACAACTCTGTTCAGCTCTGATAGAGCCGAACATGACAGGCAGCCCCTTTGCATAGGGGAATATGCAAGGGGCCTAAACCTGTTAAAGATGCATGGCTTCGCGCACGATATCCATAGTCGCCTTGGCTTCGACGCGGGCACGCTTGTCGCCATCGGCAAGAATTTCATCAATCTGCGCGGGCGTGTAGGTTGCACGGCGCTGATGGAGCGGTTCGAGGAAGGTTTCAAGGTTGCGCATGAAAATCTTCTTGCACTCCACGCATCCCAGTGTAGCCTTGGTGCAGCCTTCACGGATTTCGGCACACTCTTCGGGCGAAGACAGCAGGATGTGGTACGGGAACAGGTTGCAGACATCGGGATTACCCGGGTCAGACTTGCGCAGGCGTGCAGGGTCGGTAAACATGCCGCGGACCTTGGGCACGATGTCGTCCATGGTATCGCGCAGGTAAATGCCATTTCCGTAGGACTTGGACATCTTGCGGCCATCAAGGCCGGGACAGCGGGCAGCGGGGGTCAGGCGCGCTTCGGGTTCAGGGAAGACTGAGCCATAAAACCCGTTGAAGCGGCGGGCAATTTCCCGGGTCAGTTCAAGGTGGGGGAGCTGATCCTGGCCTACCGGCACCCATTTGGGACGATACAGCAGAATGTCAGCTGCCATGAGAACGGGATAGCCAAGGAAGCCGTAATTGCCAAGGTCTTTGTTGGTGATCTCCTGCTGCTGTTCCTTATAGGTAGGATTGCGTTCCAGCCAGCTTACCGGAGTGATCATGCCGAGCAGCAGACCGAGTTCGGCATGCTCATGCACCTTGGATTGCTGGAAGATAACGCTTTTTTCCGGATCAAGCCCGGCAGCGAGCCAGTCGAGTACAAGCTCGTGGACAAAGCCGCGCAGCCGGGAGGTGTCGGCGTAGTCGCTTGTCAGAGCATGCAGGTCGGCAACAAAGAAAAAGGCGGACATGCTGTCTTGCATGGGCACCCAGTTTTTCAGCGCGCCGAAATAGTGTCCGAGGTGCAGCGGGCCCGTAGGGCGCATGCCGGAGACGGTGCGCATAGTGGGATCGTGAGACATGGTCGCAATTCCTCCAGAAGGAATACAAAAGGTTACAAGCCGAAAAGAGTTAGAATAAGCTGGACAGTCCCATTGACAAGAGGGGTCAGGACAAACTGGAACGCGCCAGCAAACATAAGCACAAAAACAATCAGCAGGCCATACCGTTCAAGCTGCATGAATCGGTAGCCCATTCTTGGGGGCATGAAGCTCCAGACGACTTTGCTGCCATCCAGGGGGGGAATGGGCATAAGATTGAACCAGGCCAGTGAGCAGTTGATCGTAATGGATGCATAGAGCATGAGCAGAAAAAACTGCCAGCTGGGTACCGTGTGCCACACGTGATAGGGCAGAAGAAATAAAAAGAGTTTAAGCAAGCCTGCTGAGATCAGGGCCAGCAGAAAATTGGTGACTGGCCCGGCAAGGGAAACAGCCAGAATGTCGCTTGTGATGTTCCGGAAGTTGCGCGGATTGATGGGAACCGGCTTGGCCCAGCCCAGGACCACGGGGCTGAAGATGCTGGTTAAGACAAAGAACAGGAGCCCCACAGGGTCAATATGGGGAATCGGGTTCAACGTCAGTCTGCCCATCAGTGCAGCCGTAGGATCGCCGCGTCTGTTTGCCATCCAGCCGTGTGCCACTTCATGCAGGATGATTCCCAGCATCAGGGGGACAAAGGCAAAGGTCAGCCGTTTGATGATCGAGACGAGATCAGGATCGAACATACCATTTACAAGGTGGTTAGGAGAGTCCTGGCCGGCACGGGTCGGCCGGCCTTGTACGCTTTCTCCAGAGGCGTGGGCCGGCAGACGCGCGAAAGAGCCGCTATCTTATGCGGGAGGTACCGCAACGGCGTGATATAAAGAGACGGGAGGTCCTGCCTTGTTGGGGAGACCTCCCAAGCTTTTCAGTGCGCCGTGTGCGTCAGCATTCAGCACAACTCCGCAAGGACGGCCGGTGCTGTTACAGACGTTGGCAACGGCGTTATCAGGCGGTCACTGTAAGGCGCAGGAACCGTTTTTTACCCAGTTTGATGACATACTCGCCAGGTTGCAGAGGTGTTTCCGCATCCTCAACACGGTTTTTGTCAATGCTGAGCGAGCCCGCCTTAATCAGGCGCTTGGCCTCGCCACGTGAGGCAACAAGGCCTGATTTTTCAAGAAATACCGGTGGCTTGCTTTCTTCACCGCAGGAGCAGGTATACGTTGGCGCATCGTCGGGCACAGCATTGCCACTGGCAAAGACAGCATTGAATTCCTGTTGGGCTTCCTCTGCCTGCTCCTTGCCATGGTACCGTTCGACGATTTCGTAGGCCAAGGCTTCCTTGGCTTTTTTGGGATGAAGCTTGCCGGAGGCCACATCGGCTTTGAGCGTCTCAATTTCTTCCAGCGAGCGGGAAGAGATGAGCTCATAGTAGCGCCACATCAGTTCGTCGGAAATGGACATGGTCTTGCCGAACTGGGTAGACGGCGGCTCGTCAATGCCAATATAGTTCCCGTAGGATTTCGACATCTTGCGGACGCCGTCAAGCCCCTCCAGCAGGGGGACTGTCAGAATGCACTGCGGCTCGAGTCCGTACTGACTCATGAGCGTGCGCCCCACCAGGAGGTTGAAGGTCTGATCGCGGCCGCCGAGTTCCACATCGGCTTTCAGGGCTACGGAGTCATATCCCTGGAACAGGGGGTAGAGCATTTCGTGCATGGAAATGGGCGTGTTTTCGCGATAGCGTTTGGCAAAGTCGTCGCGCTCCATCATGCGGGCCAGAGTGTAGCGTGAGGCGAGTCCGATGAAGTCGGCCGGGCTGAACTTGTTCAGCCATTCCGAATTGAATTTGACTACTGTCTTTTCAGGATCGAGAATTTTAAAAACCTGTTTTTTATAGGTCTCGGCATTGGCGAGGACCTGCTCTTCAGTCAGAGGCGGACGGGTCACCGAGCGTCCGGATGGGTCGCCGATGCGCCCGGTGAAGTCACCGATCAGGAAGACAACAGTATGGCCGAGCTCCTGGAAATGCCGGAGCTTATGGATAAGGACGGTGTGGCCAAGGTGCAAATCGGGGGCGGTAGGGTCAAATCCGGCTTTGACGGTCAGAGGCGTCCCCCGGGACAGCTTCTTGCGCAGTTCGCCTTCGTCAATCAGCTCAGCCGCGCCGCGCCGGATAAGCTTCATCTGGGAATCAATATCGAGCA